>CAUSKO010000052.1:0-8553 GCA_963532255.1 uncultured Gemella sp. | reverse complement strand
TTTTAACTCCGAAAGTGTGAATTAATTCATAAGAATAAATACCGATACTAGCTGGCCCCATACCAGTTCCCATTACAGAAATCTTTTTCCCTTTATAAGTTCCAGTATATCCAAGCATTCCACGTACTTCGTTAAAACAAACCGCATCCTCTAAGAATGTTTCTGCGATAAATTTCGCTCTTAATGGATCACCAGGTAATAAAATTGTCTCAGCAATTTCTACTCCATTCGGTTTAATATGTGGTGTTTGTTTTTCTGACATCAGTTAGTCCCCCTGTAATTATTTTGATAATACCATTATACCTGTTTTTCTGTTCTTTAACAAGCGATATCTAAAAAAATAATTATCTATATTTAAATTATAGCCTGTTACTATTGAATTCGCTTTTTACACTGTTTATCACCACTTATTTTATTATCTTATATATAGTTTACTTCTATATTTTTTATTACAATATTTATAATTCAAATGCATTCCTATTAACTCTATATTATGCATTAAATCCTCCTATTTTATAGTCTTTTTTTAACACTATTTTAATATTATAATGGTATTTCAAGCTATTTTATTATATAATGGGGAATGTAATAAAATTTAAGAAAGAGGTTTTTTTATGTTACAATTAGCTGTATTTTTACCAGTAATTGCCATGTTTTTTGTACCTTTCTTGAGAAAAAGTTTCAAAAAAATACACACTGGTAAATTTGTTATAATTGTTCCATTAATTTTATTTATATATTTTTTATCTAACTTAAAGAATATATATGCTGGTGGAATAATTTATAAAACCCTAGCATTTGCATCTAATGTCGGACTTGATATAAACCTAAAACTAGATGGCTTATCACTTCTGTTCGCACTTCTAATTACCGGGATTGGAACATTAGTTATTTTATATTCTTGTTATTATATGAACATTAATGATGAAAAACTACATAAGTTTTACATCTTTTTACTTATTTTTATGTCAGCCATGTTAGGTGTAGTTCTATCCGATAATCTACTAAGTATGTACATGTTTTGGGAAATGACTTCGGTTTCTTCATTCTTGCTTATTAGTTATTGGCACGAAAACGATGCTTCAAGAAAAGGTGCACTTAAGTCACTTATTATCACTGTATTTGGTGGAGTTCTTATGCTTGGAGGTATTTTCGTTCTTAATAATATCACTGGAAGTTTTAATATAAGTGAAATAATTGAATTTAGCCGTAATAGTGGTTATAACTCAAAATATCTAATTGCTATGGTTCTTATAATTTTTGGAGCTTTCACAAAATCTGCACAGTTCCCATTCCACATTTGGTTACCTGATGCAATGGCTGCTCCTACTCCAATAAGTAGTTATCTTCACTCTGCCACAATGGTAAAAGCAGGGATATATCTATTACTTAGAATAGGAATTGTATTCTCATTTACTCCTATTTTTGGTAATACACTTATTATTTTCGGAACAATAACTATGCTTGTAGGTTCAATTTCTGCAGTATTCTTAAAAGATTTAAAAGGAATACTAGCATATTCTACTATAAGTCAACTTGGTATGATGACACTGATGATTGGTATTGCAAATTTAGGCTTAAATAATAACAATCATTATATTTATACTTTTGCATTTTATGCAGTTTGTTTTCATATAATAAATCACGCTGCTTTTAAAGCAAGTTTATTTATGATTACTGGTATTATTGATCACACATTCCATACTAGAGATATTGATAAACTTCGTGGAGTTAAAAATATCATGCCTATAAGTTATATTCTTAGTATTATTGCTGGATTCTCAATGGCAGGTATTCCTCCACTAAGTGGTTTTTATTCAAAAGAATACTTCCTTACTGCTGTTTATAGTTTAACTAGTTCTAGTTTATTCTATATACTTATAGCTCTTTTAGTTGTTATAGGTGCCTTAGGAACTGCAATTTATTCATTCATTCTGTCATTTAAACCTTTCTTAGGTACATTTGATAAGAATATTCTTGGAAATAAAAAGCTTCATCTCCCTAAAATCGGAATTTTTATTTCTCCTATTATTTTAGTATTTTTTGTTATAATAAATACTTTTATTAAAGACTATATTGTAATTCCTGCACAACAAGCAGCACTTGCAAGTAATATAACAAATAATGAAGCTATTACTCATTTTGAACACAGCTTTATTTCAAGTGAATTAATCACATCAATTGTTGTAATAATAGCTGCTGCTGTTATTTATAAACTATACGCAAGTAGAAATGTTATTTATAAATATAATCCAAATATTATTTCTATTCATGGATTATATAATTCATTAGGAGAACGACTACATAAAGTTAGCGGAACCCTACACAATACATTTATTACCAATGAACTTAGAAGAAATATGAGTTACATTTTCTGTACTTTATCTCTAACTATTATTGGTGGATACTTTGCTATTGGTCATCCGATAATTTTTAATAAGTTCTCAACTATACATTATATGAATATACTACTTGGACTTTGTATTGTAATCTGCTGCGTTGCTCTAGCATCTACTTATAATAGACTTGTTCTTATTATCCTATCTTCTGGAATAGGATTTATGATGACTGCTTTATATGTTACATTCAGAGCTCCAGACCTTGCTATGACTCAATTTGTTATTGAATCAATATCTACTATTATTTTCTTAGTAGCATTTATTCTTTTAACAAGCAGAACAAAACATATCGAAAAACAACCATTTAAACTTACTAACGCTATTATTGCTACAATAACTGGAATAAGTTTTACACTCGTTGGTTTAGTAGCATATGCGTATAAAAATCCATCAGAAATTAGTCAATTCTACTTTGATAATGTAGTTGCTTCTGGTGGAGGTAATATAGTAAATGTTATTATCGTTGACTTTAGGGGATTTGATACCTTGTTTGAAGTAACAGTAATGACAATGGTCGCATTAATAATTTATGCTATGTTTAGAATTATAAAAAGAGGAGGTTCAAAAGATGAAGACTAATGATGTTATTTTAAAATCACTATCTGCAATTATTTCAGGTTGCATATTCTTACTTTCTCTTAGCTTGTATTTTGGTGGCCACTTCCTTCCAGGTGGTGGATTTGTTGGTGGTCTACTTTGTACGATGTCATTAGCTTTAGCGATGTTTACATATGGAATTGATAAAGTAACTAAGTTGCTACCAATAAATTATGTTTACGTTACTGCTATTGGACTATTATTCTCTGTAGGTACAGCTTTCAGTGGTGTAGTTGCTGGAAAGAATTTCTTTAAACATCACTTCACTCATATTCATGTACCTTTAATGGGAGAAATGGAATTACATACTGCTGCTATTTTTGATTTAGGAGTTTACTTAATAGTTGTAGGTGTTCTTATGACAGTAATTTTAGCTTTTGGAAAGGATGGTAAATAATGGAATTTTTTATGATTATATTATCAGGTATTCTCGTTGGATTTGGAGTTTACCTTATGCTTTCTAAAAGTATGATACGTATAATTATTGGTGTTGGCCTTTTTGGTCATGCCGCTAATTTAATTATACTTATTGCTGGTGGATTATACGATGGAGATATCCCAATAATCTCAGAACTAGGAAAAAATTACATTGATCCTATCCCAGCAGCATTAATACTTACTGCTATAGTTATTGGATTTGCAGTAACATGTCTACTAATTTCAATTTATATTGCTAACTATAAACTTAAACGTAGTGACAATGTAGTTGAACTAGAAGACGTAGAACATATTAAGGAGGAAAAGATAAATGCATAGTAATTTACCTGTTATACCAATCTTTATACCTCTTTTATTCGCTGCAATTTCAATATTATTTAGAAAAAGAATCGGTATGCAAAGACTGTTAACATTTATTGCTACTATTCTGACATTAGGCTTTTCTATTTATAATCTTTTTAAAGTAGAAAAACATAAAGTTTTAATTCTAGAAATGGGGAATTGGGCTACACCTTTTGGTATTACTCTTACACTAGATGGCTTAAACAGTATACTTGTAACAACATCAAGTGTAGTATTCCTAGCTACCCTATTCTACTCATATAAAACTATCGATAAAATTCGTGAACTTAGCTTTTTCTACCCTGGTTTCTTATTAATCATGGTCGGAATAAACGGTGCCTTTACAACAGGAGATATTTTTAACCTGTTTGTATTCTATGAAATATTGTTAATGGCCTCTTACTTACTTCTTTTAGTAGGTATTAATAAAGAGCAATTAAAATCATCTATTAGTTATGTTTTAATGAATGTTTTTGCAGGAAGTTTATTTGTTATTAGTGTCGGATATTTATACACTATTGTTGGTAGTTTAAATATGGCATATATATCGCAAACAATTTCTAATATGGCTGATAGACGAGGTGTTTATCTAGTTGGTGCTGTTATGATTTTTGTTTTCTGTATGAAAGGTGCATTATTCCCATTATTCACATGGATGAATAGATCATACGCAGCACCTCCTATATCAGTATCAATAATCTTTGGTGCCCTATTAACAAAAGTAGGATTATATTCAATTATTAGAACATATGGATTATTCTACTATGAATCAAACTTTATTAAATCATACTTGTTAATTTTAGGAGCAATATCTATTATTGCAGGTTGTATTGGAGCAATATATCAAGAAAATCTAAAACAAATTGTAATCTTCAATATTGTAATTTCACTTGGGGTTATGGTTTGCGGTACTGCAACACTTAATACATATGGTGTTAAAGGAGCATTGTTCTATGCTGTAAATGATATACTTCTAAAAGCTGCACTATTTATTGTAGTTGGATTAGTTATTTATGCAAGTGGAGTTAAATTCCTTCAAAAATGTGGATTAATTAATAAATATCCTTTATTAGGATGGACTTACTTTATTATAGTTTTATCACTTGCAGGAGTACCTCCGTTCAGTGGTTTTTATGGTAAAGCCCTAATTATTAGAGGTCTCGTGTTAGATAACCATATTTATATTGCAACACTTGTTGCTGCATCTGGTCTAGTTGTATTTTATTCATTAATAAGAATATTCCTTAATGTTTTCTATGATAACATTAATAAGAGTTTACCTCTAAGACCACTTCCAAAAGGGATATTATTACCACTTGTTTCTATCGTAGCAGTTGCATTTTTAATTGGTATATTTTCTAATCAATTAGATAGCTTCTTTAACAACGGTGTTCAAATGGTATTAGATCCTAAAAAATATATAGAAATAGTTCTTGGAAAGGGGGCATAACATATGGCATTTCAATTTTTAATTAATATTTTTGTTGGAGTTATATGGATGTTCTTTTCTGGAACTTATAACTCTGAGTACTTTGCGGTAGGTTTTTTCTGGGGAATGATTATTTTATTTATCTTTAGAAAAACTTTCGCTAAAAGTTTTCTAGGTGATCAACTTTACTACGTTTATATTTATAAATGGATAAAACTTGTAATTATGTTTCTAATCGAATTATTAAAAGCCGATATAAATATTCTTAAAATGATGTTTAGAAAAAATCTAGATGTTAATCCTGTTATTTTTGAATATCCATTACTAGTACAAAAAAATTGGCAAATTACATTATTAGCAAATATGATAACTCTTACTCCAGGAACCCTTACAGTTAATGTTGGTCATGATAATACAAGTCTATTTATTCACTGTTTAGATACTGATGATATATATGGAGAAATAGAAGGAATTAAAAATAGTTTTGAAAAAGCGATATTGGAGGTTGATTTAAATGGATAAAATTTTAAACTTCACAATAGTTTTAGGAATCTTTGCTAGTATAGCAATGATATTCTTCTTACTAGTCTATATCGTTAAAAAACCTAGTATCTTTGATAAGCTAATAGCCAGCGATTTGTTAGCTATGCCACTTATCTGTCTTATCGCATTAGTGAGTATGTATTATAAAACTTTTTCATATATTTCACTTATCTTAATTATAGCAATTATATGTTTAGTTGGAACAATAGTTACTGCAAGATTCTTAGCTAAGAAGGAGGTATTTAGTGATGATTCTAAATAATATTTTAGATATAATAATGATACTTCTTATTCTTATCTCTATTGTTGCCATGGCTGCAACAGTTATTGGATTTATTAGATTACCTGATGAATTAACTAAAATCCATGCTGCAGGAGTAACAGGATCATTTGCTGTAGAGTTAATTTTAATAACTGGTTTTATCTATTTCTATAGATACTTACATGTTTTTGAATTTAAACTACTCTTAGCTATAGTATTCTTATTCTTAGTTGCACCTGTTTCAGCACATATGATTTCAATAAGTGCAATTATTTTCAATAAAAAGGTTTATTCAAAAAACAATAAAGATGAAGCTAAGAAAGTATTAGAAGACATTGAAAAACTAAATTAACTTTAAAACTAATGTGTTATAAAATAATTTTATAACACATTTTTTATTCATTCTCATATTTCTTTGCTTTTTTACACAACTTCTTGATAAATTAGATACAAAACCTCTCTAAACCTTGACTTATTTCGCTTTATATAGTAATATTCATATAGATTATAAAATAATTTAAATTAATTTAAGGAGTTATTTTCATGAGAAAATATTTTGGAACAGATGGTATACGTGGTGTCGCTGGCGAGTCACTTACCGCTGATTTAAGTTTTAAAGTAGGTAAAGCATTAGGTAAATTACTTACTGAAAAAAAAGAACGCCCTAAAGTAATAATAGGAAGAGACACTAGAATTTCATGTGATATGATTGAATATTCACTTACTGCTGGTTTAACTAGCGTTGGTGTCGATGTTATGACTGTAGGCGTTATTCCTACTCCAGCAATAGCTTATCTAACTAAAACAATAGAAACTGATAGCGGAATTATGATTTCTGCATCACATAATCCATATCAAGACAATGGAATTAAAATCTTTGGTCCTGATGGATTTAAATTAACTGATGAACAAGAATTAGAAATTGAACATTTAATAGATAATGTTGATCAAATTAAAGTAGCTAGTTATGAAAAAATAGGTAACTTATATAGCAGTAGTGAGCTTACTCAAAAATATATTCAACATATAAAGCATTCGATTTCTAAAGATTTAGCTGGTATTAAAATTGCACTTGACTGTGCTCATGGAGCTACAACTGGTGTTGCACCATTCTTATTTGGTGATTTAGAAGCTGATATAGAAACTATTGGATGTGCTCCAAGTGGAACAAATATTAACGATAATGTAGGATCTACGAAAATTAATACTATCTCAGAATTCGTAAAAGAAAATAGTGTTGATGTAGGTTTTGCATTTGATGGAGACGGAGACAGAGTTCTTGCAGTAGATGCTGAAGGTAATGTTGTTGATGGCGATAAAATTATGTTTATTCTTGCTAAACACCTAAAAGAACAAGGTGAACTTAAAGATAACATGGTAGTATCAACAGTAATGAGTAATATAGGTTTCTACAAAGCCGTTGAAGAAAACGATATGCAATCTGTTAAAACTTCAGTTGGTGATAGATATGTAGTTGAAGAAATGAGAAAAAATAACTACTCTCTTGGTGGTGAACAATCTGGACACATAGTTCTAATGAATTATGCCACTACTGGAGATGGAATCTTAACAGCAGTAAAATTAGCTAGCATTATCAAATCATCAGGAAAATCTCTTAAGGAATTAGCAGATGAAGTTAATATTTATCCTCAAAAATTAGTAAATATTAAAGTTACAGATAAGAAAGTTGCTATGGAAGACCAAGAAGTTCTTGCAGAATGTGAAAAAGTGGAACAAGAATTAGCTGGTAACGGACGTATTTTACTTCGTGCTTCTGGTACTGAGAATTTAATTCGAGTTATGGTAGAAGCAAGTAGTGACGAATTAACAGATAAATGCTGTGAGCAAGTAGCTAAAATTGTTCGTGAAAAATACGAAGTAAAATAATTACACACCATTAAAACCAAAAATATAAAAATAAATAAAAAGACTAGAGCTATTTTTAATCTTCAATATCTCAAATATTGTGATTTTATATAACTTTAGTTTTTTTATTTTTTCTACATCTAATATTATACGGAACTTTTAATATAACTCTTTGCTACTATAGTAATTTACTATATTTCTAGATTTATTATTCAAACTAAAATTTTTATATAATATATACATTATTTTATATATTATTTATATTAATATTTTCTTAATATTTTTTTAGCAGCTCCCTCTTATTTACATAAAAAAATAATTATAAGAGATTTATTTATATATTTATTGTAAAGATTCTAACTTTATAATTTCCTAAATTAAAGCCATAAATTAAATTTTAAATATAGATAATAAATTAATTATTCATAAATTATTCGTTTTTTTATATAATTATTTTATATATTAATATTTTTCAAAAAAAAAACTAATTTTTTTTTAGTTTTTTTTTATTTTCCTCTTGTTTTTTGTATATACTTCTGATATAATCATAAGTGAAGTAATAATATATTACTTCATATGTTCTTTTATTATAAGTCTCCCTAGCTTATAATAAAGACTTTTCATATTTACTCCCTTATTTCTACCTTACAATATTTTTTGTAAGGTAGGTTTTTTTT
>CAUSKO010000051.1:0-8671 GCA_963532255.1 uncultured Gemella sp. | reverse complement strand
AAATCAATAGAAATAAAAGAATACTTTGCTAAAAAATATGAAAAAGATGCGAACTTAAGTGTTGTATCTCCAGTAATAGGTAAAGAATTAGTTAAGAACGCAATTTACGCTCTACTTTACGCATCTATCGGTATTATAATTTACGTAGCATTTAGATTCGAATGGAGAATGGGATTAACGAGTGTTATAGCACTTCTACACGACGTAGCAGTTATTATATTTATGGCAAGCTTACTTCGTTTAGAAATTGATATTACATTTATTGCCGCAGTACTAACAATTGTCGGATATTCAATAAACGATACAATCGTTACATTCGATAGAATTAGGGAACATATGCGTCATGAGAAACTAATTAAAACTAAAGAACAAATTTACAAAATTGTTGACGTATCATTAAGACAAACTTTAACACGTTCTATCAATACGGTATTAACAGTTATTATTACTGTAGTAGTAATGTTATTAGTAGGAAGTAGTTCTATCTACTCATTCAACGTAGCGTTATTAATTGGATTAGTATTTGGTCTATATTCTTCACTATTTATTGCAGCTCAACTATGGGCAGTACTAAAAGTAAGAGAATTAAATAAAAAAGGAAAAATTGAAGTAAAAGTACATCAATCTCCTAAAGAAAGAAAAGAGAACGATAAAGTATTAGTTTAATAAAATAAAAAGGTTCGAGATAAAATCTCGAGCCTTTTTTGTTTCAAAAATAGGTACATAATAAATTTTATTTAATATAATTTTTAAGTTATAATTAACTAAAAGTGATATTATAAACGGTAATATGGTACATTTTGCACTATTTCTTTTGCTAAATTGGTAAAAAAGTATATACAATAGTATCATATTAACTGTATATTTAAATTTGTAGTTGAAGCTTAAATGTGATATAATTAAAAAATATTATAGCAAAGGAGAATAGTTTATAATGGAAATGCTGTTTAAACTATTAGCAGAACATGTTTATCTGATTTTGTTTATCTCGCTTATACTCGAATTTGCTTGCCTTCCTCTACCAGGAGAAACAATGATGCTATTAGCTGGAATAATGGCATATGGTGGTCATGGTAGTTATTTAGGAATGATTATTGCTAGTGCGCTAGGAACAATTATAGGTATGCAGTTTTCATACGAAGTAGGTAGAAGGCTGGGAGTCAAAGCTATTGATAAATATGGAACATATATTGGGCTTACCCCTTATAGAATGACAAAGGCTTCAGAGTTTTTTAATAAATACGGTAATGTTGTAATATTTATTGCATATTATCTTCCTGGTGTTAGACATATCTTAGGATATTTTTCAGGTATAACAAAAGTTGATGCGAAGAAATTTCATGTGTATTCTACAGTAGGAGGAATGCTATGGGTTGGAACATTTATAACATTAGGTTATATTTTTGGACCTGGAGCAAAACATCTATTCCACTTAATGCATAAGTATGGAACATTAGCTGTTATTGTAGGTGCAATTGGTTTATTTGGATATCTTATATATAAAAAAGTAGGAGCTAAAGATTTCCCAATTTTTATAAGAAAACAGGTAAAAATATTAATAATACCATTTATTATTGGGATAGCAATAGTTATTTATAACGTTGTTAGAATGCCAAGATTTAATATGAAATTTGTTTATGATATGGTGTTCCAAGTTTGTATAGTACTCTTGGTAGTTGTATTTTTATATTATATAAGGGTTACTTTAAAAAATATGACTAGTAAGAAACTACTAGTAGTAGTAGATTATCAAAAAGACTTTGTTGATGGTGCTTTAGGAGCTCCAGGAACTAAGGAACTTGAACCAATTATTGTTGAAAAAATCGAACAATATAAAAAAGATAATCAAGATGTTATATTTACAAAAGATACTCACTATACTAACTACTTAACAACACGTGAAGGAAAACACCTACCAGTTGAGCATTGTATAATAGATTCTGAAGGACATGCTCTATACGGAAAAGTTGCTGACTATGAAAAAGATGCTAAAAAGGTATTTAATAAAACAACTTTTGGAAGTAGAGAATTAGCAAAATATATTTCACGAAGCGATTATGAAGAAGTTGAGTTTTGTGGTTTAGTATCAAATATTTGTGTGCTAAGTAACATTATAATGACTCAAACTTTCAATGAAAAAGTAGAGATTTATGTTGATCTAAAAGCAACAAAAGGACTAACTGAAGAGGTTGATTCAACATTTAAAACTTATCTACAAAATCTGACAGTAAATATAAAAGAATAGAATAGATGGAAGAGGATTAAGAGCAAAGAAAGCTTTTAGTTCTCTTTTTTTATTTTATAATACGTTTTTTCAGAAAAATATTAGAAATTTTTTAAAAATTATGGTAAAATTGTATGTAAACTAAAAAAGGATGGTGTAGTTATGAATTATTTATTAATATCTCCGAACTTTCCTAAGAGTCAAGAATATTTTGCAGCTAGACTTAAAGATAAAGGAATAACTGTATTAGGAGTAGGGGCTGAAAGCTATGATGAGCTAAGTCCAAGACTACAAGAAGTTATTACTGAGTATTTTAAAGTCAGTGATTTAGAAAATTATAATGAAGTGCTAAAAGCAGTTGCTTTTCTAACGTATAAACACGGAAAAATTGATAGAGTAGAATCTAACAATGAATACTGGTTAGAATTAGATGCGAAAATTAGAGAAGACTTTAATGTTTTTGGTGTGAAACCTAAAGAGTTACAACTAACAAAATATAAGTCAAATATGAAAGATATTTTTAGAAAAGCTGGTGTAAGAGTAGTAGAAGGTCTTTCAGTAAGTAATAATGAAGAGTTTGATAGAGCAATAGAGAGTCTAGGTCTGCCAGTCATTGCAAAGCCGGATAATGGTGTTGGCTCAGCTAACACTTATAAACTTTTTACTGAAGAAGATGCAGCTAATTTTAAAAATATTTGGGATGAAAGTGTAAGCTATTTCTTAGAACAGTATATTGATAATGGAGTACTTTGTACATATGATGGATTAATAGATAGCAAAGGGAATGTAGTATTCGATACAAGTTTTACTTACAGTTTACCTACTCTTGATTTAGTAAATAATTCATTAGATTATTATACTGATATTGAACCAAAAATTGATGAAAAGTTAGTAGAACTTGGTCAAAACATTGTTAAACAATTTGGAATGAAAGAAAGATTTTTCCATATTGAATTCTTTAAACTTCCCGATGGAGAATATATTGCTTTAGAATATAATAATCGTATAGCAGGTGGGATAACTCTAGATTTATATAACTACGCGTATAATTGTGATTTATGTGAACTATATGCAAAAGTAGTAGTAGGTGAAGAAGTACCAAAATATGAAACTAGTAACTACACGGCAACTGTATCTAGACGAAATAAATATAATTATAAATACTCAGAAGATGATGTTAATATTGAATACCATGAAAAAATCAGAATGGTAGAATATGTACCTGGAGTTTTTGCGGAGGCTATGGGTGATGTAATATTTATAGTTACAGTTGGTTCAAAGGAAGAATTAACAGAAATCATAGACTTCATTCAAGAAAAAACTAATTAAATAGGGGGAATTATGAATAAAAGTGGACGAATATTAAAATTTTTAATATATATTTTGCTATCTGGTGTTGTTGGATTCTTTGGAGGAAGTTATGCTGGGAGATTAGCTCCAAAAGTAGAAGATATTAGTGTAATATTACTTATAATATCATGTGTTCTAGGAGTAGTGATACAAATTATTGTTCATGAAGCCGGGCACTTAGTATTTGGATTGCTAACTGGATATAAATTTGTTAACTTTAGAATATTTGATTTTAAACTTGAAAAAGATGATAATAATAAATTTAAGTTAAGACTGCAACATATGAGAGGAACTTTAGGTCAATGCTTAATGAAACCTCCAAAATATGTTGAAGGAAAGTTTAAATATAAGCTGTATTTAGCTGGTGGAGTGCTAGGAAACCTTATATTTTCTATAGTTATTTGGTTTATATATCCTAGCATCTACACTTTAATGATAGTAATGATAGGTATAATATTTGCAATATCTAATGCAGTACCATCTGGATTTAATGATGGTATGACATATAGACTTTCATTACAAGATGAAACTAATAAATATGTTCTTTATTTAACATTAGTTGTTAATTATTATGCTAGTATAGGTAAGTCTTATATTGAAGAGCATCCAGAAGAATTAGAAAAAATTAAAAGTTTAAAAATAGAAAAACCAAATTATCTAACAGACGCTTTAAAATTTATAGAGTATGATTATTATCAAGAGCAATTTGAGTTTGAAAAAGCATACCAAGGACTTTTAGAGTTTTATAAAGAAAATCCGGATATGGTATTACCGTACAAAATAGAAGTCTCTAAATTATTAGTTTTCTTTATGTGTTTATTAGATAAAGAAAATCCTTTGTTAGATGAATTGTTGAATGATTCATTTATAAAATCTAGTCTTAAAGCTAATACACCTCAGAATAACACGATTACTGCGTTAATTGAATGGAAAGTAAATAATAATACTGAAAAAGCATTAGAACTATTAGAAGAAGGAAGAAAAATTCTAAATAAGAGCCCAAATCTTCGTGCTGAAATTATGGAAGAAAAATATATAAACTATGTTGAAAATCTAATAGAAAAAGAAAAATAAAAGACGATGTATTTTTACATCGTCTTTTTAATAATATATTATTTTGGTTTCTTTGATATTAATGCAGAAAAGTCCAGATCATCATATTTAGATTTATTAAGTCTTGTCATAGAGTCAAAATCAACGTCTGGAAATAGTGGATCAAAATCATCGCTAGTTTGTTGTTTAACTGTTTCTTCGACTAAGGGTTTTTTAGAAATAAGTGATTTAATGTCTAAGTTATCATATTTATTCTCTTTGGAATTATTATTAGTCATATTTTGAGGATATTCTACTTCGGCTCCTTCTATACTACTATTTGTTTTTTCTATTTCATTTTGGTTGTAAAAAAGTACGCCGTATTCTTCTAATAATTCCTCTTTTGAATAATTTTTAAGCGGGTCCTCGATAGGATTTACAGTACTTTCATATATTGCTTTAACTATCGTATCATCAGTATGAAGTTGTGAAGTTTTAAGATCCCAAGATGAAATAATACGGTCTAATATATCTAATTGATTATCAGATAGTAGGGGAAGGATACTTTTAATTTTATTTATTTTATCCATTATTGAGCCACTAAATCTTTTCTATCAGAATTTTTTAGATATTCTATATAATCATTTCCCCAGTTTTCAAGTTCACTTAGAACACCTTGGAATTTTTGCCCAATTTCAGTTAAACTATATTCAACTTTAGGCGGTATTTGTGCGTAGACTTTTCTATTAATTAAACCATCTTTTTCTAATTGTTTAAGTTGTTTTGTTAGAGTAGCTTGTGTAATTGTTCCTAACTCACGTTGAAGTTCATTAAACCTTACTGCTTTTCCTTCAAGTAAATGTAGTATTAATATCGTCCATTTTCCAGATAAAATCTTTTGTGTTGTAAAGAAAGGACAAACTCCAAATAATTCTTTTTCTACCATATTAAAAATTCTCCTAACAAATTTTCTTTGATATAATTCATTTCTATCCTAAAAGATACTGACTATACAAAAAAATCGTACTTGTATAATTTTTTGTATCTGTTAATATTAATATATAATAATTATAAAATAAAAAAACTAAATTAGCAAGTAGCTAAAATGGAGGAAAAAAATGACAAACGCAAAAAATTTATATCAAAATAGAAGAAGCCAATATGCATTAGGAAAAAATTTACCAGTATCAGAAAGTGAAGTTCTAGAAATTATTGATAATGCTGTAAAATATTCACCAAGTGCATTTAATTCGCAAACAGCTCATGCAGTAGTATTATTAGGTGAAAATCACCAAAAACTTTGGGATATTACTTTTGAAGAATTAGGAAAATTCCTTCCTAATGAAGAAGCAAAAGCTGCAACAAAAGGAAAACTTGATGGATTTGCATCAGCATACGGAACAATTTTATTCTTTGAAGACCATGATGTTGTAAAAGGTCTACAAGAGCAATTTCCATCATATGCTGATAACTTCCCGCTATGGTCAGAACAATCAACAGGTATTGCATCATTTGCAGTTTGGAATGCATTAGCAGAAGCAGGTGTTGGAGCAAATATTCAACACTATAACCCGGTAATCGATGAAAGAGTAGCAAAAGAATGGGATATTCCAACTAACTTAGTATTACGTGCACAAATGCCATTTGGAGAAATAGTTGGTGAACCAGCTCCAATAGAAAGAAAAGCACGTGTAAGAGTAGTAAAATAATATATACATGAAAATCTTTGAAATTAATATCTAATTTCAAAGATTTTTTAAGTTCTGTTATATAAAAATTATAAAATTAACATTAGAATATAAAAAAAATATTGAAATATTATTTTTTGTCTAAGTAGTAAAACCTCAAAATATAACTATATATTGAAAATAATCTATATTTTATATCTTCTAATTAATCTAAAAATATTTGTCATATATTTGTAAGCGCTTAAGCAGAAATATTGAAGCGTATTCATAATTGTGTTAGTATTTTAGAAAATACATTATGTATAAGGAGACGCAAATTATGAGTAAATTAAACAAAGAAAATTACAAAATGTTTATTAATGGGGAGTGGGTTGATTCAGAAGATAAATTAGTTATGAAGGCATACAACCCAGCAAATGGTGAATATCTTGCAAACTTCCCAGATGCAACAGAAGGGGACGTAAACCGTGCTGTTGAAGCAGCTCAAGAAGCATTCAAAACTTGGAAAAAAACTACAGTAAGTGAGCGTGCTGCATTATTAAATAAAATCGCAGATATTATTGATGAAAATACTGAATTATTAGCAACTACTGAAAGTTTAGATAATGGTAAACCAATTCGTGAAACAATGGCTGTTGACGTTCCATTCAGTGCTAAACATTTTAGATACTTCGCAGGTTGTATTTTAGCTGATGAAGGTCAAGCAACTGTATTAGAAGAAAAATTATTAAGCTTAGTATTAAGAGAACCTATTGGGGTAGTAGGACAAATTATTCCTTGGAACTTCCCATTCTTAATGGCAGCTTGGAAACTTGCTCCAGCCTTAGCTGCAGGTAATACAATTGTTATTAAACCATCAAGCTTAACTTCACTAAGCTTACTAACATTTGTAGAATTAATTCAAGATGTGCTTCCAAAAGGTGTGTTAAACGTAGTAACAGGACGTGGAAGTAAATCTGGAGAATACCTAAAAAATCATGAAGGATTAAATAAACTAGCATTCACAGGTTCTACAGAAATTGGTAAGAAAATCGCTGTTGCTGCTGCTGAAAAATTAATTCCAGCTACATTAGAATTAGGAGGAAAATCAGCTAACATTATCTTAGATGATGCTGATATCGAAAAAGCATTAGATGGTGCTCAACTTGGTATCTTATTCAACCAAGGACAAGTATGTTGTGCTGGTTCAAGAATCTTTGTTCAAGAAGGAATTTATGATGAATTCGTAGAAAAAGTTAAAGAAAGATTTAACAAAATTAAAATTGGTGATCCATTAGATCCAACTACACAAATGGGTAGCCAAATTGATGAAAAACAAGCTGAAAAAATTGTTAGCTACGTAGAAATTGCTAAAAAAGAAGGTGGAGAAGTTCTTGTTGGTGGAGAACGTTACACTGAAAACGGATGTGATAAAGGTGCTTTCGTAAAACCTACATTAATTACTGGTGTTAACAATGCTTGCCGTATCTCTCAAGAAGAAGTATTCGGACCAGTTTCTGTAATTATTAAATTCAAAACTGATGAAGAAGTTATTGAACAAGCGAACGATAGTGAATACGGTCTTGCGGGAGCAGTATTCTCTAAAAACATCACTAGAGCACTTAATATTGCGCGTAGTGTAGAAACAGGAAGAATGTGGGTTAACACTTATAACCAAATTCCTGAACATGCTCCATTCGGAGGATACAAAAAATCAGGTATTGGACGTGAAACTCACAAAGTTATCTTAGAACACTACTCACAAATGAAAAATATCTTAATCGATCTTTCAGATGATGTATCAGGATTCTATAGCTAATATACTTAGAAGATAAGAAAAAAGTTCTTAGTTTTAAACTAAGAACTTTTTTTGTTATATCTTTGTATTTATATTTGGAAAATTGTCTTCATTATAAATATACAAATTACGAAGATGTCCAACATGCCCTTTTCTTACTTTTCAATTAATGTTTTAATTGTGTCATCTCCTGACTTTGCTTGAGCTGTAACTATATTTACCATCTTGGTTATATTGTATTGCGTATAATAATGTACCATCATCGAGCTCTCCAATTGGTTCAGGTATAATTTTATAGACAGCAAGCACTACTGAATCAGTATTTGTGGCATTAGTAGTTTCATTATTGAATACTAGATTCTTTTTCTTTAAAGCTTCTACATTAGTAGAATTATAAGATAGGTAAATCGATAAAATACTAATTCCTATTATAATTAAAGCGAAATAATATTAAAAATAAATCCTGCTAGTCGGTTTTCTTTTATCATTTTCATTTTCCTCCTTAATTTAATTAATTATTGATAATTATAATCATTTTATATAAAAAATTTTAGAAAATCATACTATATAAGTAATAATATTATAGCATAATAAAGTATG
>CAUSKO010000050.1:0-8695 GCA_963532255.1 uncultured Gemella sp. | reverse complement strand
ACAACTATCCCAACTTCAAAATCACAAGTATTCTCTACAGCTGCAGATAACCAACCAGCAGTAGATATTCACGTACTACAAGGTGAGCGCCCAATGGCAGCTGATAACAAAACTCTAGGAAGATTCCAACTTACAGATATTCCAGCAGCTCCACGTGGAGTACCTCAAATCGAAGTTACATTCGATATCGACAAAAATGGTATCGTAAATGTTACTGCTAAAGATTTAGGAACTCAAAAAGAACAAAAAATTACTATCGAATCAAGTAGCTCATTAAGTGAAGAAGATATCGATAGAATGGTTAAAGAAGCTGAAGCAAATGCAGATGCTGATGCTAAACGTAAAGAAGAAGCTGATATTCGTAACGAAGCTGACCAACTTTCATTCCAAGCGGATAAAGCTTTAGAAGATGCTAAAGATAAAGTTGATCAAAGCTTATTAGATGCAATTAAAACTAAAAACGATGCATTAAAAGAAGCTATTAAAAACAATAACTTCGAAGAAATTAAAGCAGCTAAAGAAGAATTAAATAAAGCTGTTCAAGAAATGACTATGAAACTTTACGAACAAGCTAATGCAGCAGCAGGAGCTCAAGGAGCTAATACAGAATCAAGCAATCAAGATGATGATACAATTGATGCAGATTTCACTGAGAAAAAATAATAAATTTTAGAAAAAAAGGGAGCTGGACTTAGGTTCTGCTCCCTCATTTAAAATTTAAGGAGAGGTAGAAAATGGCTAAAAGAGATTATTACGAAGTGCTTGGTCTTAGTAAAGGAGCAAGTGCAGCAGAAATAAAAAAAGCTTATCGTAAGTTATCTAAACAATACCACCCGGATATTAATAAAGAAGAGGGTGCAGAAGAAAAATTTAAAGAGATTACAGAAGCTTACGAAGTATTAAGTGATGATAATAAAAAAGCTCAATATGATCAGTTTGGTCATGCAGCCTTCGATGGTGGTGCTGGTGGCCAAGGTGGTTTTGGAGGTTTTGGAGGATTCGGTGGCGGATTCTCTGGAGGATTCTCTGGTGGCTTTGATGATTTAGGAGATATATTCTCTAGCTTCTTTGGTGGAGGCGGGGGAAGAAGAAATCCTAATGCACCACGACAAGGTGATGATTTACTTCACAGAATGAATATTACTTTTGAAGAATCTGTTTTTGGTACTAAAAAAACTATAAAACTTCGTAAAGATGTAGAGTGTGATCACTGTCATGGAACTGGTGCAAAAGATTCTTCTTCAGTAACAGAATGTCACAGATGTCACGGAAGTGGACAAGAAGTAGTTTATCAAGATACTCCATTCGGTAGAATCCAAAGTCAAAGAACATGTTCTGAATGTCAAGGACGTGGAAAAGTTATAAAAGATAAATGTGCACACTGTTTCGGTAAAGGATATAACAACAAAGAAGTTGAATACGAAGTTGAGATTCCAGCAGGAATAAGCTCAGGTCAACGAGTTCGCTTGCAAGGTAAAGGTGGAGCCGGAGAAAATGGTGGACCAGCTGGAGATTTATTCATTGAAGTATCAGTTTCAAGTGATTCATACTTCCAACGTGAAGATGATGATATCTATACAGAATTAGAATTATCACCAGCCCAAGCAGCTCTTGGTACAAAAGTAGATGTTAGAACATTAACTGGTGTTATTGAGTTAAATGTTCCAGCAGGTACTCAACACGGTAGAAAATTCCGTTTAGCTGGTAAAGGTGTAAAAAATGTTATGGGATATGGTCAAGGGGATCACTATATTGTAGTATCAATAAAAATTCCTAAATCATTATCATCAAAAGAAAGAGAACTTTACTTACAATTAGCAAAACTTAAAGATGAAAAAGTAGAAGAAGATGAAAGCTTCATTGATAAAGTAAGTAGAAAAGCAAAAGATTTATTTGATTAAAAAAGCTCGAGCATTATTATATGCTCGAGTTTTCTTTGTTTATTCACTTACCAACTTATAATTTTTTTGTCTTCAATTTTTATATCAGCATCATAAAGTTTATTTAATAGCTTTTCGTCATAAAATTTATCGGCAGAGTCGTTTTTAACTACTTCTCCATTTAATAATCCCACTATATAATCACTGTACGTAAGAGCTTGATTTATATCATGTAGGACCATAATAATAGTAATACCAAGTGTATTATTTAGATGTTTTATTAATTTCATTATTGATTTTTGATATTTAATATCTAAAAATGTAGTAGGTTCATCTAGTATTATAATATCTGTGCTTTGTGCTAGACACATTGCAATATAGACACGTTGTAATTGTCCTCCTGATAATTCAGAGACATACTTATCCTTATACTCAGTTAAATTGGTATGTTTTAAAGCAAAATCAACTTTTTCTTTGTCTTCTTTTGATTTTTTATAGAAGAAGATATTTTGATATGGAAGTCGTGCAAAACTAACCATGTCGTTAACTGTAATTTCTTTAGGTGTCTCATTTTTTTGATAAACTATTGATAATTTACTTGCTAGCTCCTTAAGATTATAGCTACTTAACTCTTTATTTTCTAATTTTATACTACCACTATTGTAGTTTAAGTTTTTAGCTATAAGTTTAATTAATGTACTTTTACCACAACCATTTTTTCCAAGTATTGTCGTTATTTTTCCTTTTTTAATATCTAGTGATAAGTTATTAAATATAATATTATCTTTATTATAACTAAATGAGAGATTTTTTATTTCAATAATATTTGTCATTAATTTACTCCTTTTTTCACAAGAATAATAAATGCAGGACCACCAATAACCATCATTATTAAATCGGCTGGAATTTCTATCGGAGAAAATGCTAGACGTCCTAAAGTATCAAAAAGTAAAAATACAAATGCCCCAAGTAATGCACTAAAAGGTATAGTGTATATGTGATTTCTACCAATTATTATTTTAGCGATATGTGGAACTATTAATGCTAAAAATACTAGTACACCAGATACGGCAGTAGTAATAGATGCCAGTGCTACTGCAATAAATGAAATCAAAAGTCTAATATAATTTATATTGATTCCAAGTGAAGTAATTATATTATCATCTAGTGCAAAAATATTACATAGCTTTGCTAATAGCCAACTAATAATTAGTAGTACTGGTAGCCATCTTAGGAGTAAAGAAACATCATCCCAGTTTTTTATGCCAAGAGCAACATTTTTAAAAGCAGTAGAAGTAGTAGAATTTGATTGATTTAAGTATTGGATGCTGCTAGTGATTCCACTGAAGAAATAACTAATTGCAATACCGATTAAAATTATTTTTACATTGTTTTTAGTTTTTCCTGCAAGGTAATATATTAAGATAAAGCCAATTATTCCTCCGATTATAGAAAAGATAGATTTAAAAATAAGTGCTTGAGGAAATAAACCTATTCCAAGGTATAAAAATAAATTAGCACCACTAGATACACCAATAAGACTAGGATCAACTAGGGGGTTTTTAAGAACTGTTTGAAGAAGCAAACCACTTACTCCTAAGGCAGCACCGACTAAAATAGTAATAATAATCCTAGGGAATCTCACATCTATTATTGCATTAACATTAGCATATTTTTTATTAAATATACCAACTAATAGCTCGCTTATTGAAGCTTTTATACTACCACTGTTAGCAGAGATAAAAATAGTGCTAATTAATAATATTATGACAATAATAAAAGCAAGTGTTTTTTTATCTTTCAAAATATAATCTCCTTTACTATATTTTTATAACACCAGAAGAAATACTCTTCTGGTGTTATACGATTTAATTAGCATAAAATATTTCAGCTAATTTTTCCAATCCTTTTTGATAGTCAAATGTAGCGGTCATACCAAATATTGAGCTATCTAGGTCTATAACTTTATTATTTTTTACCGCTTCAAAATGAGACCAACTCTTATTGTTTTCAAATTCCTTTTTAAACATCTCATTTACAGTATCAGGCATTGCATGAGCAGTACGTAAAATAATATCAGGCTGCTCGTTTAAAGCAGTTTCTAGATTTAATGGAGAAAACTCATCATTACTTTTTATTATATTTTCTCCACCAGCTAATTTAACTAAATTACCTACGTATGATTTATCCGATGCTGCCATATAGCTTCCAGGTAGTCCCATTAAGATTAGTACTTTAGGTTTTTTCTTATTTTCGATTTTTTTGTTAAATTCAACAAAGAATGAATCGTAATCTTTTTTTAATTGAGCAAACTTTTCTTCTTTTCCAAATGTATTTGCTAAATCTTCAGTAACTGAATATAATCCATTAACACTTCGGATATCAACAAATTTATGTGGAATATTATTTTTTTCAAAACCTTCTTTTAACCAATCTTTTAAACTATCTGGTGCATAAACAACGGTAGGATTAATAGACTTTATAACTTCCATATTTGGATTCATAGGTAATCCTATTTGTACAGTATTTTCGTATCTTTTTGGCATACGGCCTAATTTTGTAGTAGGAATACCAGCTAATTTAATATCTAGCACATCAGCTACTTGGCTAAGTGCAACTGAATCCATAATAACTCGTTTACCATTTTCTTCTTCAGATTTCTTGTCTTTATTTACACCTGTTAAGTCAATGGTTTCATTAAAAGCCTTATCTGCAAGATTTGGATCACTAGAGCTAGAAGAACTATTATTAGTTGAAGAACAACCAGAAAGAATTAATAAACATGCTAGTATTGATGAAACAAGGATTATAAATTTATTTTTCATATTGTATCTCCTGTTTAGCATATTAATGATTTTTTCTTTTTTTTAGTATAGTAAAGCTACCGGCTAAGATTACAAATATTCCAACACCACCAGCAATGTAGTATGGTAAGTAATCTTTTTCTTCTATAACTTCCATGTCTAGTCCGCTGTTTCCTTCTTGAATAGTGTTTGGATTTACTTCTACAAAGAAACGAACAGGTCTATTCATTGGTTCAACATACATTTGTACCATAGCTAAAAAGTTTTCATTAGGTACCTCGAAGCGGTAATCAACGTAACTATCTTTATATTGTTCAATGTTTACTTTTGTTTCAGTAGCTTCAACTTGTTTAAACTCTCCATCTTTTTGTAAAACTTTTATAAAAGGCCCTTGTTCACTACTGCGTTTTACCCAATTCATTAGGTGAACACGAACAGTAGCATATAGTTTTCCATCATTAGTACGTTGTAGCAAAGCTTTAGACCAGCGTTTTTCGCTACTTGATTGATTTTTCATAGCTTCACTTATATCACCACCGCCATTAATAGGGGATATAACACCTTGAACCATGCCTTCACCGATTGCTGCATTTTTTGTACCACCATCAGCTGTAACTCCAGTTAATGGATTTAAGTAAGATCCTGTTATGTCAACAGTATAAATACCAGCTTTTTCAGTTTTTTGATTATCACTAAAATATTTATCTAGATTTTTATTGTTAGAATTTTCTGTTGTTTTATTATCAGAAGCTTTTTGATCATTGTTAGATTCATTATTTTTCTTTTGATTATTATCTTTAGAATCACTATCAGATCCAGATGTTAATTTAGCAGCAGACCAATTAAATTTTAGAATGGCATTTTGTGCTGCGTCACCACCCATTATTTTATTCATAGCATCTACTGAAACTCGAACACCAATTTTTTCTGGTTTTGCTTCAGAAAATTTGAAGCTTAGTGTTCCAGGATAAGAACTAGTACCACCATCAAGATTAGTATCGTTATATGTACTATCAACAGAAGCGGCAGTAAGGTCACCAGAGAAAATAGGGGATGAATAAATACTTAAAGATAGTAGGTGTCCATGCATATTATTAAAGTCCATAGGGACGAATTGGACTGTTATTGTAGATGAATTATTATCATGAATTGTTACCTTAGCGTGAGTAGCTAAAGCTTTATTACCCATTGATAATTTTCCATTATTATCAGAATGCCACAATTCAACAGGAACGGTGTACACTTTATCTTCGGCTCTAGCATTTTTCACAAATAATGAATTATTAGATGTAAAGATAAGTGCAAGCGTGGCAATAATTATTGTAATAAACTTAACTATTCTTTTCATTATTATTACTCACTTTCAAATTTTTTAACATAGGAAAGGAGATGACCCGTAGATTACAATAATATAGAGTCAACTCCTTTTTAGTTAGTAGTATTAGAGTGATTTAAGTTCTAATATTTTTAACTTGTATAAGGGGTTATTTAAAATAGTCTTCTTTTAATAAGTACAAGTATAGCTCCAAGTAGCGTTACAGCACTAGGTATTATTATATACGGACTTTTTAAGCTAATTTTACTTTCTAAATTAGTTTTACTATTTAAACCAGTTTTTGAAAGTTCTCCAGAGTTATCAACACGACCATCGTTGTTATCATCAGCAGAATTGTCCGCAGAATCACCATTAGATTGATCACCATTAGCCTGTTTTCCACTATTCTTATCTCCATTAGGCCCTCCGGCAGGATTTCCACCAGGACCTCCACCAGAAGGATCAGCTTGTCCTTGTTCTTCTTTTGCATTTGACCAGTTTATTGAGAGAATTGCATCTTTTTTACCTGCACCAGGCATAATATCTTCCATAGCTTGTACAAAAACTGATACTGGAACTTGTTGAAGTTTTTCACTACTTGTAAAGTGAACTTCATTATTTCCTCCACCTGTATAAGTTAATGGGTATTGTGTTCCTCTTACCCAAAAACGAGAGATACCACCTTTTATACCACTCTTATTAATTTCTTTAAATTTAACGATGTAATGATAAGTATTTCTAGAATCTTTAAAAACAGTTATACCATTTAGAGCAACATCCCCCATTGATCTTTGACTAGGGTTACTTGCATTTAAAAGAGAAACAGTTACATTTCTATAATATGTTACGTTTTCTAATTTACCACCTTTTGGTGTAGGTGCTGGTTGACTAGGAGTTTTGGGTTTATTACCCCCTGTTGCTGATCTAAAGCTAGAATAATGATTGCTGCTTGTTGAGTTGTTTACATTACTTGTATTATTTGTAGTGTTTTCTTTAGCAGCTCTGTCAGCTTCAGCTTTTTCTTTTTCAGCTTTTTCTTTAGCTAATCTTTCGGCCTCAGCTTTTTCTTTTTCAGCTTTTGCGGCAGAATTTTGACTTGCATCTTCTTTAGCTGAGTTATCTGTTTCTGCCTGTTTAGTATTGTTATCTGTTTGTGCAGTTTTATCTGTAGTTGTATTTTGTTTTTCAGTAGTTGAAGTTTCTAATTTTTTTGAAACACCATTTGTATCTAATTGTAAAATTGCTGGTTTACGTCCAGCTCCCGGCATAATATTCTCCATAATTTGAACAAATACTTCTACATTAAGATTAGACTTAAGTTCTGGTAGAGTAAATACAGCCTGTTTAGGATTACTAACATTAGGGTAGGTAGTAGATGAAAGTTGGACTTCTTTTCCTTCAACCCAGAATTTAGATATACCATCAGATTGTCCATTAAAATTTAAATCTTTCCAAATAACAGTGTATTGATATTGGTTTCCGACTTTTTTTATGCTAACTTTTTCTAAAGCAGCATCTCCCATAGAACGCTGTCCAGAATTGTTTGCATTTAGTAGATGAGCGGCAACATCAACTGATACTTCTTGTGTACCAACTGCATGGATATATTTGGTTTGTTGCAAATTTGTCGAAAAATCAACTACCGCAAGTGACGCTGCTAGTATACTAGCAGACATCACTTTAATAATAGTGTTTCTTTTCATTGTAATAATTATTCTCCTTATTTAAAATTAATTATTTACTTCTCTTTCTGTTAAGTAATAGTGCTGATAATAATGCAATAAATCCTAAACCAACTGCAGAAGAAGAATTGATACCAGTTTTTGGTAAATCTTTTTTACTGTTTTTAATTGCAACATTATTATTAGTTTTATTTTTACTATTTAATTCAGTTTTTGATACCTTATTATTTTGAACAGAAGTTTGTACAGGCTTGTTAACTTCTTTTTCATTTGTAGAAGGTTGTGGGGCAACTGGTTGAGTTTCAGTATTTTCATACTCGAATCCGTATAAACTAAAGTGTTTAGCTTCGATTACTACATAGTTAACATTATTTTCTTTAACGTTTGAGAAGTTTTCAATATTTTGTTTATTAGTTCCATCTTTATCAATTTGATAAGCAGAAATTACTTTTCTTTCAACTGGAACTTTGATAGAAGCAGGTTGTTTAATTTGACGAACTTTTCCATCTTTAGTAACGAAGTGAATATCGTATACTTCGTTATTACTATCTAATCCTGGAACAGTTGCTTTAACAACTTCTAATTCATATACGTCATTTTCTAAACCTGCAGTAGGGATAGTAACTTTAACAGGAGTATCACCATCATTATCCGCAAATGTTGCAAGTGATTTATCTTCATTGAAAGTTACTTTTGGATTACTAAAGTAAGCAGGTTGATTTTTTTCTTTTTCAGCTTTCTCTTTAGCAAGTCTTTCAGCTTCAGCTTTTTCTTTTTCAGCTTTTTCTTTAGCTAATCGTTCAGCCTCAGCTTTTTCTTTATCGGCTTTCTCTTTAGCAAGTCTTTCAGCCTCAGCTTTTTCTTTTTCAGCTTTTTCTTTAGCTAATCGCTCAGCTTCAGCTTTTTCTTTTTCAGCTTTCTCTTTAGCTAATCTATCAGCTTCAGCTTTTTCTTTATCGGCTTTCTCTTTAGCAAGTCTTTCAGCTTCAGCTTTTTCTTTTTCAGCTTTTTCTT
>CAUSKO010000049.1:0-8930 GCA_963532255.1 uncultured Gemella sp. | reverse complement strand
TTAATATGCTTGTAGATAAACCATTAAAGCTGTTTTCATTAAATGCTAATATTCCGTTAGCTCAGCAGGTAGCAAAATCATTAGGTGTAGAACTTAGTAAATGTAGTGTTAAAAAGTTTAGTGATGGCGAAGTTTCTATCAATATAGAGGAAAGTGTTCGTGGATGTGAAGTTTTCGTAATCCAATCAACTAGTGATCCAGTTAATGATAATTTAATGACTTTATTAATTATGATTGATGCATTAAGACGTGCATCTGTAGATACAATAAATGTAGTTATTCCTTACTACGGATATGCTCGTCAAGACAGAAAAGCAAGAAGCCGTGAGCCAATTACTGCTAAATTAATTGCTAACTTATTACAAGTTGCAGGTGCAGATAGAATAATTGCACTTGATCTTCACGCACTTCAAATTCAAGGATTCTTTGATATACCAGTAGATCATTTAATGGCAGCACCTATTATTGCCAACTACTTTAAAAACAAAATCACTGACATGGATGATGTAGTTGTTGTTTCACCAGACCATGGTGGAGTTACTCGTGCAAGGAAATTAGCAGATGCATTAAATACGCCAATCGCTATTATCGATAAGAGAAGACCAAAACCAAATGTAGCCGAAGTAATGAATATTGTTGGTAACATTGAAGGGAAAACTTGTATTCTTATCGACGACATAATCGATACAGCAGGAACAATAACTCTTGGAGCAAAAGCTCTTAAAGATAGAGGGGCAAAAGAAGTTTATGCTAGTTGCTCACATGCTGTATTAAGTGGACAAGCATTAGAAAGAATTGAAAATTCTCCAATTAAAGAATTAGTTTATGCTAATACTATTCATATCCCTGAGGAGAAGAAATTAGATAAAATGGTTCCATTATGTGTGGGAGATTTAATAGCAAAAGCTATTTATAGAATTCACCACAACGAGCCAGTAAGTGTTCTATTTGAGTAATACTTAAAATTAATATATTATATAAGAAGGCAGCGAGCTCGTTGCCTTCTGTTTATATTCGATAGTAAAAGAAAAGAGGAATTAAATGAAACTAATAGTAGGGTTAGGTAATCCCGGTAAGCAATATGAGAATACTAGACACAACATAGGTTTTATGATTCTTGATGAATTAGCAAAATCATGGGGTGTAAGTTTTGATAAAAATAAGTTTAATGCTGAGTATGCTATGACACACTATAATGGAGAAAAATATATATTAGTTAAACCAACTACTTATATGAACCTTTCAGGGGAAGCATTAAGGAAGTTCTATGATTATTTTGAAATTGAATTAGATGATATTTTAGTTATCTATGATGATTTAGATACTAAAACAGCAAACTTTAAATTAAAGGCAAAAGGAAGTAGTGGCGGACATAATGGCCTTAAAAGTATTATTAGTCACTTAGGAACAGAAAAATTCAATCGTTTAAAAATTGGAATAGATAGACCAACTCCACCGATGAAAGTGGTTGACTATGTACTTGGTCGCTTTTCGAAAGATGAAATGGTTGAAATTAAAAAAATATACTCAAAGAGTATTAATTGTATCGAAGACTTCTCAAAAATGAACTTCGTGGAATTAATGAATAAATATAATTAATAAGAAAATATGCAGTGAATAAATCAATATTACTATGGTAATGGTTTATTCCTGCTATTTGTCGTTGGAAAGAAGAGGTATCATGTTAAAAGAAACTCTATTAAATATAGTTGATTTAAATTTTGATAAAAAATTACATAATATAGGGATTTTTGGACAAAATATTACTACACGTGCTTTAGAAATTTATAATCAATTTAAAAAAGAAAATAAAATTACAGTAGTATTTACTCAAAATAAAGCAGAAGCAGAGGAATTATTTTCAATAATATGTGAATTTGAAGAAGAGACTTATATTTATCCAGAAATAGATATTCTAAAGCGTTACACTACAAAAAGTAACGACTTAATTCAAAACTCAATTAAAGTTTTAGAAAATATAGTATCTAATATACCTAGTATTATAATTATTCCCATAGAGGCTATTTATAGAACGGTAAAAAATCCAAAAGAATTTAAAGATAATAGTTTTAAAATTGATTTAGATACAGAAATAAGTTTTACTGATTTACAAAAGAAACTTGTTAATATGGGGTATAGAAAAGTAGATAGTGTTGATGTAGTCGGAGAGTTTTCAAAACGAGGAAGTATAGTAGATATTTTTAGCCCTCTTAGTGAAAAACCTGTAAGGTTGGATTTCTTTGATGATGAGTTAGACAGTATTAGGTTATTTGATGAAAGTACACAGAAATCATTGAAAAAAATAGATGAGATAGAAATATACCCTACAAGTGACTTTTTCTTAACTACTGAAGAGAAAGATCTAGTTGTTGAAAAAATATTAGAAAAACTTAAAGATAATAAATTAAAAGAATTAGAAAATTATCATGATATTAATCAGTATTTAAAAGAGAAAATAGAATTATATCATGCTACAGGAGACTTTTCTAATTTAGAGAGCTTTTCTAACTTAATTTATAAAACTCCATATAGTATTATTGATTATCTTAGTAAAGATACAATCATATTCTTTGATAATTACCATAAAATAATTGAAAAAATGGAAAGTCTTAAAGAATACTTTTTAACTAATTTACAAGAAATAAATAGAAATTATATATATCAAGAAGTTATTGATAGCCAAGCTTTTGAAAAACTTCAAAATATTAAAGTTGTTAAATATTATTTATCAACTTTAAAACTAAATGAGAAGATAATTGAAAAAAACTATAATCTAGATATTAGAGACTTAGCGTATTATTCTAGTGAAGAATTTTTAGCAAAAGAAATAAGAGAAAAATTAAATGAGAACTATAAGGTACTCATATCTCTAAATACTCAAAAGCAAAAAGATTATGTAGAGAAAGTATTATTTGATAATTATTTTTATGATGATATTTATTATGGTGTAAAAGAAGGGAAAATCTTTATTGATGTAAATAAATATCGATTAAAAGGTTTTGAAGATAAGAAAAATAAAGTATTTTTACTAACACCTAGAGAATTATTTACAAAAGAAGAGCGAAAAAAACGTCGTTTAAATTTTAAATATACTAACTCTGAAAAAATAAGAAATTATCAAGAATTAAATGTAGGTGACTATATTGTTCACGTAAGTCACGGAATTGGTTTATACGAAGGAATTGAAAACGTAGAAGTAGGAGGAGTATATAAAGACTTTTTAAAAATAGTTTATGATGGTGGAGATATTATTTATGTTGATATAAATAATATGAATTATATTCAAAAATATACGGCTTCTACAGATAATAGAAAACCTGCTTTAAATAAGTTAGGTACTAAAAAATGGCAGCAGGTTAAAAATAAAGTTCGCCGTGAAATCGAAGATATTTCAGAAGATTTAATTAAACTGTATATAAAAAGGGAGCTTAGTTCAGGATATGCGTATAGCCAAGATGGAAGCATGCAACATGAATTTGAAGCGGACTTTCCATTTATTCCAACAGATGATCAATTAAAAGCTACTGAAGAAATTAAACGTGATATGGAAAAAGAGCGTCCAATGGATCGTTTATTATGTGGTGATGTTGGATTTGGTAAGACGGAAGTTGCAATGCGTGTAGCTTTTAAAGCAGTTATGGATGGCAAACAAGTAGCCGTCTTAGTCCCGACAACACTTTTAGCTGAACAGCACTATGATAACTTTATTAATCGTTTTGAAAATTTCCCTATTAACATAGAGGTCGTTAGTAGATTTAATACAGCTAAGGATATTACCAATATATGCAAGCGACTAAAAGAAGGTAAAATCGATATTATGATTGGAACTCATAAACTTTTAAATGATAAGTTTGTGTACAATGATTTAGGTTTACTAATAATTGATGAGGAACAGCGTTTTGGTGTTAAACATAAGGAAAAAATTAAACATCTAAAAAATACAGTAGATGTATTAACTTTAAGTGCAACACCAATTCCAAGAACTTTACATATGAGTTTAATAGGGATTAGAGATTTATCAGTAATTGAAACACCTCCTAAAGAACGACAACCAATCCAAACATTTGTGACGGCACAAAATAATATGGTAATAAAAGAAGCGGTAATGAATGAAGTATCTCGTGGTGGTCAAGTATTTTATGTTTATAATAGAGTTGAAAGTATTGATGAAAAGTACTTGGAACTTAAAAGACTTTTACCAGATGTAAATATAGCTTATGCTCATGGAAGAATGACACAACGTGAGTTAGAAAATATTATGTCTGATGTTATTGATAGAAAATATGATATGTTGATTACAACAACAATAATAGAAACAGGAATAGATATATCTAATGTTAATACACTGATTGTTGAGGATGCAGATAAATTTGGTCTTAGTCAGCTCTATCAATTAAGAGGACGAGTAGGTCGTAGCAGTCGAGAAGCATATGCTTATTTGATGTATAAACCATTCAAGTCATTAACGGAAAACTCTGAAAAAAGACTATCTGCGATAAAAAACTTCACAACTTTAGGAAGTGGATTTAAGATTGCTATGCAAGATTTATCGATTCGTGGTGCAGGTGATGTACTAGGGGGAAGACAGCATGGATTTATTGATTCTGTAGGTTACACATTGTATTCACAAATGTTAGAACAGGAAATCCAAGCTAAAAAAGGCGTATTAGAACCAATCTTAGAAAAAGATAAAACACAAGATATATCATATTATGAAAATATTATAAAAGAAGTAGCACCAAAACTTAATAAAGATATTTTTGAAGTGAAAGAGGAAACTTTAGAAATTAAACTAAATGTTGATGCATTTATACCAAAGGACTATATTAGTAGCGATGCAGATAAAATAGATTTCTATAAGAGATTTAATAACGCGATAACAGATGAAGATATAGAGGTAATAGTAGAAGATTTAATTGATAGATTTTCTGATTTCGGTCAAGAAGTTAATAATTTAGTAGATATATGTTATTTAAAAGTTATTGCTAAAAACACATTAGTAGAAAGTGTTAAAGAGCTTGCTAATAAAGTTGTAGTTAGTTTTGACAAAAATATACTATCTAGATTAAAAGGAAAAGAATTATTTGCCGCTTTAACACCTTATAAAGACGTTAGAATAGTTGCTAAAGATGGATTTTACTTAGAAATAGATAAAAAAGAAAAATATAGTATTAGAAGAATTCGTGATATGATTGCTATTGTAAATGAAAATATGGAGGAAGTAGATGAATAAAGTAAGATGTTCTTGGGCAAAAGGCGAATTAGAAATAGAATATCATGATACGGAGTGGGGAAGAGAGACTCATGATGAACGAGAATTGTTTGAGTATTTAATTCTAGAAGGAATGCAGGCGGGATTAAGTTGGTCATTAATTTTAAAGAAAAGAGAGAGCTTTAAAAGAGCTTTTGATAATTTTGATTACAATGTTTGTGCTAATTATAGCGATGTATATTTAGAGTCTCTCCGTAGTGATGAAAGTATTATAAGAAATAAACTGAAAATATATGGAGTTAGAAAAAATGCTCAAGCTTTTATTAGAATACAAGAAGAGTTTGGCTCATTTGACAAGTATATTTGGCGATTTACAAATTATAAAAAAATTAACACTAAAGCTAAAACTTCTTCAGATGTGCCTAGTAAAACAGAACTTTCTGATATTATAAGTAAAGATATGAAGAAACGAGGTTTTACTTTTGTAGGAAGTACAATTATCTATAGTTACATGCAAGCAATAGGAATTGTAAATGACCATGTTATAGATTGTTTTTGTTATAATGATTGTTGTAAGTAGAAAAGAATTCAATAAATAGCTTTACTTTATCACGAATAAAGTCTATAATATAAAAGATATTTAATTTTAAGATCGGATTTTTATATGAATAAGAGAACAATTAAAATTGAAAAAATTATAAATATTAATGAATACATTAAAACTTTTAATAATGAGATAAAAAAAATACAAGAAATCCCTAAAATGCCTAAATGTGATTTTATTCATATTGGCGCTACAAGCAAAGAAGGTGTATTGGGAGAGAAGATTATAGATATTCTTGTAGTTGTCGATAACTTACATGAAATAACAACGTTTGATGAAAAAAGATTAAATAATATAAATTACCATAGAATAGCTCACAATGGTATAAAAGGTATAATTAAATATGCCCGATTAACAGACTATTTTACTATGAGTTATGATGTAATTTTATATATTGTTCAAAGAGATACAGAAATTCATCAAGATTTTCTAAAATTTAGAGAAGTATTTAATGATTCAAATTTAATAGAGGAATATAATGAATTTAAAAATAGTTTTATTGAGAGTTCATTTAAAGATTATTCACATAAAAAAATAGAATTTATAAATAAAATGATAAAGAGGATTGAGAAAGATGTCTAAAATAGAAGCTATAGAAAATTTATTAAAAGATAGTGAAGTATTAGAAAATGAAGCTTTAAAAAAGTATAGTTTTACAAAAACAGGTGGAAAAGCTGATATTCTAGTACGAGTGAAATCAGAAGAAGATTTTCAAAATATTATAAAGTATAGTAAAGAAAATAATATAGAGTTAACAATATTAGGTAATGGTTCAAATGTTCTTATTTCAGATGAAGGGATAAGAGGTATAGTAGTTATTACTAGTGAATTAAATGCTATTGATTTATCAGAAGATAATATCTTATCATGTTATGCGGGAACAACTTTAGAAGAATTAGCTAATTTTTGTATAGAAAATAGTTTAACAAATCTTGAATTTTCTTGTGGTATTCCAGGAAGTGTAGGTGGAGCTATATTTATGAATGCCGGTGCCTATGGTGGGGAGATGAAAGAAGTTGTTCAAAAAGTAGAAGTTTTTACTAGAGATGGTGAAAAGAAAACTTATACTAATGAAGAAATGCAATTTTCATATCGTCATTCAGTAATACAAGAAACAAAAGAAATTATTTTTAAAGTTTACTTTAAAATGGATAAAGGTAATAAAGAAGAAATAGTTGCTAAGGTGGAAGACCTAAATAAACAACGTTCAGATAAACAACCTTTAGAATATCCATCATGTGGATCAGTGTTCAAAAGACCTGAAGGCTACTTTGCAGGTAAGTTAATTCAAGATGCTGGATTACAAGGGTTAACTATAGGTGGAGCACAAGTTTCTAAAAAACATGCTGGTTTTATGGTTAATGTAGATAATGCTACTTGTGAAGATTATAAAAATCTAATTAAAAAAGTTCAAGAAAAAGTACTAGAAAACTCAGGTGTAGAACTTGAATGTGAAGTTAAAATTCTTGGAGAATAAAATGAAGTTAGTTACAGATTTTGTAACTAACTTTTTTGTTATTTAGAATTATCTACAAATTTTTTATATTGAGCAAGATTTTGTTCATTTTTATTATTAGTTTTTGGAGTGTAGAAAGAACGGCCTACTAAATTGTCTGGTAAGTATTGTTGTTTAATATAACCACTTGGGTGGTTATGAGGGTACTTATATCCAACACCTCTATTAAGTTTATCAGCGCCATAGTAATGACTATCTCGAAGGTGATCAGGAATGACAAACTTAGGATTAGTTCTTATTTCACTTAATGCAGAATCTATAGCCATAATTGCAGTATTAGATTTTATTGAAAGAGCTAATTGAATTACTGCGTTAGCTAGAGGTATACGGGCTTCAGGAAGTCCTAGCATTTTTGCAGTTTCTATAGCAGAATGAACAAAAGGCCCAATGTTAGGATTAGCTAAACCAATATCTTCATAGGCGATAACACTCATTCGACGATATATAGTATCTAAATCACCGTTATCAATAAGTAAAGCTAAGTAATAAAGGGCGGCATCAACATCACTTCCACGAATTGATTTTTGAAAAGCGCTGATAATATCGTAAAAAGCATCCCCATCTTTATCATAATTTTTAAAGTTTCCTAAAGATAGACTTAATAGTTTTTCTTTAGTTATATGTTCATCTTCATTTGAAAGATTATATAATATTTCAAATGTATTAAGTGAAAACCTTAAGTCTCCAGATGAATTTAATGATATAGTTTTAAGTACATCGTCATCTATAGTTAGATTTTTAGGGAATATTTCATTATTTTTTGATATTTTCTTTAGATACTCGTAAATATCATTTTCTGATACTTGTTTTAATTCAAAAATTATTAATCTTGATCTAATCGCAGGATTAACCGTGTGATAGGGATTATTTGTTGTACACCCTATAACATATATATTATCGTATTCTATTTCAGGTAGCAGAATATCTTGCATAGGTTTTGTAAGTCTGTGAAATTCATCTAGTAGTAAAATAACTTTTTTGAATCTTTTAGACTCCTCGATTACAGTAGTAAGATCTTTTTTAGTACAATTTACCGCATTCAATATTTTAAACTTATAATCTAGTTCATTCGCAAGTGCATTTGCAATTGATGTTTTTCCAGTGCCAGGAGGTCCGTATAAAATAAAAGAAAACATTTTTTTACTTGTAACTATTTTCGTTAATACTTTATTTTCTCCTATAAGATGATGTTGACCTATAATATCATCTATTTTTTTAGGACGTAGTCTATTAATAAGAGTTTCCATATAACCTCCAACGTAAAATTTATTCAGTACATAGATTATAACATATTTATGTTATACTTGGGAATTAAGATTATATATTCAAGTAAATATGTAAAATACTGTGAATTAAGCATAATAGTAACTCTTAGAATTAATTGTAAAATTTTACATAATGATGAAAATGTGATAAACTAAATAAATAATAAATTAAGGGGATGTTTAGGATTCGACAGGGATACTAGTCTTCTTAGTGGCATGTAGGAGGGTTGACTCCTTTAACAACACATCAGTTAAATATAACTGGCGAAAATACAAAATACGCTTTAGCAGCTTAATAAGCTAAAGGCTGATTACTTTGTTTGACTGTGACAA
>CAUSKO010000048.1:0-9136 GCA_963532255.1 uncultured Gemella sp. | reverse complement strand
TATACAAGGAGTTGTTATTTTTATTCCATCATAATTTTTTTAACATTTAAATCTTTTATCTTATTACTATAGTATAAAATAAAAATTTCATATATTAATACAAATGCTATAAGACTACCAATTACGGAGATTAAATCAAAGTTATATGTTGTTTCGCTATCTAATTTTTTAGATAAAACTTTTAGTAATGTTCTTATTAAAAAATACTGATAAACTGTCCCTACAGCAAAACCTATGTATGCTACTACTCTATAACCTGATAATACTATTTTTGAACATTCACTTTTTGAAAATCCCATAATATTTAAAATAGATATATTTTTTATATTACTATTAGCAATTACTTCTAACGAAATTAATAATATAGATAACGATAATATCACACCTATTACCATCATCATAATTCTTATTGTTCCATCGACAAAATCTCTCATACCAAATGCCATTTGAATCATTGAAGAAAATGATAATGCTGCAAAAATAACAAAGAATAATAGGGTTTTATTACTAAATAATACTGTTGCTCTTAATTCTGTAAAAAAGTTTTTATATTGTCTAAATCTTTTTTTTCTAATTTTTTTATTTGTTGAATTTATTTGTTTAAGTAAGTTAATCGTCGGTACATTTAAATTAAACAGTACATAAACAATTGATATTACTAAAAACAATAGTGATGGTAATATAACCATTATTAATAAAAGTTGGGGATGAAAGTTCATTGTAAGTTCAGATAATATATTATCTGTATTTCTACTTTCATAAAATTTCGGCATAAACAAATGTGAACTACCATAACCTAATAATGAACCTAAAAATACTAAAAATCCAAAAATAGAAAACTTAGATGCTATAAAGTTATTGCTATAACCTTGAGCTTTTAATATTCCAATTTTATGTTTAGAATCATCAATAAATTGTTTAATATAGAATATTAACATTACCGCTGCACTTATTGATAAGACTGTTCCTGTTATAATTACTACAAATTTAGAAACAATAAGCTGAGCATCATAAAACTTCTTCTGCATTATATTAAATCCCGTAATATCTAGGCCTTTCAAATCTAAATATAAGTTAGAAAAAAGTGTAGTTATAAATACCGCACAAAAACTTACTATCACTACTGCAATTGCTTTTCTTAAATCTTTTAACTGAACTATCATATAATTACCACCCTATCTCTTCAACAGATTTAGGTGTGCGGTTTTCTTCAATCGAAGTTACTCTACCACTACCTACATGAATTATCTTATTTGCAAGTTCAGCAATATTCTCATTATGAGTTACCATTATCATTGTAAAGTATGATTTATCTTTTAGTTTTAATAAGTACTCTAATATTTTTCTTCCAGTTTCCTCATCTAAAGCTCCTGTTGGTTCATCTAAAAATAATACAGTTGGCTTCTTAGCTAATGCTCTCGCAATTGAAACACGCTGTTGCTCTCCTCCAGATAACTCATTAGGATATTTACTTAATCTATCTTCTAATCCTAATTCCTTTATAATATCAACATACTCTTTATTATTTGCTAAATTAGCTCCTACTTTAACATTTTGTTCTACTGTTAAATTATTTAACAAATAATACTGTTGGAAAACAAATCCTATTTTGTCTTTACGAAACTGTGTTAATTGTTTTTCTGAGTAATCACTTATAGACTCATTATCATATACAACTTCTCCTGAATCAGACTTTTCTAAACCAGATAAAATGTTTAATAGTGTAGATTTCCCTGAACCTGAAGCTCCAAGTATAACAACAAATTCATTTTTATCAATTTTTAAATCTATTCCTCTTAAAACTTCTTGATCATTATATTTTTTCTTAATATCCTTTGCTATAATCATTTAATCAATCTCCTTTGAATATTGTACTATTAAACTTTTAGTTACTTCAGTCATGTACTCAATAATTTCAGTTGATGTAAAATTATGTATTCCCGTAACTGTTAATGTTGCGATGCCATGGCTATATATAAATAAGTGCTCATAAAGTTTTTTTGAATTTTCTATTGAAATTTTATACTCTTCATCAATAGATTCAATTACTGATTTATATTCGTAGTCTCGCATTGGAAGAAAATCTTTAAAACTTTCTACTTCTATACCTTTTTTCATAAATAACCATTGAAATAATTTAGGTTCATTTTTTGAGAACAATATATACTCTACTCCTAATCGTTTAAATGGACTATCATCTTTTAATGCTAAATTAACTTTTTCTGAAAAAATATTTTCTGCAGCAAACTTTGCTTCATCTTCTAAATTTTTCATATTAGAAAACAAACTAAATATTACTTTAGTAGATGACTCCAATTTTTTAGCCAACTCTCTTGCAGTTAATGCTTCTATTCCATTTTCTCTTATAAAGTCTATAGTTACAGCCAAGACCTCTTCTTTTGTAAATTTAAATTTTGGTGCCATATTAAAACCTCCATCAATAGGTAACACTTGTTTCTTATTGTATATTATTATATATAAAATGTCAACAGGAAAATTATTGAATTATTACGTGAAATCGTATACAATAAAAGTGAAATAAAATTTAGGAGTTATTTATGAATATAATTAGAAATTTACCTACACCCATCGCAGGACTTGCTCTTGGTTCAGTTGCTCTTGGCAATCTGTTACAAGCTTACAGCCCTACTTTTCAACTTATTTTTAGTATTTTATCTTTAATTATAATTGTACTTTTAACAATTAAATTTATAGATAATTTAAAGAGTCTAATCGAAGAAATGAAAAAACCTGTTATAGCTACAGTTTTAGCAACATATCCAATGAGTATAATGCTTTTAAGTTCATTTTTTAATAAATATATAGGATTATATAGTTTACCCACTTGGATTATTGGAATTTGTCTCGATGTTTGTGTTGTTTGTTATGCTATTTACAGTTTTATTATTAAAGAAAGACATATTAAAAATATTTATCCAACTTGGTTTATAACTTTTGTTGGACCTGCAGTAGTAACAGTCACTGCAATTAATTATAATGTTGAACTTTTAGGGAAGATTTTCTTTTACTTCTCTTTTATAAATTACCTTATACTAATACCATTTGTATTATATAGAGTCTATATTTATAAACATTATAGTGAAGGAGATTTCCCTACTATCACGGTTTTTTCAGCCCCTGGCGGACTATTATTAGCTAGTTATATGATTGGTATCACAAATAAAAGTACATTTATACTAAGTGTTCTTATTCCACTTACTATATTATTTTTTATTTTTGTACTTCTTCAATTACCATTTTTATTAAATAGAAAATTTTATCCTAGCTTTTCTGCATTTACTTTCCCATTGGTTATATGCGCAATAGCTTTTCAAAAAACTGGATTATACTATCAATTAGGACCCCTGTCATTTTTAACTATACTTATTCATCTTAGTGAATTATTAGCTGTTATTATCGTAGTATATGTTTGGTATGGTTTTATCAAAGATTCAATTGAAACAAATTAAGTATAAAAGAACTAGATACTCAGTTTTACTGAATATCTAGTTTTTTTTATATTAAATTATTTACTTTAAATTACTTTATATTTTCCTCAAAGTTTTCTATTACATCTTTTAACTCTAATTCTAAAATATAACTAATACCTTTTTCTTGCATTGTTACACCATATAATGTATCCATTGCTTCCATAGTGCCTCGACGGTGAGTTATTACTAAGAATTGGTTGTCTACTGAATACACTTTAAGGAATTTAGCAAATCTATTTACATTCTCTTCATCAAGTGCCGCTTCCACCTCATCAAGTACTACAAAAGGAGGATTCTTCACTTTTAATATTGCGAATAGTAAGCTTATTGCTGTTAATGATTTTTCTCCACCTGAAAGTAATGATAGATTTTGAAGTTTCTTCCCTGGAGGTGAAGCTTCAATCACTATACCAGTATTTAAAATATCATTAGGTGTTTCCAATGTCATATCTGCATATCCACCCTTGAATAATTCTTTAAAAATAGTATTAAAGTTTTCAGCTACTTGAACAAATGTCTCTAAGAAACGTTCCTTAACTTCTTTATCAATTTCAGCTATTGTTTCTTCTAATTTTTCTTTAGCCTCTACTAAATCTGTAATTTGTTCATTATAGAAATCATAGCGCTCTTTAGTTTCCGCAAACTCTTCAATAGCATTTAGGTTTACATTTCCTAGAGTTGCAATTTCACGACGTAAACTCATTACTCTTGATTTGTACGAAGGTATTTCAGATATATTATCTTCAGTTAATCTATGCACGACACTTTCATATGTTACACTATAGTTTTCAACTAGATTCTCTAGGTATTCATCTGTTTTTACTTCTATTTTTGTTTGAGCTACCGTTAATTTCTCAAAATCAGATATTTTCTCTCGTAGAGATTCATTATTACGTTGTTGAGCTGATGTAATCTCCTTTTCACGTTTAAATAATCCTGTTTTTTCCATGTCTAAGTCAGACAACAATGTTTTTAACGTTGCTAATCTATCACTATACTCACTTATTAACTTAGAATTATTTTCAAGAATGGTTTTTTCATCCTCTTCACTTAATGAGTCAGCATTTTTTGATGCTTCTAATCTATTTAACTGCTCTTGTGTATCTTTTATATCTATAGTTAAATTCTCTATAGTTTCTTGAATATGTTTATTATTTTCTTCTAGCTTAGATTTCTCTATTTTTAATTCTGCTATTTTTTCTAAATACAGTTCTTCAGCACTTTGTGCATTTTGTTTTTTATTATTTTCTTCTTTAATTTTTTTATCTAAATCTACTAACTCTTTCCTAATTTTCTCTAAATCATTAGTTAACTTTTCAATACTCTCAAAACTATTGTCATCCTTTTTATAGTCTAACAGCTTATTTTCATTTAGTTTTATATTAGTAGTTAAAGTTCTTATCTCTGAGTTTTTATGATTTATTTCTAGTTCTAATTCTTTAATTTTAAAAATCAGTTCTTCTTTTATTTCTTTATTTTTTGTGATAACCTCAATTAACTCTTTTTGTTGAAAAGTAACTTGGTTCTTTTCGTCATTTAATTTAGCTATTTTATCATTAATTTTTTTAAAATTACTACTTAATTCATCTAATTCTGCCTTATGTTTGATTGATGAATTATTATTTTTATTTATAGCTCCACCTGTAATAGAACCACCACTATTGATAACTTGACCATCTAGTGTTATTATTCTATTTCTAAAGTTAATCTTTCTAGCTATACGGTTAGCATTATCCATATTATCAACAATAATTACTAATCCCAATAGGTGGGATACTATGTTTTTATAATTAGGTTCAACACTAACCAAGTTTTCCGCTATATTAATAAAGCCTTCTTCTTTCACTAATGTGCTATAGACATCTGACGAAATTACTTTAGCTTTAATATTATTTAGTGGTAAAAATGTAACTCGACCTTTGTTTGATTTTTTTAAATGCTCTATGCACTTTTTAGCCGTATTTTCATTTTCAACTACTATATTTTGTTGAGCTTGACCTAACGCTATATCTAGTGCTGTAGCATACTCATTTTCAAAACTAATAATATTAGCAACACTATTATGTACTCCACCAATATTATCTTTATTTGACAATACTTCTTTTACACCGATATTATAAAAGCTTAAATTATTAATTTGATCTTCTAAAAACTTCTTACGATTTTCAAGATTATTTTTAAAATTATAGCCTTTATTTATCTGCTCATCTATATTTTTTTGAGAAGAAGAAACTAATATATTCTTTTCTGATAGTTTTGCCAAATCTTCTTCAACTTTTGCTAAATCTTCTTTTAAAGAATTTTGTTTATTAGTTACCGATTCTAAATCTTGTAATTTTTTATTATATTCTTCTTTTTGAATTTCTATATTTTTATATAATTCTTTATAGTTTTCATCGGCACTTTCCAGATTTCTACGAGCATATTCAATACTATTTTCTAATCTAGTTTCTTCATTAATTAAGTTATAATATTTATCTTTAAGTTCTTCAATAATATTTTCTATAGTTTCAAGATTATACTCTCCACCATTTTCTAAATCTATTATTTCTTTATTTAACTCTTTAATTTTCTTTTTATTCTCGTCTTTTGTTTGTTCACGTTGTTTTAATCTGTCTTGAAGATTACCTAATCTTTCTAATTGATATGATATATCTTCATCTAATTTTTCACTACGAAGATTTCTATTGTTTTTTCTTTCCTGAATAACATTAAGTTCAGATTGAAGACTTTCCTTTTTTTGAACTAGTTCTAGTTCTTCATCATGATATTTAATATATGTTTTATCTAATGATACTAAGCTTGTTTTAATACTTTCTAAATCTTTTAATAACTCTTCTTGTTTTTCTTCAAGAGCTTCTTTTTCAGCTTGTTTTACTTTCTTCTCTTCTAGTAATACTGCTAGTTTCTTTTGATATTCAGATATGTTATAAATATTTATTAGTATATCTTTTTCTTCTAATTCTCGAGAAAAATCTAAATATTTTTGAGTTTTATTTTTTTGTTCTTCTAATATTTCATAACGCGAACTAATTTCAGAGAAAATGTCATTAAGTCGCATTAAATTATCATTAGTTTTTTCTAATTTAGCATTAGTTTCTTTCTTTTTATTTTTATATTTTAGTACACCCGAAGCCTCTTCTATAATCGCTCTGCGGTCTACAGGTTTAGAAGATATAATGTCTTCTACTTTACCTTGAGTAATAATACTATAACTTTCTTTATTAATACCAAGATCGAGATAAACATTTGTTATATCTTTTAATTTAGCACGTTTATCATCTAAGAAATACTCACTATCTCCATTTCTATACAGACGTCTTTTTATTTCACATGACTTTTCTGCATTACTAAAAGTAACGGCTACTTCTGCAAAGTTCTTTCTCTTTACATCTTCTGTACCCGAAAAGATAACATCTTTCATGCTACTACCACGAAGGTTTTTAGCTGATTGTTCACCTAAAACCCAGCGAATAGCATCAATTATATTACTTTTTCCTGAACCATTTGGCCCAACAACACCAATTAAATTATTTTTGAATTCAAAAGTTGTTTTTTTCTGGAAAGACTTAAATCCTGTTATTTCTACTTTTGATAATTTCATCTTGCTCTCCTTTCTTAATTCTATAATACATTCCTTCTCTATATTTCTTTATAATCTAATTTTTCTAAAGCAACTTTTGCTGAAAGTTGTTCTGATTCTTTCTTTGTTCTAGCCGTTCCAGTGCCATATTGTTTCCCATCTATAACTACTGCACTAGTAAATGTTTTTAAATGTGAAGGACCACTAGAATCTAAAACTGTATATTCTATTGCACCTAATTTAATTTTTGAAACATACTCTTGTAAAATTGTTTTATAATCTACAAAACTAAAATACTCAAAACTATCAACTTCAGTAAATAATGTATTGCTTAAAAATGTTTTTACAATCTCTAAGCCTGCTTCTAAATACATTGCACCAGTGAAAGATTCAAAAATGTCTGCAAGAAGTGCCGCTCGACTTCTACCGCCCATTTTTTCCTCACCTTTACCTAAGAAAATACACTTATCAAGATTTAACTGTAAGGCATATTTTACTAGCGTTTTTTCACATACTATTGATGCTCTTAACTTTGTTAATTCACCTTCTGCTAAATCTGGAAATTTCTTAAATAAAAATTCACTCGTAACTAACTCTACTACTGCATCACCTAAAAACTCTAAACGCTCATAATTTAAATGTTTAGCAATTCTTTTTTCGTTAGTAAATGAAGAATGAGAAAATGCCATTTTAAAGTTATTACTGTATTTTAAATTGAAATCATAATCTTTATTTAATTTAACAAGTAAATTTTCTATATATGTTCTCTCCATAGGTTATTCTCCTTTCTTATATATTTGCTAGGAAAGCTCGGAGCATTAGATACTCCGAGCACCCTAATTTTTAATTCAATAAAAATTCAGAAAAGACATCATTACCGTAGAACAAACCTTTACGAGTTAGTCGTAATTTATTTTCTACAATTTCTAAATATCCATTTTTTATATTTCTATCTACAACGTCTTTAAATATTTCTTGAACTTTCTTTCCATATTTTTCTTCGAAAGTTATTAAATCTACACCTTCTAATAATCGCAGACCTAAGAACATTTCTTCTTCTATTTGTTCATTCAACGTTACTTTATTTTCTTCACGTCTAGCATGCCCTTTTTCTTCCATGCTATCTATATAAAATTTCAATGCTCCTTGGTTCGCATAACGTATGCCATCTATATAACCATGAGCGCCTGCCCCTAGTCCATAATATTCTATATTTTTCCAATAACTGCTATTATGAATGCTTTCGTGACCTGGACGAGCAAAATTACTTATTTCATATTGTTCATAACCATTTTCAGTTAAGAAATTAATAACCTCATTATACATTTGTTCTTCTGTTTCATTTGATGGTAAAACTACCTTTTTATCTCGAACTTGATTATATAATTTAGTTTTTTGTTCTAGTATTAATGAATAACATGAAACATGACTAATATCATAAGAGACTACTCTTTTCATACTATCGTATAAGTCTTCCATCGTTTGTTTTGGAAGTGAAAACATCAAATCAACGTTAATATTTTCAATTCCATGTTTTTTACAATTATTAATCGCCATATCTACATCATTAGCGACATGACCACGTCCTAGTATTTGTAATAATTCATTGTTAAATGTTTGTACACCCATACTAATTCTGTCAACTCCGTACTCCTTCACTAAAGCAACCCTAGAATCAACAAGATCCTCAGGATTGGCTTCAAATGTAAATTCACGAAGTTGTCCTGGAATTTTTTTTCTAAGTGCAGTTAAAAGGCGATGTAGTTGCTCATCATTTAATGCACTAGGTGTTCCACCACCAATATAAATAGTTTCTATATCTGATACTTGTTCCATCGTTTCTATTTCTTTAATTAAACAATCTATATACTTATCAACTGGTTGTCTTTGAATATAAAATTTATTAAAGTCACAATATGAACAAATATACTTACAAAATGGAATATGAATATATACTCCGCGAGGTACATTCTTCATTATTCTTCATCCATTTTTAAAACAGCCATAAAGGCATCTTGAGGAACTTCTACGCTACCAACAGCTTTCATTCTCTCTTTACCTT
>CAUSKO010000047.1:0-9732 GCA_963532255.1 uncultured Gemella sp. | reverse complement strand
AAATACTTAGAAAGTCAAGGAGCTATCGTAGAAGAAGTTAGTCTTCCAAGTACGGATCATGTTATTTCTACATACTACGTAATAGCATCAGCTGAAGCAAGTTCAAATCTTTCACGTTTTGATGGAATTCGTTACGGTTATAGAAGTCCAAACGCAACTAACTTAGAAGAAATCTACAAAAAAACTCGTGGAGAAGGATTTGGTGCAGAGGTTAAACGTCGTATTATGTTAGGAACTTACGTATTATCTTCAGGATACTACGATGCATACTACAAAAAAGCACAACAAGTTCGTACATTAATTAAAGAAGATTTCGATAGAGTATTTAAAGAGTACGATGTAATTATTGGACCAACAGCTCCAACGGTAGCATTCAATATCGGTGAAGAAATCGATGATCCAGTAACTATGTACGCAAATGATATTCTAACAATTCCAGTAAATATGGCTGGTTTACCAGGTATTAGTATCCCATGTGGATTCAAAGGTAAACGTCCAATCGGTATGCAAATTATTGCTAAACCATTCGCAGAGTCAACACTTTATGATGTAGCGTATAACTTTGAACAACACTACAACTTACACGATAAAAAAATAGAATTATAATAGGAGAAACAAGATGCATTTTGAAACAGTAATTGGACTAGAAGTCCATGTAGAATTAAAAACAGATTCAAAAATATTTTCACCATCTCCAGCTCATTTTGGTGCAGAGCCAAACACTAACACTAACGTAATCGACCTAGGATATCCTGGGGTACTTCCAGTAGTAAATAAAAGAGCAGTAGAGTGGGGAATGAAAGCAGCTATGGCTCTTAATATGACAGTAGCTCGCGAATCAAAATTTGATAGAAAAAACTACTTCTATCCAGATAACCCGAAAGCATACCAAATTTCTCAATTTGATCAACCAATTGGGGAAAATGGTTGGATAGATATCGAAGTAAACGGTGAAACTAAACGTATCGGTATTACACGTGCTCACCTTGAAGAAGATGCTGGTAAATTAACTCACAAAAATGGTTATTCACTAGTTGACCTTAACCGTCAAGGTACACCACTTATCGAAATCGTATCTGAGCCAGATATTAGAACACCAGAAGAAGCATATGCTTACTTAGAAAAATTACGCTCAATTATTCAATATATCGAAGTATCTGACGTTAAAATGGAAGAAGGTTCAATGCGTTGTGACGCGAACATTTCTATTCGTCCATATGGTCAAGATAAATTCGGTACAAAAACTGAGCTTAAAAACTTAAACTCATTCACTTTTGTTAAAAAAGGATTAGAGTACGAAGAAAAACGTCAAGAACAAGTTATTCTATCTGGAGGAATAATCGAACAAGAAACACGTCGTTTTGATGAAACTACAGGAGCAACAAAACTAATGCGTGTTAAAGAGGGTTCAGACGATTACCGATACTTCCCAGAGCCGGATATCGTACCTATGATTATTTCAGAAGAGTGGATGGAAGAAGTAAGAAAAACTATTCCAGAACTTCCAGATGCTCGTCAAAAACGATATCAAGAAGAACTTGGATTACCAGCATATGATGCACACGTACTAACATTAACTAAAGAAATGTCAGATATGTTCGAAAAAACTGTATCATTAGGAGCTGATCCAAAATTAGCGTCTAACTACTTAATGGTAGATGTGAATGCATACTTAAACAAAGTACAAAAAGAACTAAGCGAAACTAAACTTACTGCAGAAGGTTTAGCAGGAATGATTAAATTAATCACTGATGGAACAATCTCTAGTAAAATCGCTAAAAAAGTATTCGCTGAATTAATCGAACACGGTGGAGATGCTGAGAAGATCGTTAAAGAAAAAGGTCTTGTTCAAGTATCAGATAGTGGTCAATTATTAGCTTGGGTTAACGAAGCATTAGATAACAATCCAAAATCTATTGAAGACTACAAAAACGGACGTGACCGTGCTATTGGTTTCCTAGTAGGTCAAATTATGAAAGCTTCTAAAGGTCAAGCCAACCCACAAATGATTAACAAAATGTTATTAGAAGAAATAGCGAAAAGATAATAATAAAAATAGCCTCAGAGCACTATAAGTGTTCTGAGGTTTTTTGTGGTCAGAACAAACATAATAGTATTCATAAGAGTAAATTTCTTTTTTGATTGACTCTATGTCAAATACGGGGCATGAGAGAATAACTCTATAAAATGCTAAGCAGCTTCAGGCTGCTTAGCATTTTTACTATATTTACTTACTTGCTCTTTCATTATTTTTATATTTAGAAACAAATAACCTGAACATAATTTAAATGCGTAACCTAAAATTATCAAAACTATTATAACCATAAGAAATTCTTTTAACTAACTTAATCTTATTATTAAAACCTTCTAATGGACCATTAGAATACTCATATTTAACATTATTAACCATATATTCTTTATATCTTTTCATCATCTTAATTGTTTTAGCCATACCTCTAGATAATCTATATTCATTAGTTCTTTTAGGCTTACTTCATCTCTGTGTTTTATTGAATCTATACTAGAAAAGTAGACACAAAAATAAACAATATAATATAATAGATACAAGAAAGGAAGTGTTTCAAATGGTAAAAAATCTCTATGATTATGACTTTAAAAGATCAATCGTTAGTCTATATCAAAATGATAAAACACAAACTCAACTAAGTAAAGATTATGGTATTTCTTTAAGTGCTATTAATACATGGGTGAAACAGTATTCTGAGATTAAAACTGAAGATGGCAATGTGTTTACTGCTAAATAAATTAAAGAACTTCAAAAGCGTAATGCTCAATTAGAAGAAGAGAATCAAATTCTAAAAAAGGCGATTGCCATCTTCACTCCACACTCAAACAAAGATTAAACACTATTTTCACCCTTAGAACTCAACATAATATTTAACTCTTATGTAAAGTATTCAATGTTAATAGAAGCACATACTACAAATATATCTCAAATGATATTCCTCCTAGAATTGAAGAAAATCAAATGATTTCTAGAATTATTTTGAAAATTCATTGAGACTACGATAAGCGACTTGGTGCATATAAGATTACTCATATTTTGAATCGTGATTATGGTATCAAAGTTAGTGTTGGTAGCGTATATCGATTATTTCAAAAATTAAATCTACCTACTATGTCTACTTCTAAACTTTTTATTAAAAAGAGTAATGTTGATTGTGAACATTCTAAATTATATAATCACCTACATCAAGAGTTTAATCCTTCTGCTCCTAATATGGGTTGGGCTAGTGATTTTACTTACATAAAAGTAAATAGTGGTTGGTTTTATTTATGTATAATCATGGATTTATTTTCTAGAAAAATTATATCTTGGAATATTTCTAATAAGGCTGATTGTAGTCTTATTATAAATACATTTAACGAAGCTTATACTAAAAGAAATTATCCTACTGGTCTTATCTTCCATTTTAATCGTGGTACTTAGTACACTACGTCTCCTTTTAAAAAACTCTTGGATAAATATAGTATCGTTCAATCTTTTTCTAAAAAGGAGTATCCTTTCGATAATGCTTGTTGCGAGTGTTTCTTTAAGCATCTAAAAAAAGAAGAGTGTAATAGAAAAATTTATCACTTAATTTATGAGTTGAGACTTTCTTTATTTGAGTATATTGAGGGATTCTATAATCTTAAATGACCGCATTATTCTTTGGAGCTCATGACTCCTAATGAGAAAGAATTAGCTTTTTATGAGCATTAAAAATTTGTTTTACACTGAGCCTCTTTTTTGAGTATACTGTTGAAGTTTATTTTACAATTTATTATATTTAATAAATATTTCTTTTCATCTGTACCTAGCAGTAAATGAAATATATCTATCCCATAATTATTTTATCCGAGATAAACTATTATATTTATTTTTTATTTGAAATGGCGAATTATTAGAATATTATTTTTACAAGAGGAATATAGCGAATTCTTATTTGTATAATATTTTTTTATACGCAATAAAAAATTGCGTTTCTTAATTATTTATGATAATATATTAGGTGTATAAACTAAGAAAGGAAAATTGGAACAATATGAAAATTGAAAATATATTAATTGATGGTTTTAAGAATATATCTAATGTTAAATTAAAACTCGATAATATTACAGCTCTAGTAGCAATTAATAATTTTGGTAAATCTAATGTACTACATGGTATTAATTTTGGTTTAACTTTTATTAAGGCAAATAATGAAGAAAAAGCAGATATGATGTCTAATTCTATTCTTTTTCCTATCAACTCCAATATACAAGGGAAAAATTATAAGTTCGAAGTGGAGGCAATAACACAAGGAAATCGTATTGTACAATATGGATATGAATTTAGATGGTATTACAATAGTAAAAGAGAGCCTGAAATTATTAAGGAATATTTGAAAATAAAATCAAACAAAAAAAACAATAAATTCACTCAATTTATAAATAGAACAGAAGAGAAAGCATTATATAAAAGTTCTGAGAGTGGTAGATGTTCATCAAAAATTAAGATTAAATCAAATGAGCTTATTATCAATAAACTACATGCTTATGATAATCTTTATTATTCTGATATAATTAATAAGCTAAATAATATGAGAATGTATATGGAAAATAATTTTGATACAGAGAATTTTTGTCGACCAGATCCTATTATTCGAAAAGGTTTTGAAAATGAAATGATTGACACCGTTAATTTGCCTCGCATTATTTTTCAATTAAAACAAAAAGAAAAAAATAAATTTAAACTACTAAAAGATATTTATTTTCAGTTATTCCCTGATATTGAAGACATAATTGTAAAAGAGTATACACTCAATCAAAGTGCAAGCAATAAGATTCCAGATGATGCCCCATTTATAGTAACTGATAAAGTATATTTTTTATATGTAAAGAATAGAAATCTTATAAAAACTGTTGATTTTTCTACTATGTCAGATGGTGCTAAGAGAATATTTATGATTTTAACAAAAATAATTATATCTCGCAATAGTAATGTCTCGTTAATAGCAATTGAAGAACCTGAAAATTCCGTTCATCCTGGGTTATTTCATGCATATATACAGATTATAAATCAATTATTAGATAATTGTAAAATTATTCTTACAAGCCATTCTCCATATATAGTGAATTATCTAAATCCCTTATCTACATACATAGGAATTAATAAGATTCCTGGAGTAGCACAATTCTTTACTTTTAAAAAATCGGGTAAAAACCAATTAGAAAAAGATGCGTGTACATTCAACATGAGTACTGGTGACTATTTATTTTCAATGTTGACAGATGTTGATAGTTATATTGAAGATTATTTGGAGGGCATTAACGGTGAATAATTGTCTTGTATTTTTTGTAGAAGGAGAAACGGAGCTTGAGTTCTATAAATATTTGATTAATTATGAAAGATCTCGTTCATCTAAAAAATTTGATACTCATATTAGATTTGTAGATGTAAAAGGAATAGGAGGTTTTGCAAGCAAAGCTCTTCGTAAATTTTCAAAGGAAATCAAAACTAAATTTTCAAATGACTGTAAATTCACGATTGTATTTTGTAGTGATACAGATGTATTGGATTTTAGTCCTAAGCCACCTATAGATTGGAAAAAATTAGAAAATGATTTTATAGAAAAAGGGGCTAATAAAGTTATAAATATACAAGCAAAAAAAACAATTGAAGATTGGTTCTTATATGATACTGAGGGAGTTTTAAAATTTTTAAAACTTTCTTTGAAAACAAGAGTATCTGGAAAAAATGGAGTTGAAAAATTACAAAAATTATTTTTAAAAAAAGATAAAGTATACTATAAAGGGATAAAATGTAAAGAATTAATAGAAAACCTAGATATTGAAAAAATTGTTACTGAAGTTAAGAGTGAACTAATACCTTTATATAATGTTTTAGGTATAAATAAATTTTAATTATTTATACCTAAAAATTGAATTTCAATAACTAGTTTAATTGTTAAAAAATTTCCTTTTCCTTAAATCCATTTTTTACTACTTTATCACTATTGCAACATTCGCATTTTGTTGGTTTATATTAGAACACCTTTTAATATAAAGTGTGTTTGTCCTTTTATTTTTTCTTTTTTTGAAGGTAGGATCTAATACTATATTTTTATCTTTTATTTGTAGTAATTCTGTGATACAATTATTCGTGACAAATATCCTTTCTTAGTACTTAGGTCACACTTTATATTTTATTGGATATTTGTCTTTTTGTATATAGTTAAAATCTGGAGCATGATTTTTCCATACCTCGGATTTATTATACAGCTTTTTTTATTGTTTCTCATATCAATTGTAACATTACAACTAAAGGAAACTATAATTTATGTTTAGTTTATTGTATATGTAGAATTATTTTGGTATACTATGATAGTAAAAAATTATATTGAGGTAATGATATGTATCTAGATGATTTAGTGTTTAGTTATAAAAAATATATTGGAGTAATTTCATCGTCGGAAGAAGTATTAGAGAAATATAGTCCTTGGAATGATAAGAATATTAACATGATAACGGAATTATTTCAAAATGCACTTAAACAGAATTCTAAGACCTTCTCGTGGTTAAAAATTGATTCTCAGTTAGAGAAACTAAAAGCTAGTAAATACGTTCACTATGGTATTCCGAATCATATTCGAGGAGATATTCAGAATTCAAAATTATTTTTGTGTTTAATAAATCCCAATATTGCTACGGTTAAAGATAGGAAGAGGGGAATTAGAGATTTTTATAGTAAAGTAAAGGAAAGTGATGAAATTGATGAATCTCTAAATATTTTGGGAGAACATAGAGAGATAATCATAAATGAATCGTATATAAAAGAACATATCATTAATACTTCATTTGATGCTAGTATTCTACTTCAAGAGCTAAAAATAATTGAGAAAACGAAATTACAGGCGAACGCTTACTATCTAACACATTATTTTTCAAATATTTGTATGGCTTATTTAGGAATCGACAAGAAAGTTAGAACTTTTGCTGAAGAGATAGAAGACTTGGACGAATTGAAAACTATGTCAAAATTAATTGCTAATCTTGAGGCTTATCCATTTAGAAGTCAAAGACCTAATTTTGAGTTTGTATCGTCAAAAACAGATGTGAGCATGCTGAGTTCTAGAATTATTATTTGGAGAATTGTTAAATATTTAATTGAAAAAGAATCTAACAGTAACTCTAAGCCTATTTTTCTTTTTAGACGCTTTAATGATGCATGGTTGCCTTCAATAAGAAATGTTCTGAAATATGATTTGAAATTTACTAAAGAGAAAAGTGATGAACTTATTTTAGAATTACACAAAGAATTTTTCCTAACTATTCAAAAACAGGATTATAGAAATGCATCGAGTTCGATAGGAAGAGAGAGTCTATATAGAAATGATGAAAAAGTCGATAAAGATGAATTTAACAATCTATTTCAAAACCTGTTTAGTTAAATATATATGATATATAGTATAGATGAGTATAGATAGATGAATTTTTTGGAAGATTATATATTGAGATTCTAGAAACCTTATTTTATAGTTTTGATTATTCATACAATTTACTCTAAAACTATGTTAAAATATTGTTGAAATAACTTTGATCTTAAATTAGGGAGATGACAATATGCAAAAAGTTAAAATAGAAAAGAATACTGTTCAGGAAACTTTAATTGTTCCGTTATATGGGAGAAAAATGTGCTCTGAAAAATTTCCTGAATTGTATACGGATGTATTCGCTAAAGAATTATGTGAAAGAATTGATTATGATTTTACAGATTTAGAAAAAAAGAATAATTCATTTCTGTATGAATTTGGTTCTCTTGAAGCGGCTATGAGACAACTGGATATTATGTGGGAGATAAAAGAGTATTTGAAAAAATATCCTGAAGCAACTGTTGTCAATCTTGGCTGTGGCTTAGATGAGACAGGTAAAGCTTGTGATAGTGGACTTTGCAGTATTGTAAATATCGATTTTCCTGATATTATAGAAATTCGTGAAAAGCTTATTGTCAAACAAGATAGAGAAAAAATATTGCTTGTGATTTAAAGGATTATTCATGGATGAACGAGGTGGATTCTTCCAAGGGTATTATTTTCTTTGCTGCTGGAGTATTTCATTATTTTAAAGTGGATAAGGTAAAAGCATTAGTTTTAGAACTTGCTAAGAGATACACAGGCGGCTGTTTAGTATTTGATAGTGTAGGAAAGTTTGATTTGAAATTAATGATGTCAAAGATACTAAAAAATATGGGTATAAAAGATGTAGATAGATTTTTCTATATAAATAATCCAGAAAAAGATTTGAATTGATCGGAAAAAATAAAGGTGACTTCTAAAGGATATATGTTAGGATATTACGATATGAAAAGTCCTAATAACATTTTACACATCGTCTCCTAGGAAAGATATGTGATAATGTAATGAAGATGTCTATAAACAAAATGGAGTTCGAATAAGTGTTAGCCAAATAAGTGTGTTTTATGGATTATTATCTAATACAATATCTTTATCTTTCTTTATTCATTAATAAGCATATATAATTATAATACTATTAGAAATACTTGGAGGTAGGATGTGAGTATAGCATTAGTAAGAGCAACTGAATGTGATATGAAAGAAATATGGAAAATGCAGGTAGAAGCATTTAAGAGTCTATTAGAAAAGTATCAGGATTATGATATGAGCCCAGCAACAGAAAGTTATGAGAATGTTTTGAATAAATATAAACAACCTTGGACTAGCTACTATTTTATTATAAGAAATAATGAAAAAGTTGGAGCGGTTAGAGTTATAGATAAAAAAGATGGAAGTAGAAAACGTATAGCACCTATTTGGATTATGCCATTACATAGAAACCAAGGCTTAGCTCAGTTAGCTATAAAAGAATTGGAAAGATTATATGGCTCTAGTCATTGGGAATTAGATACTATTCTACAAGAACAGTGTAATATCTATTTATATGAAAAACTAGGATATAAAAGAATAGATAAGATAGGACATATTAAAGATGGAATGGATATCGTATTCTTTCAAAAAGATTAGTAGAATTATATAAGGTAAATACTATTTTTCTTTTCAACTTTTCTATTTCGCGATATAATATAATTACTAATTAGATTCGGAGGTCAATTATGAACAAAGTAATAGAAACAATGATGAACCATCGTACAAGAAGAAGTTTTGTAAAAGGTAATGAACTACCAAAAGAACATTTAGATCAAATTATTGAATGTTCTAAACAAGCATCTAGCTGGATGAATGGTCAACACTACAGCATTATTGCTACAACAGGGGAAACAAAACAAAAAATTGCTGATTTAATTAGAGAACAAGCTCCAGGTAATGCAGCCCACATCGAAAGTTCTGCAGCATTCTTAGTATACTGCCTAGACTACAGCAATATTAAATTATCATTTGATATTGAAGGCGGAGAGTTTGATATTTCTAATCAATATGAACCCCTATTAATTGGTTCTATGGATGTTGGTATTGCGATGCAAAACGCTGCTTTAGCTGCTGAATCACTAGGATATGGTATAGTTTACTGTGGTGGAGTGAGAGGATTTGCTAAAGGTATTTCTGAATTATTAAATATTCCAGAAAATGCATTGTTCTTATGTGGACTTAGTATCGGTGTAATTGATGAAGAAAAATCTACAGAAAAAGTTAAACCAAGACTACCACACGAAGCTAACGTAGGATACAATGAGTTTCCAAAATCTAATGAAGAAGTATTAAAACAATATCGTCA
>CAUSKO010000046.1:0-9833 GCA_963532255.1 uncultured Gemella sp. | reverse complement strand
CAAGAGAATTCTATGAAAAATATGGAGTTCGTAAATATGGTGCACACGGAACAAGTCACAGATATATTGGTGAAAAAGTTGCTGAAGTATTAGGTAAAGATCCAAAAGAATTAAAAACTATTTCATGTCACATTGGAAATGGAGCATCAATATGTGCTATAAAAAATGGTAAATCATTTGATACTTCAATGGGATTCACTCCATTATCAGGTTTAGTAATGGGAACTAGAACAGGGGATATAGATCCAGCTACAATCCCTTATATTGCTGAAAAAACTGGTTTATCTTTAAATGAAATTTTACGTATTTTTAACTTTGAATCAGGATTAAAAGGGGTATCTGGTATATCTTCTGATTTACGTGATGTTGAAGATGTAAGATTTACAGATCCACATGCTGCAGAAGCTATTGATGTTTATATTAATAGAATTAAGCAGTATGTAGGAGCATACGCAGCAGCAATGAATGGAGTAGATGCTATTGTATTTACTGCAGGTGTTGGTGAAAATGCAACTTGGGTACGTGAAGAAGTATTAGAAGGAGTTTCATTCTTAGGTGTAGAAATTGATAAAGAGAAAAACAATGTTCGTGGAAAACTAACAGAAATCTCAACTCCAAATTCAAAAGTTAAAGCATTTATAATTCCTACAGATGAGGAAGTTATGATTGCAAGAGATACTTATAACTTATCTAAATAATTTTTAAAATTCAAAGCTGGGGATTATTTCTCCAGCTTTTCTATTTAGAAAGGATTATATGATAAAAGAAAATTTTAAAAAAAAATTTGGGAATTCATTAGAAATACTAAAAATCATAAATAATGCAGGATTTGAATCATATTTTGTAGGTGGTTGTGTTAGAGATTTTATATTAAACGAAAATTTTTCTGATATTGATATAACAACAAATGCGTTACCTAAAGATGTTAAAAATATTTTTCCTAAAACTTTAGATACTGGGATACAACATGGAACGGTTACTGTTTTATTTAAAAATAATTCTTATGAAATAACAACGTTTAGAACTGAAGATAACTATACTAATCATAGGGCTCCTGATAAAGTTGAATTTGTCAATAATCTAAAGGATGATTTAGATAGGAGAGATTTTACAATTAATGCAATGGCTCTTGATATTAATGGTAATATATACGATTTTCATAATGGAGTTAATGATTTATCAAATAAAATTATTAGGACTGTTAATGATCCTAATGAACGTTTTTTTGAGGATGCTCTTAGAATGATTCGGGCGTTTAGGTTTTCTTCAAAACTTGAGTTTAATATTGACAGTGATACTTTTAATGCAATATGTAAAAACTCACAGTTAATAAAATATGTGTCAATAGAAAGAATAGTAACAGAGTTTAAGAAATTATTTTTGGGAAAAGGTAACAAAAATAGTATGGAATTACTATTAAAAAGTAATATTAACAATTATATTCCTTTTTTTAAATTTGTAGTGAAGTACACAGATTTTTCTAAGAATACATTTTGTCAGAGCATGTATTATTTAAAATATTTTAATAATATTCCGTTAGAAGAATTAAAAAAATTAAAACTTTCTAATAAAGAAGTTGCTAAGATTAAGGAATATGGTCATATATATGAATGTTTTAAATCTAATGAATCTATTGAATTGCTACTGTACAGGTATAGTTTAGATGATGTATTATTTATTTCAAGATTGTATAATTTCTTGGATGAAAATATGATTATAAATACAAAGTTAGTTATTAAGAATTTTTCTGATGTAGAGATAACATCAAGAGAGATTATTGATATTGTAAATATTTCTCCTGGTCCATGGATAAAAGAAATTATTTCTAAAATAGAATATAATATTTTATTAGGAAAAATTAAAAATAATAAAGATGAATTAGTAGATTTTGTAAAAAAAGAAGTAAGCTAATATTGAAATTTCACGAGAAAGTGAGGTGAAAGAATTTGAAAAATAAACCTTTTTGTGTGGTAGATATTGAATTAACAGAAGATAAAGAGATTATTCAATTGTCAGCGACCAAACTTACAGTTGATTTTAAAGAAATATCAAAAATAAATTATTATATAAATCCTAGAAAAGAAATTTCTAGTTTTGTTTCTGAATTTACAGGTATAACACCGGAAAAATTAGAAGGTAAGCCTTCATTTAAAGAAATAGCTATTAGTATTTACGAGTATATAAAGGATTGTACTCTCGTTTGTCATGGGCTTCAGTCGGATTATTTAGTCTTGAAGAAAAATTTTTTACAAGTAGGAATTAAGTATACCCCATATCGAACTGTAGACACTGTCGAACTAGCCAGATTGTTATTTCCAACTCAAAAGAGTTACAGATTGGTAGATTTATCTAATTCTTTAAACCTCTACTCAGGATCAGGATATCACAATGCTCTAATAGATGTAGAAGTTACAGTAAATTTATTAAAGAAAATTAATGAAAAGATTCAAACTATAGAAGAAAGTAACTATTTAAAAATAAGAGGTATCTTAAAAAGAAAAGAGTCAGGATATTTTGAATTTTTTAATTTATGTAGAAAAAATAAATTTGAAGATTTTGAAAAAGATTATATTACATTTGATGAAGTAAAATTTAAAAAAATTAATAATACTAATCAGAAATTTATAGAAAAAGGCAATATTTTGTTTTCATGTATTGATGAATATGATTATATAAATATTCATAATATAAAAAATTATGAAGTTTTAAAACCTAAAGATGAATATATTCCATTAAATATTTTTTCAATGTTTCCTAAGCGTAGAAATACCAATCTAGATAACTTATTGATAAAATTGTATATATGGATACTAGAAACAGAGTCAGGAGATTTATCTGAATTAAACTTATTATCGTCTGAACTAATGTTGTTAGAAGAAATTAAAACATCAATAGATATTAGCTCTGAATCATATTATTTTGAAAAGAAATTTAATGCTTCTAAAGCTAAAGAAAATATCGTAACAAATCATAAAAATATTGAATTTCTACTTAATAAAGATTATTTTAAAAAATATAAGCTAATATTTGATGATAAAAAAATTTTAGGTAGAGAATTAAATATACTAAATGTAGAGCATTATCATTATAGACAAGTAATAACGGAATTAAATATTGCTATTTCTCAAAACCCTTCTTTAAAATACTTAAAAGAAATTCAAAATAATTTAAATAGTTTGGTTAAATTTCTACATGAGATGTATATTTCAGAAAGTTTATATTTATATTATGATAGTTTAGACTTTATATTAGAGGATATTGATGAAATTATAAAAGAAGTTAGAAAAAGTTCTAAAAAAATCCCAATAACAAAATTATTTATAAAAAAATTAAAATATACACTAAAAAACGAAAAAAATAGTTATAAATTTGAGATTATTGATCAAGAGAATAGTTTGTTTTTAAAAGTTATAAATGAAAAAAATGTAAAAAATATTATTAATACAATACATTCTAGGGATACTAATTATTTAAAGAAAAATAATAAATTATCAATTTACTATTTAGATAATTTAGATGAGATACATACTGGGAAAATCTTGGGCAAGGTTTTATATGTATTTAAAAGTGATAAGTATAGAGATTTATTTTTTAGTAAAAGAGAAAAAAAATCTAATATTAAATATGTGAATTTCACATCTACCGATTCATTTAGTGAATTATTTACAGATATTAATAAAAATATCAAACCAGGTTATATTTGTTTTGCTACAAAAGATATATTATATTATAAATTCTATTTAAATAAAGTTTTTGATAATATTATTGTTCTAAATAATGCAGAATTATAAAAAATATACTATTAAATAATTTACTAACGAATATTTGAAAATATGAGATTTTATGATATAATTTTAGTAGTTTTTATATTAAGGTTATATTGAAAATAAATAATAATCAAGGAGGAGTTTTAGATTGAATATTAACAATTTAAAAGAACAACTAGGAAAAAAAGTTACTCTTGGTGCATGGATTGCAAATAAGAGAAGTAGTGGGAAAATTGCATTTTTCCAATTACGATATGGAGCAGGGTTTATTCAAGCTGTTGCATTAAAAGAAACTTTAGGTGAAGAACGCTATCAAGAATTACGTCACTTACCTCAAGAATCATCAATTAAAGTTACTGGTTTAGTAAAAGAAAATGATCGTGAACTATCAGGGATTGAATTAGAAATTGAAGATTTTGAAGTAGTTTCTGAAGCTATTGATTATCCTATAACTCCAAAAGAACACGGGGTTGAATTTTTAGCAGATAATCGTCATATTTGGATTCGTTCAAAAAAACAACATGCAATTTTAACTATTCGTAATCAAATAATTAAATCAACATATGACTTTTTTGAAAAAGAAGGATTTATTAAAACTGATCCACCAATTTTAACATCATCTGCGCCAGAAGGGACAACTGAATTATTTAATACTAAATATTTTGATGAGGAAGCTTATCTATCTCAATCTGGACAATTATACTTAGAAGCTACAGTAATGTCATTTGGGAAAGTATTCTCATTTGGGCCAACATTTAGAGCTGAAAAATCTAAAACTCGTCGTCACCTTATTGAGTTCTGGATGATTGAAGCGGAAATGGCATTCTGCAATCATGATGAAAGTCTAGCAATTCAAGAAGCATATGTTAACTATCTATTAACAGAAGTTATTGAAAAATGTCCAGAACAGTTGAAAATATTAGGTCGTGATTTAGAATCTCTTAATGCTGCTCGTGGAGAATTCCCACGAATTAAATATAAAGATGCAATTCAGTTATTAAAAGACAATGGTTTTGATGATATTGAGTATGGTGATGATTTCGGATCACCTCATGAAACATTTATAGCAAATAGTTACAATAAACCAGTATTTATAACACACTGGCCTTTAGATATTAAACCTTTCTATATGATTGAAGATCCAAATGAACCAGGTGTTGTGTTATGTGCTGATTTAATTGCGCCTGAAGGTTACGGAGAAATTATAGGTGGTTCACAACGTATAGATGATTATGATAAATTACTTGAAAATATTAAAAAACATGAACTTAGCCTTGATGCTTATGGTTGGTATTTAGATTTACGTAAATACGGATCTGTTGAACATTCAGGATTTGGATTAGGGTTAGAGAGAACTGTTGCATGGATTACGGGTAATGGTCACGTTCGTGAAACTGTACCATTCCCACGTTTATTAAACAGATTAACACCTTAGGAGTTTTATAAATGATCAATATCAATACAAATGGTTTATTAGTTGATACTGATTTTCTTATGAATTATAAAAAGTATAACTTATCTGGAGAAGAGGCTTTGTTTCTTCTTCAGATAAATTATTTGACAGAGCAAGGGAAAAATATTTTTTCTGTAAATTCATTTTCTGTAGCGTTAAATATGACAGAAAGTGAAATCTTTGAAATGATAAATATTCTATTAAGAAAAGAAGTAATTAAATTAAGCAATGATAATAAAATATATTTTACAATTTTTTCAAATGAGGAGTATTATTCTTTACGTGAATTATTAAAATTGGTTGAAAGAGTAACTTCAAAAGTTTTAACTTCAAAAGAAATTGATGTGGTTACTTCTTGGTTTGATAAAAAGTATACAAAAAACGAGATAGACGAAGCTCTTAGTATTTCTACTAATATTAACTATGTAAATGGAATTTTAAACAATAAAGTTTCGAAAGAACAAAATATAAATTATGAAAGTGAAGATAGTTTAGGTTATGACTGGTTTGGTAGATAAAAAAATTCAAAATAAAGTTAAATTGATTACAGAATATCTTGATAAAACTTTTCCGAATGTTGAATGTGAACTTGATTTTTCAAATAATCTTGAATTAATTATTGCTGTGCTTTTATCCGCTCAATGTAAGGATGAATATGTAAATAGAGCTACAAAGAAATTATTTGAAAAATATAAAACTATTGATGATTATGCAGACGCAAAAGTAGAGGATATAGAAAATTTAATAAAAACATTAGGTTTATATAAAGCAAAATCAAAGAATATTGTTGGAATGGCAAATATGTTAAGAGATGTGTATGATTACAACATACCAAAAACTCGTGATGAGCTTGTAAAACTACCCGGAGTAGGTAGAAAAACTGCAAATGTAGTTTTATCTGTAGGGTTTAATGTACCTGCAATAGCGGTAGATACACATGTTGAAAGAGTAGCAAAAATGTTTGGGTTAGCAGATAAAAATGATAATCCGCTTCAAGTTGAGAAGAAATTAATGGAATTATTTCCTATGAAAGATTGGGGGAAAATACATCATCAATTAATTCATTTAGGACGTTACAAACTTCCTGCAAGAGGAGATAAAACTATAGATGCTGAACTGGAGAAACTATTAGTATAAAATAAGAGGAGAATAATATGTTATTTATTTTTATAACTGCGTGTCTTTTAATATTATTAGACCAACTTAGTAAAAACTTCATAGTTAAAAATTTTAACTTAGGTGAAGGTAAGGAAATAATTAATAATTTTTTTAGTATCACATCACATCGAAATAGAGGTGCCGCATGGGGTATTTTACAAGACAGCAGATCATTTTTTATAATCGTAACTTTAATTTTTATGTCGATTTTATCTTATTATTTATTCAAACATAATGGGAAGCTAACTAACTTTGATAAAATTACTTTCTCTCTAATATATGGAGGAGCTATAGGCAATTTTATTGATCGATTAACTCGTCATGAAGTAGTTGACTTTCTAGATTTTACAATTTTCGGTTATGATTTTCCAATATTCAATTTAGCAGATTGCTATATTTGTATAGGAGTATTTTTCTTAATGTTGAAAATATATAATGAAGAAGATAAAGATGTAATATAAAAGGTCTAACTCAAATAGGGTTATTCCTTTTTTTTATTATATTTTATATAATATTATTGTGATGAAAATGAATATAGTAAGAGGAGAGTAGAATATGTATTATGATACTTTTGAAAGTGAAATAGGAAATTTCTTCTTAATTTCTAATGGACATGCATTAGTTGGATGTTATTTAGAGGGACAAAAATATTTTCCAAATGAAGTTTTCAAATATCAAAAGAATGAAACATTACCAATTTTTTTAAAAGCAAAAAAATGGTTAACTAAATATTTAGAAGGAGAAGTAGTAGATAATAGTAATTTACCTATTGAAATTTTAGGAACACAGTTTAGGAAAGAAGTATGGAATATATTAAGGTCCATTACATATGGAAATACTATGACATATAAACATATCTCAAATATATTAATTGAGAAAAATAATTTGAACTCAATGTCAAATCAAGCAGTAGGTAGTGCAGTAGGGCACAACCCACTTTTAATTTTTATACCTTGTCATAGGGTAATTGGAAGTAATGGTAAATTAAAAGGCTATGCAGCAGGGATAGAAGTAAAACAATATTTGTTGGAGTTAGAGAGCAATACTATTAAAAAGTTATTGTAATGGGCTTGAATAGAAGAAATTTGAAAATTATGGTATAATAATAAGGATTAAATTGTTTATAGGAGAAACAAATGAGTAACAAGAAAATAGTATTTATGGGAACACCAAAATTTGCAGTTCCTATTTTAGAAATGTTAATAGAAAACTATGGTGTTGATTTAGTAATTACTCAACCAGATAAAAAAGTTGGTAGAAAGAAAGTATTAACACCACCACCAGTAAAAGAAGTGGCTGTAGCTAATAATATAAGAGTTCTTCAACCTGAAAAAATTTCTACAGATGAAGATACATTAAGTGAATTAAAACATTTAAATCCTGATATTATCATTACTGCAGCATACGGTCAGCTGGTTCCTGAAAGTATTTTGGAAATTCCGAAATATAAATGTATTAATGTTCATGGTTCGCTACTACCAAAGTTACGAGGTGGAGCACCTATTCAATATTCAATTATTGAAGATCATAAAAAAACAGGAATAACTATTATGTATATGGTTAAAAAACTAGATGCTGGAGATATGATATCAAAGGTTGAAGTTGATATTTTAGATAGTGATAATTATGAAACACTACATGATAAGCTGTCTATTGCAGGTAGAGATTTATTAAATGAAACATTGCCTAAAATTTTTTCAGGTAATATATCTCCAGAAAAACAGGATGATAAAGAAGCTACTTTTGCTGGTAATATTTTACGAGAAGATGAAAAAATTGATTGGAATTGTATGGCAAGAGAAATATTTAATAAAGTCAGAGCTCTAGATCCAACCCCAGGTGCATTTACATATTTAGATAATAATATATTAAAAATATGGAACAGTGAAGAAGTAGATATTGATGCCAATATACAAAATGATGTACCAGGTACAATAATAAAGCAAGATAAAAAAAGTATCTATGTTTTATGTGGGGATAAAAGAGTATTAAAAATCAATGAACTACAAGTATCTGGAAAGAAACGTATGCCAGTTAGTAACTTTTTATCTAATAAAAAGGATTATATAGGTGTAGTATTAGGAGAAGTTAATGAGTAATATAAATGCAAGAAAAGTTGCATATGGTGTGCTATATGAAATTTTCTATGATGATGCATATAGTAATATAACTTTAAATAAATATTTTAAACAAAATAATATAGACGAACAAAATAAAAGATTTATTAGTGAAATAGTGTATGGTACAATAAAAAATAAGATATATTTAGAACATATTTTAAAAACTTATAGTAAAGGTAGAGTAAAGCCTAAAGTTAAAGTAATATTACTAATGAGTATTTATCAAATTAAATATATGGACAAGACTCCTAATTTTGCGGTAATAGATGAAGCGGTAAAATTATCGAAAAAACTTTCTGGTAACATAACTGGTAAATTTGTTAATGGAATATTAAGGAATATTGAAAGAAATATCGATGATTTAGATTTGAAATACAGAAATAGTGAAGAACAATTTTGTATTGAAAATAGTTGCCCTGAAGAATTATTTCATATTTTAGAAAAACAATATGGCAGTAACAAAGCAAAATCTATTATTGAATCCTTTAATAAAAAAAGTGAAAATAGTATTAGATATAATCCTAATAAAATATCCAAAAAAGAATTATTAGAAATTCTTGGTAATAATGCTAAAGAAAGTACTATATGTGAGGATAGTATTATTATTGATAAGCTAGACATTAACAGTAAGTACTTTAAAGAAGGATATTATATAGTACAAGATGAAGCTAGTGCTTTAGTAGCTTGTTCAATAGAAGAAAATGTAAAAGAGAATTACAAAATCCTTGATACTTGTGCTGCACCTGGAGGTAAAAGTTTACATATAGCAAGTAAGTATTTAAATTCAAATTTAATCTCATGTGATAAATATATACATAAATTAAATTTAATTAAAGATAATATTTCTAAGCTTGGAATTTTAAATATTGAAGTTAGAGAGCAAGACGCAACAAAAGAAAATAATGAATTTATTGATAAATTTGATATAGTCGTTTGTGATGTACCATGTTCAGGAATTGGTGTAATAAAGAATAAACCTGAGATAAAGTATAAAATTTCAGATAAATATATTAATGATATTGCAACATTACAATATAGTATATTAGAAAATAGTAAAAACTATGTTAAAAAAGGTGGAGTACTAGTGTATTCTACTTGTACAATAGATAAGAGAGAAAATATAGAAAATATAGAACGTTTTTTAAAAGAAAATAATAATTTCGTATTAGATAAAATAGATCTAAAAAATAGTGAAGTAAAAGTAAGTGAAAATGGTGTATTAGAAATATTACCTGATGATTATAATTGTGATGGTTTTTTCATTGCAAAATTTAGAAAATTGGAGGAAAAATGTTAATATCAGATTTTAAAGGCTATAAAAAGTCTAGATGGTTA
>CAUSKO010000045.1:0-9948 GCA_963532255.1 uncultured Gemella sp. | reverse complement strand
CATTTTTTAACGCTTCTGTACTTTGTGTACTTAATCTTGTTGTATAAACTTTTCTAATATTGTTTACTTCTAATAACATCTTTATCACTCCTAATTTTATCTTAATCATATTTAACTAGTTCGAACTTTTATCTACAAGTTTTATCTTGTTTATATTTATATTTTACCTTACTTTTCTTACTCATTCTATCGATTTTCCTTACAAAAAAGACTCTAATCTTACAATTTTGTAAGACTAGAGTTTTTTTAATCTCTAAACATATCTTTCTTAGGGAAACTAATTATTACTTTTGTTCCTTTGTTCACTTTAGAAGTTATTTCTATCTTATGTTGAAGTTTATCTAAAGTCTTTTTACATAGATATAAACCTAGACCACTTGACTTTTTCTCATATCTTCCATTTAAACCTGTGAAACTTTGTTCGAAGATCCTTGGTAAGTCTTCTTCATAAATACCAATACCATTATCTTCTATTATTAATTTACTCTCAGATATATTTATACTTATCTCACCTCCGCTTTTCGTATATTTTATAGCGTTGCTAAGAAGTTGTTCAAATGCAAAACCAAGCCATTTTTTATCACTTATTACATATGTTTCATGTGAAACATAATTCAATTTAATCTTCTTATTAATAAATAACGTCGCATATTTCTTTATATTTTCTCTTACTACTTCATCTAAATCAATACTCGTTATTACATAGTCCGAAGTTTCACTACCTAGACGGATATATGTAAGAACCATCTCTACATATCTTTCTATTTTAAATAATTCTTGTCTAAATACTTTTACATCAATTTCTTCATTATCTAATAGGAAATTTATCGCAGCTATCGGAGTTTTAATTTGATGAATCCACATGCTATAGTAATCAGCTAAGTCTTCCATTTTCTTATTATCATCTATTTTAAGTTTTTCTACTTCATTGTGTAATCTTTCAATAATTTTTTGGTAGTATTTAACTCTTATATCTAAACTCTTAGGCAAATCTTCGACACTATTTAAAATATTACTTTCAAGATATTTTAAATCGATATAACTTTTTCTATAATTATTAAAATCTATTATACTCACTATTAATGCAACTATAAAGCATAGTAAACTACTATAAAATAACGCTTCAAAAGGCAGATTGTATAAATAAAATATTAAAACAAAAATAAATATAAAAATTAGAAATAATAAGTATACCTTTAAATTTTTTTTTATATAACTTTTTATTATATCCATTAAACCATATACCCTTTACCTTTTTTTGTAGTGATAAAATCTTCAATTCCTATGTCTTTTAATTTTGATCTTAGTCTATTTACATTTACAGAGAGTGTATTTTCATCGATAAAATTATCACTTTGCCATAAAGCAGCTATTATATCTTCTCTAGAAACAATCTTTTCTCTATTTTCTAATAATATTGTTAGTATTTTACTTTCATTTTTTGTTAATGTCGCAATATTATCCTTATATTTTATTTCATCTTTATTTATATCAAATATAACTTCTTTATAAACAATTAATGAATTACTACTATTAAAATTATAAACACGTCTTAATAGAGCTTCTATTTTTGCTTTTAATACTACAAGTTTAAAAGGTTTTTCTATAAAATCATCTGCACCAATATTCATAGCCATGACTATATTCATGTCGTCGCTAGCAGATGAGATAAAGATAATAGGAACTTTAGATATTTTTCTTATTTCTTCACAAAAATAATAGCCATCAAAATAGGGGAGATTTATATCCATTAACACTATATCAGGCTTTTCTTCTACAAATTCAGTAATAACATTTTGAAAGTTACTTACTTCATGTGTAGTATACTGCCATTTATTAAGATAGCCAGCTATTGAATTAGAAATTATCTCATCATCTTCTACTATCATTACTTTATACACGTTATCTCCTCCTTATTGTAAAGCTTTAATAAAATTATACCATAAAATGTAAAGAAACAGAAATTAATTCCTAATTTCATAAAAAAGAGGGGTGTTTTTCCTTAAATACTGAAGTTATTTTTAATTTTTTATATGAATATAAAATTAATTCACATTAATATTTTATAATCACTATTTATAATAGATAAATACATTTTTTAATGAATTTTAAATAATAGAATACAGATAGGGGAGGGGAGAGAGTCTAGTAACAAGAAAGGGGAGGGCAGTATCCACAATTTTATAGTAAGGTACGCAATATAGGTGGTAAAAAATAACTTTTATATACATATATATTAAAGAAAATGAATTAACCAATGCAAAAAAGAGGGCAAGCACCTAAAAAAAGAGGTAAAGAGGAGAGAAGGGAAAAAACAAAGAAAAAAAGGTGAGGGGAGGGTAAGTAAACAAGGTATTTCATTCTAAACCTACTCTGCTTTTAGCTTATATCCTCTAAAAGAATATTTTAACTAGTTTTAATAACTTAAGAAATTATAATTTTATTTAATAAAGCGATTTTTCTATTTAATTTGACAATTGAAGAATAAAATTCTATTATATATAGTAAAGATATTTAATGTTTTAAGGTATATTTAATAAGTATTGAAATAATTTTTTACAAAAAGGAGTTTTATTATCATGATTAATATTGAAACTATAATGAAGTTATTACCTCACGGCTATCCATTCCTATTGGTGGATAAAGTAATTAGTTATAAACCGGGTTTAATTGAATGTCGTAAAAATATAACGATAAATGAACCCTACTTCCAAGGTCATTTCCCTAAAAAACCTGTTGTCCCTGGTGTTTTAATGATTGAAATGGCAGCACAATCAGCAGGTTTACTGTGTATTCTAGACTCTTTAGGAGTAGAAGAAATAAATGAACAAACTGATTTTGAAAATACACCAAATAACGTCGGTTATTTAGCTAGTGTTAAAAACTTTAAGTTTAAAAGATTAGTAACAGCCGGAGATCAATTAAAGATTATTTGCGAACTACAGTCTAGCTTACGCAGTCTTATAAGAGTTAACGCTATAATTCAGGATGAAAATGGCAAAGAAGTTGCTTCAGGTGATATGTTAATAGCTAAAGGTTAGTTTTTTTACCTCTATTTACTTAATTATTATCGATTATACGGTCTTTTTGGGATATTTACCTAAAAAGACCTTTTTATTATTCCCCTCTTTTTTATAACTAAATATAAAAGAAGGTGATTAACTATAAAGATAAATGTCGATACTGTTTTTATCATTATTTATCTTTTGTTAATCACCTTCCAAAAAGAGAAAACTCGCGAGGGTTAAGACTTGTTTATTATAAATATACAATACAAAAATAAACGGTTATTAAATTATCAGAAGTCGAGTCTTAACCCCGCCAATATTCTATAAATATATATTTTTTTAAGGTTAATTGGTATTTAGTAATTTTATAAATGTTTCACGTAAAACATTATTTATTTCTTCTATAATTAAATATTTTCTAACGCTAATCTTAAGTCTTCGATTAAATCATCAGCATTTTCTAATCCAATTGATAAACGGATTTGAGATGGAGTTATACCTGTGTAAGCTAATTCCTCTGGACTTAATTGACCGTGAGTTGTTGATGCTGGATGTACTACTAAACTCTTAGCATCAGCTACGTTTGCAAGGTTAGAGAATATTTCTAAACTATCAATTACTTTTCTTGCAGCTTCTTCTCCTCCTACAACATCAAATGAGAATATAGAACCTGTACCTTTTGGTAAATATTTTTTAGCTAGTTCATAATATTTACTATTTTCTAAACCAGGATAGTTTACACTTTCTACTTTTGGATGATTTACTAAGAAGTCTATTACTTTTTTAGTGTTTTCTATATGGCGTTCAACACGTAGAGATAGTGTTTCTAAACCTTGTAATAATAAGAATGCATTAAATGGTGATAATGCAGCTCCTGTATCACGTAGTAACTGAGTTCTTACATTAGTAATAAATGCAGCTGGTCCTACATCACGTGTATAACTTAAGTTATGGTAACTTGGATCTTCTTCTACTAATTGTGGGAATTTACCACTACCTTCCCAATCGAATTTACCACTGTCTACAATGACACCAGCGATTGAAGTACCATGTCCTCCGATAAATTTAGTCGCAGAATGAACGATAATATCAACACCATGGCTAAATGCATTGATTAAGTATGGTGTAGCAAATGTATTATCTACTACTAACGGAATTTTATGTTTGTGAGCAATTTCTGCCCATTTTTCTAAATCAGCAACATTAGCTAATGGATTTCCTAAAGTTTCAACGAATAGTGCTTTTGTATTTTCATTGATTGCTGCTTCTACTTCTTCGAAGTTATCCGGATCAACGAATGTTGTGTTAATTCCGTAACGAGGTAATGTTAATTTGAATAGGTTATATGTTCCTCCGTACACAGTTTTAGATGATACGATATGATCTCCTGCATGTGCTAAAGTTAGAAATACATAAGTGATTGCCGCCATTCCAGATGCAACAGCTAGTGCTCCAACACCACCTTCTAAAGCATTAATACGTTCTTCAAATACAGAAGTAGTAGGGTTAGTTATACGCGTATAAATATTTCCTGCTTTTCTTAATGCGAATAAATCAGCAGCTTCTTCAGTATCATCAAATACAAAAGATGTTGTTTGGTAAATTGGTACTGCACGAGATTTTGTATCTCCTACAGATTGTCCTGCGTGTAATTGTAATGTTTCAAAACTAAATTTTCTTGTCATATTGTGTTTCCTCTTTTCTTTAGATTATATCGTTGATAGTAGATTAGGGGAGTATAACCAATTAAAAAAAATCACCCCTATTGCTTCTGCAATAGAGGCGAGTATATTAATATTCGCGTTACCACTCTACTTTATACTAACTTTACAGCTAGTACCTTAGCCAGTACAAATTTATACTGCGTGCTATATCGTGCAACTCACGTGCTTACCTATTAGATAAACAAAACTCTAAGACCATTTTCAACTAATCTTCACTTTGTTACTTCACACCATCCAGTAACTCTCTGTTTTAGCTACGTATTAATCTACTTATCTTTTCAACGTTTATTATTAAGTTTGTACTCATTGTACACCTGTTTTTTTTATTTGTCAACACTTTTTTTAAAAATTTTTCACTTCACTTTTTTTCTTCTATAAAATGTTTCTTGAAAAAAATATTTAATTTTTATATATTAGAATTTTTAAAGTTTTAATAAATATAAGAATTATTTTATCAATATAAAAATATTATTCTTTTTATTTTTATAATTTTATTATTTTTAAAATTCGTATTACTATTTTAAATATGCTATAATAAAGATGTACAAAAATAATTTTAGCTAATGATATATTTAGCTAGGGAGGTTTACTATGGAATTTAAAAAAACTAATAATGGTTTCGTAAAACACGATGAAAATGGAAGAATACTAGCCGAAATTACTTATGCAACAACTTCTGATCCTAATGTAGTTGTTGCTGACCATACTTTTGTAGATTCATCATTAAGAGGTCAAGGTGTTGCTGGAAAGCTTTTAAATACTCTTGTTGAAGATATGAAACAACAAAATAAAAAGATTAAAGCTAGTTGTTCGTATGTAGTTAAAAAGTTTGAAGAAGATTCTTCTTACGATTTTATTAACGCAGATAAATAGTATTTTATAAAACAAAAAAACATAAAATTTATTATATTGATAAATTTTATGTTTTTATTTGTTTTTATCTTTATTTAATTAATATTCTACTATATGTAATTGACCTTTATCATATTCAGCTATAAAGATATCACTTGCATTTTTATACCCCATATCTTTCAATTCTTCCAATAACCATTCTTCTGTTTTATCTATTGATTCTAGTGTGCTATGTTGGATAGTTCCATCAGTAATTACCGGATATTTAGGATTTTCCTCACCTTGTTGTATTATAATTAGTTGTCCATTTTGTTCTAAAACTGCTCTTTTTACTTTTTGAATACTATAGACACCTTGTGTTCTTAATTTAAATGCAACATCCTGCGCTGTTAAACCTGCTTTTCTTGTTGCTTCTATATCTATTTTTCCTTTTTTTATTATTGTTGTAGGTTGTCCATCTATCATTTTTTTAAAGTATGAGTTATTTGTTTTTAACCACTTCATACCTAATACCAAAATTATCCATATTAATAATATATTTAAATATTGTAAAATAGATATTGATGGACTATATATTACCCCTCCTATTATTCCACCGAGTACATAGTTTTGAACTTGATCGCTTGCTGAAGTAGGGGCTAAGTTTCCTTTTCCTGATATATTAATTACTATTACAAGCGATAATAAACCTAAAGCTAGTTTTACCGCTATTTCTATATATGAAAGTTGCATTATCTTTTCACCTCTACTTTTTCAACAATTGGTTCTACTAATTCTATTTTCTCTAGTAAATAATCATCCTTTTTCCCGCTACTTATAACTCTATAGTAGTTGTCATCTATTTTTAAAAATGAATTTTCTATAGATGCCTCACTATTTATATAAATATGTGTTTTATCAATATTTAATTTTTCTGAAACTCCCTCAATAAATCTAACAGAACTCTTATACTGGTTAGCTGATATACTATTACTTTGATAATCACTTATTTGTATCCCAATTAATAAAAAGATACCTACTACCATTATGATAGCTAATTCTCTATACTTACTATCTTGTCTATTTTTATAATACTTAAATAGTGATACTATTATTATTAATAGTAAGATTCCTCCTATTATATATGTTATAGTATTACTCTGATCTATTTTATTTAATAAATATTCATAAGAGTAAAATTTCAAACCTATCACTCCTTTTGTTTTACGTGAAACATTTATATTATTCTATTTTTAACTCATAAGCTATTCTTTCTTTATCATCTAAACTATTTTTTATTGATAATTTTATTTCACCTAGCTCTTTAAAGTTGTTTTTACTTAAATATTTTCTCATTATTACATTGTTTTTATGAGTATCTATTCTTATGTATTCTACACCATTTTCTTTAGCAAATAAAATAATATCATTCATAAATTTATGACCTACACCTTGTGAACGACACTCTTCTTTTATTGCTAAACGATGAATAACTAAATAGTTACTACATTTCGTCCAAATAGTAGAGTATTTTTCATAATCAGCATCATAGTTATTTAACATAGCTGTTGCGACTATTTTTCCATCTAACTCATAAACATATGATGTTTCTTGTTTTATATCATTTTCTACATCACTACGCCCCGGTGAACCATGTTGCCATTGATTTATACCTTGTTTTTTTAAAAACTTTACTCCATCTTCTATTATTAATATTATTTTTTCTATTTCTGTACTTTTTGCTTTTCTTAACATTGTATTACCTGACTTTTTTGGCTAATTTAGAAATTATTTTTAATTACAATCAATTTTACTTTTATAATATAAAAAGGAGAGATATATGTTTATTCTCCCCAAATTATATTTTATATCAAAGTTTCATCCAATACAAGTTCTACTGGACAATGATCACTACCAAAAATATCATTATGTATTTTAGCACTAACTAAGTATTTTTTCAAATCCTTACTTACTAAAAAGTAATCAATTCTCCATCCTGCATTGTTTTTTCGAGCATTAAATCTATAGCTCCACCATGAATATGCACCTGTTAACTCTGGATTAAAGTATCTAAATGTATCGATAAATCCTGCATCTAACAGTTTTGTGAATTTTTCTCTTTCTTCTGGTGTAAATCCAGCATTTTTAACGTTAGTTTTTGGATTTTTTAAATCTATTTCTGTATGAGCTACATTTAAATCTCCACAAACTACAACACCTTTTTCTTTATTTAATGTTAATAAATAGTTTTTGAAATCATCTTCCCAAGTCATTCTATATTCTAATCTCTTTAATTCGCTTCCTGAGTTAGGTGTATAAACTGTGATAAAAAAGAATTTATCATATTCTAATGTTATTACTCGACCTTCTTTATCATGTTCTTCTATTCCTATTCCATATGTTACATTTAAAGGCTTGTGTTTTGTATATATTGCAGTACCAGAATATCCTTTACGCTCTGCATAGTTAAAGTAACTGTGATATCCGTCAAATTGTAAATCTAATTGTCCTTCTTGCATTTTAGTTTCTTGTAGACAGAAAAAATCTGCATCTAACTTTTTAAAATCTTTCTCGAAATTTTTTCCTACTATAGCACGTAATCCATTTACGTTAAAACTTATACATTTCATTATTTGGTTCTCCTATATATTTTACTTTTGTTTCACGCGAAACATTTTATTTTCCTAAACAGAATCTACTAAATAATTCATTTATTAACTCATCTCCTGAGTTCTCTCCGATTACTTCTCCTAATAAATTAAAAGCATTTGTGTAGTCTATAAGCACCATATCTACTTCTAATCCTAATTCTGCAGCTCCTATTGCTTCATTTAGACTTGATAGGGCTCTTTGGATTAAATTAATTTGACGAGTATTAGATAGGTAAGTCGCATCTTTAGGACGAGCAGCTCCTCCAAAGAATAAATCTCTAATATTTTTTTCTAATTCATCTATTCCTTTATAAGTAGTCATAGAAGTTTTAATAATAGGGTGATTGTGTGCTAATTTTTCTACTTCTTCTAAATCTATTTTTGTTTCTAAGTCTAATTTATTTAGTATTACTATAGTAGTTTTTCCTTCTGTTAGTTTTAATAATTCTTTATCATCTTCTGTTAGTTCTTCACTACTATTAAGTAAGAATAACACTAAGTCAGCTTTTTCTAATGCTTCTTTACTACGTTGAACTCCTATTTGTTCTACTATATCATCTGTTTCACGAATACCCGCTGTATCTATTAATTTTATAGGTACTCCTTTAATATTTACATACTCTTCTAATACGTCACGCGTAGTTCCAGCTATATCAGTTACAATAGCTTTATTTTCTTGTAATAGGTTATTTAATAATGAACTTTTACCTACATTAGGACGTCCTATAATAGCTGTATTTATACCTTCTTTTATTATTTTACCTTGCTTAGAAGTTTCTAATAAGTCTTCTAAACTACGTTTTATACTTGTTGATTTTTCTAAAATAGTTTTTGTTGTTTCTATTTCTAGGTCATCATATTCTGGATAATCTATATTAACTTCTACTACTGTCAATATATCCAAAATTTCCGCTCTTAGTCGTTTTATAAGGGTAGATAGGCGCCCTTGCATTTGGTTATTAGCTATTTGACTAGCTTCGTCAGTTTTACTCTTAATAAAGTCGATAACAGCTTCTGCTTGTGTTAAGTCTATACGTCCATTTAAAAAGGCACGTTTAGTAAATTCACCAGGCTCCGCCATTCTTGCTCCATGTTCTAAACATAAAGCTAATACTTTTTGAATAGTAATTATTCCACCGTGACAATTTATTTCTACAACGTCTTCTGTTGTATATGTACGTGGTCCTACCATTTTAACAAGCATTATTTCTTCTATTTTTTCATTTGTTGCTGGATCTATAACATTTCCATAGTTAATAGTGTGGGTAGGTAAGCTTTCTACAGTTTTACCTTTAGGTAATCTTACTATTTTGTCAGCTATACTAAAAGCTTCATCACCACTAAGTCTTACTATACCAATAGCTCCTTCTCCTAAGGCAGTAGATATAGCACAAATCGTTTCACTCATTACTGTACTCCTTCTTTCTAATTTTTTATCTTTCTAAATACCTTATTAATTATACACTATTATATTATATATTTAAAACTTATTATCTTTTTTTGAAATTTTAAGTAGCATTTTAAGTTCCCTTTAAGTAAGTTATATATAATAGTAATCAGTTAATAATATTTTTTTCATAATATAGGCTCGCTACTTTGCGGGTCTTTCTCCATTTTAAGGGTAATTAATTAATAAAGTCATAAATTTATGTTATATATTACTTTATTACCTATATATGTCTTTTTTAAGTTAAAGAAAATGAGTAGGGCATATGCCTTACTCATTTTTTATAT
>CAUSKO010000044.1:0-9959 GCA_963532255.1 uncultured Gemella sp. | reverse complement strand
TTAGCTAATCGTTCAGCTTCGGCTTTTTCTTTCTCAGCTTTCTCTTTAGCTAATCTATCGGCTTCAGCTTTTTCTTTAGCAAGTTTCACTGCTTCAGCTTTAGCTGTTTCATCTGCATGTAATTTATTAACTTCTTCTTCAGTTAAACTAGTAGCTTTATCCCAGTTAAATGAAATACGAGCTGGAGTATTTTTATGGAATGGTTTGCCACCAACTAACACATCTATAGTTACTGGTGTAACTGTTAATTTATCTGAACTAGTAAAGTGATATTGTTTTTCGTTTAATTCACCGCCTAGATCTTTAGCATCTGCAGCTTGTCCATTTACTTTAAGATTATCAACTGAACCAGTTAATCCAGCAAATTGTAAATCTTTAAAAGTAACATAGTAGTGGTATGTATCACCAATTTTTTCGACACGAGTTTTATCACCTAATAATGCACCGTTACCCATAGATGGTTTTTCTATAGTTGCATCTAGTAAAGTAGCTGGAACAGTATTGTATGGTTTTTCGACATTTTTTTCTACTGCTGAAAAATCTAGTTCTAATGTTGTATCAATTTCATTACCTTGTTTATCTTGTTTAGTAACTAAAGTTGTTTTTAATTGAAGTTTATCAAGGAGTTTATCAGTTAATAGTGAAACTTGTTTAGTTGTACCTTCTAAAGGTGTTAAAGTAGCTTCAACACCGTTGTGAGTAATTTTTGAAAATTGGTAATTTGTACGTTTAGTAACAAAAGTATTTCCTTTTGCTTCTTTAACTTTAAATGTATATTTGTATTTATCTCCAACTTTTTCAACTGTTATGTCTTTTTCTAATAAGTTGGCATAAGTTGAAACTTGAGAATTATCTTTTTGATATTTTAATTCACCTTTAACATTTGTAGGGAAAGTACTAGGTACTTTATCAGCATCTACCTCATGATCAGGGACTGTTGAAACTACTGGTTTTGGTTTTTCAACAATAGGGAAGTTTAATTCTAACGTTGTATCAATTTCATTTCCTAGTTTGTCTTGTTTAGTAACAACTGTAGTTTTAAGTTGTAATTTATCTAGTAATTTATTAGCTAATAATGAAACTTGTTTAGTTGTACCCTCTAAAGGTGTTAAAGTAGCTTCAGTTCCATTATGAGTAATTTTTGAAAATTGGTAGTTTGTACGTTTAGTAACAAAAGTATTTCCTTTTTCTTCTTTAACTTTGAATGTATATTTATATTTATCTCCAACTTTTTCAACTGTTACATCTTTTTCAAATAAATTAGCATAAGTTGAAAGTTGAGAGTTATCTTTTTGATATTTTAATTCACCTTTAACACTTGTAGGGAAAGTACTAGGTACTTTATCTGCTTCTACTTCATGGTCAGGTACATTTGAAACTACTGGTTTTGGTTTTTCCTCGATAGGTTTTGTTGGCGTTGGTTTAGGAGATGGTTTTGGAGTTTCTACATCTTCTAAAACTGCTGGTCTATCTTTCCAAGCATTTGCAGTATCATAGTAAAGTTGTAAAGTAACAAAGTGAGACATTAAAGCTCCATTTGGATAAGGTGCAGTTCCATCTAGTTGAATTTTTTCAAGTAATTTATCAGAAACAATAGAACCTTCTTTAATAGAACCTTTTTTAGAAGAAGCTAATGTAGTAAGAGGTATTTCTTTGTCTTGATAAGAAATTTTTACTATTTCGAATGGATAAAATTCTCCACCAACATTAGCTAAACCTGGTTTAAGTCTAAATGTATATTTATATTTATCACCAGTTTTTTCAACTTTTACATTGCTATCTAGTGCAGGACCATATAATGACTCTTCATCATTATTATTAGCGTTTCTTAAGTGACCTTGTACATTAAGAGGGAATTCTTTTTTCAGAGGAGTTCCAGTATACTCTTTATCTTTGTTTGGATTTTTGTATGTTGCAGCTTCATAGTTATTAGCTGTAACTTTTTCTTTAATAGTGTTGAAGTCGAAAGTAAGAGTTAGTTTTTGGTTTCCTAACCCAAATCCAGGCATTAGAGAATCCATAACAGGAACATAGACTTCATTGTATGTTTCTAATTTATTATTAGAATCGATTTTGTTTTTGTCGATAGAATATGACATTACTTTTGGATAAGCTTTTCGTTCAGGATATTTACTTTTATATGTATCAAAGTAATCGTCTTTTTCTGATTCTTTATAACTTTCAACTATAGTTGCTTCTTTAGGAGTAGAACTATTTACATTTTGTTTTTCTACATTACTATCATAGTATTTTAAATCTCCTAAATAACCTTTGAATTGTTTTCCGTTCATATCTCTACTAATAGGTTGGAATGTGATATCAACAGAATATTTTCCATCTTTAACTGTTAGTTTAGTTTCATCTGCTTTTATAGCAGCTGCAGCCATAGAAGGACCACCAGTTGCAAAGTTAGTCGCTTTTACATCGATTAAATATTCACCATTTTTAAGATTTTTTACATCTTGTTTAGTTGTTGGTTTAGCGTTCGCATTCGCAACTGCAGGAGTATTACTAGTAGCTGCATTGTTAGTAACAGGTTTATTAGTTGTAGCAGGGCTGTTTGTTGTAGCTACAACAGGATTCTCATCAGCAGCAAATGCAAAATCATCATGATCGTATGCTTCAATTGCAGCTAAAGCAGAGAATATAGCTGTAGCTGATAGCACCTTTAATAAAGTATTATTTTTCATATTAAATATATCTCCTTTATTGGATTCGTTTTAATCGATTAAGATAATCGTTATCAATATTATAATACAAATCCTTTATGAATTAAAGATGCAAATGATAATTATTATTAATAAAATTGAAAAAACGTTGATTTATACACAAAAAAATACATAAAAATTCACAATTTAGACACATTTATAACAAGTTATGTTGACTTAAAAATCTATAAATTATGTTAACTAATACTAATAAAACGATTTCTAATTTTTGACAACAAAAATTATTTCTGTTAAGATAGATGTAATTAAATATAAAACACTAGGGGAGCCAATGGCTGAGATAACGTTGTTAGACCCTTTGACCTGAACTAGATAATGCTAGCGTAGGAAATGTGAATGGATATAAATAGGGTTATTCTATAAAGAATAATTTTTTATTCGTAATAAATTTTCATTGTTCTCTTGCGTTAGTAAGAGGGCTTTTTTATTTGTCAATAGTGAGGATATTTTATATTTAAATTTATTATTCGAAAGGGGAATACACCAATGAAACTTATTACTGAAATTATGGAGGAAAAAGCATTACCAATCGTTGATAAAATATACAATGATGGCTTTATACAAGGATTAATTAATGCTGATTTATCTTATGAGGCTGTAGAACATTACTTAAAAGCTGATGCATTATATTTAGAAAATTTTAGTGATATATATGCAATACTTTTGGCAAAAAGTAATGATAAAGATGAGAAAAATTTCTTTTTAGATCAAATTAATTTTGTTCTGAATGAAGAGATTGCCGCTCATAAGAATTTGGCAGATTATGTTGGTAGAGATTATCAAGAAATAATTAAAGGAGGAGAGTGGTATCCTTCTGCAGACCATTATATAAAACATATGTATTATAATGTATTTGCATTTGGAATGGCAGAAGCTTTAAGTGCAATGGCACCGTGCCCATGGATTTATAAAATGGTTGCTAGAAAAATTTTAGCAAATCATAACCTAGCAGAAGATCATCCTTTAAAATTCTGGGTAGAGTTTTATGCTGACGGTTTAGTTGACGTAGTACTTACTGAGTATTATAAAATAATAAACCGTGAAGCAGAATTTATGAGTGAAGAAGGTAAACAACGTCTTATTAAAAATTTCTTAGAGAGTTGTGAACATGAACGTCGTTTCTTTAATATGTCTTATACACAAGAACGATGGGAATTAGAGGTGTAAGTTATGACTAGGCTTAATATTGCATTAACTATAGCTGGAACTGATCCTACTGGAGGAGCAGGAATAATGGCTGATTTAAAGAGCTTTCAAGCTAGAGGTGTTTACGGAATGGCTGTTGTGACTAGTGTTGTTGCCCAAAATACGCTAGGAGTACAAAAAATACATAATGTTCCTTTAGATATTTTAGATGCACAACTTAACAGTGTTTTTTCTGATATTACACCTAACGCAATAAAAACTGGAATGTTAGCAAATGTAGAAATAATGGAAGTGGTAAAAAAGTATTTATCTGAAGATATTGCTTATGTAGTTGATCCAGTTATGGTAGCAACAAGTGGTGATAAACTGATTGATAGTAATGCGAGAAACCATTTGAAAAATGAAATATTACCTTTGGCTACAATAATCACACCAAATATTCCTGAAGCTGAAGAAATAGTAGGTTTTAAAATAGTAACTGAAGAAGATGTTAACAAAGCAGGAAAATTTATTTTAAAAGAAGTAGGATGTAAATCTGTAATTATAAAAGGTGGACATTTAGAAGGTAAGGCTAAAGATTATTTGTTTACTAGAAACGATTCACCTCATATATGGGAAAGTGAAAGAATAAATACAAAACATACACATGGAACGGGATGTACTTTTTCTGCAGTAATTACTGCAGAATTAGCAAAAGGTAATAGTCTAGAAAAATCGGTAGATATTGCCAAGAAGTTTATAACTGCAGCAATTCAAAATGCACCAGAACTCGGACATGGAAGTGGACCGGTAAATCATATAGCATATAAGGAGTAAAAAAATATGAGCAGTTTAAAACTATTAAAAGAAAAAGCACCATTAGTTATTTGTATAACTAATGATGTTGTAAAAAACTTTACAGCTAATGGACTGGTCGCGTTAGGTGCCTCACCAGCGATGAGTGAGTTTAAAGATGACTTAGAAGATTTATTAAAATATGCAGGTGGACTATTAATTAATATAGGAACACTGACAGATGATAATTGGCAGCTGTATCGTGATGCTTTAAAAATTGCCGAAAAATATAATGTGCCTGCCGTACTAGATCCAGTAGCATGTGGGGCAAGTGCATATAGAAAACGAGTAGTAGATGATTTATTAGAAAACTATAAAATATCAGCTATTCGAGGAAATGCAGGGGAAATAGGTTCATTAGTAGGTTTAGATATAGCTTCTAAAGGTGTAGATAGTGCCAATGTTGATAATATTGGTGAATTAGCTTTATTAGCTAATAAGAAATATAATATTCCTATTGTTGTAACAGGAGAGGTTGATGCTATTGCAGTAGCTGGTGAAGTAATCACTATCCACAATGGTAGTTCTATGATGCCAAAAGTAATAGGAACAGGCTGTCTGTTAGGGGCAGTTGTAGCAAGTTTTATTGGACTTGATAAAGATAATGTCTTTAAGTCATTAGAAACTTCATTGCTGGCTTATAACATAGCTGGAGAACTTGCTGAAAAAAGACCTAATGGTCATCTACCAGGTACTTATAAGGTAGAATTTATAAATTCATTATATGAAGTCACAGATGGAGACATTTCATTACACAAGAAGGTGAAAAAATATGTTTAATCCAGAGAGTTTGAAGTTATATTTTATTTGTGGAACAACTACTTGTAATGGAAGAAATTTATTAGAAGTAGTTGAAAAAGCTTTGGCAGGAGGGGTAACATTATTTCAATTTAGAGAAAAAGGTAAGGGTGCATTAGAAGGTAAAGAGAAAGAAGACCTTGCTCGTGAAATTCAGAAGTTATGTAAAAATTATAACGTTCCGTTTATTGTAAATGATGATGTAGAACTTGCTTTAAAGCTAAATGCTGACGGAGTTCATGTTGGACAAGAAGATAGCGATGTTGAATTAATAAGAGAGAAAATGCCAAATGCTATATTAGGTTTATCAATTGGAGATGAACTAGAGTATAAATCTTCTAATTTGAGTGTGGTAGATTATATTGGGGTAGGACCTGTATTTTCTACTATTTCAAAAGATGATGCAGGAAAAGCTATAGGATATACTGGCTTAAAACAAATTAGAGAACTAGATAAAAGTTTACCTATAGTGGCAATAGGCGGAATAAATAGAGATAAAATAAAATCTATTATGGATACCGGAATAGAAGGTGTTTCAATCATTTCAGCAATTTCATATGCTGATGATATTGAAAAAGAAGTATCCTTAATGTTAAAACAATTTAATTAAGCCTCCAAAATCAAAAAAGGATATACGTTAAGTATATTCTTTTTTTGTTAAACATATAAATTTTTTTAATTTAGTGTAATTTAGAGTATAATAAATATATAACTTATAAAGTTGGAGGTAAGTAAATGAAAGATATAGTTTTAATTCATGGAACATGGTGTGACGGAAGTGTATGGGGAGAGTTTGCTACGGAATTAGAGAAATTAGGTTTAAGAGTTCATACTCCTAGCTTGCGTTATCACGATTTACCTTATAAAGAAGTAGAAGAAAAAGTCGCAAAGGTTAGTTTAAATGATTATGTTGAAGATATAGTTGAGTTAGTAGAAAGCCTAGATGAACCACCTATTGTACTAGGGCATTCATTAGGGGGATTAATAGCACAGCTAGTTGGTGTGAAAACAAAAGTAGAAGGTCTTATTTTAATGGGAACTGCTCCAGCTGCAGGTATTTTTGCATTTTATCCTAGTATGATTGTATGTTTCTATAAACACTTCTTAAGATGGGGATTCTGGAAAAAATCAATGCCACCATATAAACATGCATTTTGTGATTATTGTATGAATAATCAAGATTCAGAGGATAAAGAAAGAGAATTTGCTAAACTTGTACCTGAATCAGGGTTTACATATTTCCAAATGGCATTACCATTCTTAGATAAACAAAAAGGTGCTTATGTTGATTTTGATAAAATTAAAGAACCAGTGTTAGTTATAACAGGAACAGATGATAAAATGGTAAATCCTAACATCGCTAAAGCAACTGCTAAAAAATATAAAAATTCGAAATTAGAAATAATACAAGGATCAGACCATATGTATGAAGCACCAAAATTTAGAGATGTTACAGTAAGCGTAATTAACAAGTGGTTAGAAGAAAATAACTTAAAATAATAATTGGCTATTGTTAATGTTTAAAAATAATAAAAAATAGAATATTTTCAAAAAAATATTTTGTAGCTATAAAATGAACAACTGTAAATAAGAAATCGGTTTCTTGTTTTCTTAGTGGAAAAATTTTTCAAAAAAAGTATTGACACAATAAAAGATAAATGATATTATTTACTCAAGTTAATAGTTACCAATATTTGAATAAGTAACATATAAAAACTTTTACAGAGAGTGTGAATAGGTGAAAGCACACATTGCAGATTATATGTGAAAATGGTTTGAATGGTAAAAAAAGTGAGTTTTAGTTTAATCCGAGCTTTTTTCGTAAGCGTTACGTTACAAACGCACATTATTTTAAGATATATTCTAGACCCGTATCTTTAAAGTAGTGATTGAGTTCGTATATTTACGAAAAGTAAGGTGGTACCGTGAAATTGATTTCGCCCTTATTCTCTCAGGAGAGTAGGGGGGTTTTTTTATTTCCAAAACTTACTAAATATAACAAAAAAATAAAATAATTTAAAAGGAGAAAACTCAAATGAAAAAACTACTACTATTAGTAACAAGTTTCGTACTTGGATTTGTTTTAATTGGATGTTCGTCATCATCTAAAGAAGAAAAGAAAGGGATTAATGCAGAAAAATTAGATCCAAACAATCCTGTAACAGTAAAAATTGGTGCAACTAACGTACCTCACGCAGTATTATTAGAGCACGTGGCACCACAACTAGAAAAAGAAGGTATTAAATTAGATATCGTTACTTATCAAGATTACTACATTCCTAACAAAACGTTAAATGAAAAAGAAATCGACATCAACTACTTCCAACACGTACCATTCCTAAAAAATGCAATTAAAGAAAATGGATACAAAATTGAAGACGCTGGTGCTGTTCACTTAGAACCAATCGGTTTATACTCTAAACGTGTTAAAGATGTAGCTGACCTTAAAGACGGAGCTAAAGTTTACGTAAGTAACAACAAAGCTGAATGGGGACGTGTAATCAAATTATTAGCATCTAAAGGTTTAGTAAAAGTTAAAGATGGTGTTGATCCAGTAACTGCTACTTTTGATGATATCGCTGAAAACCCTAAACACTTACAATTCAGCTATGAAAATGATCCAGCTTTAATGACTAAATACTATGAAAATGATGAAGCTGATTTAATTTCTATCAATGCTAACTTCGCTGTTGATAATGGATTAAACGCTGCTAAAGATCCGATTTTAGTAGAAGCTGCAACTTCAGATAACCCATACGGAAACATCCTTGCAGTTCGTGAAGGGGATAAAGATAAAGTTGTTGTTAAGAAAATTCTAGAAGCACTAAGATCAGAAGATACTAAGAAATTCATGCAAGAAAAATGGAATGGAGCAGTATTACCTGTACAATAGTACAATCACAACTTAAAATTAAAAAAGAAGCAACTCAAATATTAATTATTTGGGTTGTTTTTTTATATGAAAAAATATGGTAAAATAATATAAGGGAAATTAATTAGGGAGAATTATTATGGAAAGTTATATTTTTAAACCTTTTATACTTATAGTTAGTTTAATTTTATCAAGCTCAATTAAGTGTTTAGTTGATACTGAAAATAAGCTTGACTATTTATCTAAGAGTAGTAGCTGTGCAAGTTGTAAAAGACAGCTAAAACCTTTTGACTTAATACCTATTTTTAGTTTTTTGTTTAAACGAGGACGTTGCAGTTATTGCAGTGCTAAAATTCCATTTGATATATTTTTGTACGAATTTTTTACAGCTAGTATAATTATTTTATATTTTGTTTTTGAAGATAATTTTGTCTTTGTAACATTACTTCATACGTATATTTTAATTTTATTAATTTATATTTCTATAGAAGATATAAAATATTTACAAATACTAGATGAATTATTTTTTCTTCTATTACTGTTGAATATTATTCTCCTAATTAACAACTTTTACTTTTTTGATATTTTTAATTTTTTATTTCTTATTTTACTTTTTCATATACTATATTATCTATCAAAAGGTGGTTTAGGTTATGGCGATATAAAAGTATATTGTGTTTTAGCCATAAACTTAAATATTTTTGAAGGAATATATTTATTAGCATTTACATTTGTTTATGCTGGATTTTTTGCACTTTCATTATTGATTTTAAAAAAAGTTAAAAAGGGAACTAAAATACCGTTAGTACCATTTATTACACTTAGTTATTTAACAATTATATTAATAAGGGAGGGATTGTTATGGTAAGTGGTTATACAATAAAGGAGTTTTGTGAAGATGATCGCCCTCGAGAAAAATTTAGAAAATTCGGAGCGACAGCACTTAGTGATAAAGAAATTTTAGCTATTTTGCTTAGAACGGGAATTAAGAATCAAAATGTAATTGAATTGGCAGATAGTATTTTAAAAGATGTAGGAGGAATAACCAATCTTAGAGATGTAACTTTTGATGAGCTAACTAAACACAAAGGAATAGGAACGGAAAAAGCAATTCATATACTAGCGAATATTGAATTTGCGCGAAGAATATATGCTACAAATGTGTTAGATGTAAAATGTTCTAGTCCAGAATCAATCGCTAGATATTTAAAATCATCGGTAGAAAACCTAACACAAGAAGTATTTATAGTTTTGGATATAAATACTAAAGGTAAGATTATTCAACAGCGTGAGGTATTTAAAGGAAGTTTATCTACATCTATTGTTCATTCACGAGAAGTATTTAAAATGGCTATTAAAAATAGTGCAGCAAGTATAGTGTGTATTCATAACCATCCTAGTGGAGATGCAACACCTTCAGTTGAAGATATAAGAACAACGATTAACTTAATGGAAGTAGGAGATATAATAGGGATAGAAATGCTAGATCATATAATTATAGCTAAAGAAGGATATGTTAGTATTAGACGCTTTTTAAACTATTTAGCTAGTGAAAATATTGACTATAGAAATGAAGAAAT
>CAUSKO010000043.1:0-10137 GCA_963532255.1 uncultured Gemella sp. | reverse complement strand
CAGGGTGAAATTCCCGACCGGCGGTTATAGTCCGCGAGCGCAAGCTGATTTGGTGCAATTCCAAAACCGACAGTACAGTCTGGATGATAGAAGATATAGTAACATTTACTTAACTTGTTAATTGATATACATTTTTTTAATGATACTTTCAATTCTCATTTTAAATGAATTAACAATACCTTTAGTCCCGCTTTAATATATTATTTAAGGCGTGATGTAACTAAGAATAAGAAGTTTATCTATCCTTGATAGATTTGTTTACCTACCCTTATTTGCATCACCTTTATATAATAGGAAGGCGGTTATTTTTTTGCCTATGGAGATGGAAAGAGGTTCAATATGTACAAAAAAAATATTCATTCACTTACTTTAAGTGGTATGCTTGCAGTTATTGCACTAATTCTATCTTTCTTTAGTTTTGCAGTACCCTTTTTACCACCATTTCTAAAGTTTGATTTTACTTTTATACCATTATTTATGGCTCTATTATTAATAGACTACAAACATGCGCTTTTAGTGTCGTTACTAAAAAACTTCCTGCATTTTGTGTTTGTTTCTCACGAGCCAGTTGGGTCAATAGCTAACATAGCTGTCGAATTAATTTTCCTTAGTATTCTTATTCTATTTTATAAAAAAGGATTTACTAAAATTATTATCGGTGGAGTAATAGCTACTATTGTTATGACAGCATTTATGGCTTTACTTAACTACTTTGTCCTTTTACCAGCATACGGTTATATTATGGATTTATCTGATATAGCAAAAAATGTTAAAACTATCGTTACTGCAGGAATTATTCCATTTAACCTTATTAAAGGTGCGTTAGTTACATTTTTATTCTTTGTAACTATTAAGATTTACGAAAATATACCAAATACTATCAAGGCAAGATTTTCATAATACATATTAAAATAGAGGAGTTGACAATTTGTCGACTCCTCTTTAATTTTATAGATATTCTATTTTATCTACTTTTTCTTCAGTATTGTTTTGAGTATTTGTTGTTTGATAGTTTGTACCATCTACGTTTTGGCTAAATGTATCTTGCCCTTGATTATTCTGATTGTTTTGCGTACTGTAAGGATATCCTCCGTTACTCATATACGGATTAAACGGCAATTGCTCCGGCTCTTTTCTTACAAATAACATAATTCCAACGATTAAGTACATTATATATATTGGGAAAAATACTAATGCAGAACAAAATGCTACTCCCAGTGCAGCCAAGATAAATAACACTCCCGATACTATTCTAGACTTCATAGTTAAAGTCGCAATCAAGGCTAATATAGACAGTACTAAATAAACACCAAATGATAATTTTAAAACAAGATTAACCGCAGTCGTCGCATCCGCTGCCGTCGCTCCACTTCCCGCTTCACTTAAAAATCCTCTTATAAAATCCGGTGATTTTGATATTTCTTCCCCAAGTCCTGTGAAGATAATTAACGCCAACATACCTGTAAATAAAAATAACAATGTATTAGATATCCACGCTAAAACTTTTTCTGTTGTTCTTTTAAATGGTTGCATACTAATCTCCTTTTTATAAATATGAGACTATTATAACATAAATCTATAATTATATATAGTTATTTTGTATTATAGTAAAATTTTAAATTGTATGTTTTTATCTAGCATTTTCATTTTTTGAGAAATATTATATAATTATTAGTACCTTTTAACATCTCTTTTCTTCTTTATGTTTATACTTTTTTACTAATTTTACATAAAGGAGAATAAATTGTGAAAAAATTTATCATAGTAAATAAGAAAAAAATATTTATCTCACAGAGAAAATACAATCTACTGAAAATCATAGATAATAGATTTTACTATATTAAAAAATTAGATCAAAAAAATAAATTAATACATTTTTCCAGCTATGATACCGAAAGTTTTAACGCCGTTAATCAGATTAGAGATACTAGAAGTTTACCTAACCAACTATATGAGATGAAAGAAATTTATACCGCCTTATACAACGCTATAAATAAACTAGATAGCAGTGATAAACTAATAATACTTGGTATATATTTTAAAAATTATTCTCTAAGAGAGTTAGCTACTCTAAAACATACTAACGCTATGGCTATAAGCAGACAAAGGGATAAAATACTTAAAAAGTTAAAACAAGATCTTAGTAAATTTGATGATTATTATTAATTTTTTTGTTACAAACCTTAATTTTTTTAAGGTATATATATGAGGGGAGTTATTTTCTAGGGAGGTAAAAAAGTATGAAAGTCTACACGCTTTCTGAACAACAAGAAGAAGAATTTCAAAATCTAGTTGAAGAAAAGCAACAGTTAATACTATTAGCATTAAAGAAAGTTAATATTGCACCTAAAGATTATAGGGAGTTCTATGGGTTTGCATTAGATGGATTACTGGTTAGCTTTTTAATACTAGAAGCTGGGGAGATTAAAAAAATGGATTTCGATAAATTTTGTTTTTCTACAATGAAAAGAAAAATTATCGATGAAATTCGTCGAAGAAATCGACAAAAAATAATTAATTTTGAAGAAGTAGAGAAAACTACTTTGTTTTCTGAACCTGATTTTAATATAATAAAGTTTGAATTTTTTTCGAGTATAAACAGCGAATTAACAGAGAAAGAAAAAAGTTTTTTTAAAACATTTATGAAGACTAATGACTTTGATGAAACTATTAAGATAAGAAAAATATCAAAGTCGCAGGGATACCGCTTATTAAATAGCATAAAAAAGAAATGTAGCGTCACTTTACTTAATGTAAAAAATAATTAAAAATATTAATAACAAAACTCCCCTCAAAAGGTGTTTCAAGAGAAATGTATAGTCAAATCTTAGTACAATTTATTTTTGAAGATACACTTTCTTCTGAAATACCTTTTTGTTTTCAATTGATTTTACAATTATTCTAGTTTAAAATTATTTATGATGTTCTATCTCAACATATTTAGAACTTTGTAAACAATTGAAAAGAGGTGTTTTTATGAATGATATGACTACTGGTCCTATATTATCAAAAATTATACACTTTTCTGTTTTTATTTTTATAGGAGGATTACTTCAAAATCTATACCTAATTATAGATTCTATTATTCTTGGACATTATGTTGGAGAAAGTGGAATTGCAATTGTTGGGGTTGCTAACCCTATTAACTTTATTGTTATGGGATTTCTTATAGGCTCTGCCTATGGATTTGGAGTTATTATGGCAAGAAGCTTTGGTGCTGGTGATTTTAAAGAGTTTAGAAAGTATTTCTTTAACTCTATTATTTTATCTGTTATTATCGGTATAGTGTTTACTATTGTTTTATCATTAGTTAACTCTTACCTACTAGAACTTATTAGCACACCAGCAGAATTATTCGATGGAGCTCATAGATTTTTATTTATATTGTATATAGGATGCGCTTCTTCTTTAATCTATAACCTTTTTGCAGCTACCCTTAGGAGTATCGGTAATAGCTTTACCCCTGTTTTATTTTTACTACTTTCAGTAGTGATTAATGCGATTTTAGCCTATGTTTTTGTCGCAATATTTAACTGGGGTGTTGAAGGTAGTGCCGTGGCAACAATTATCGCACAGGCAACTTCAGCACTTTGTTGCTATATTTATATTAACAGAAAATATCCACAAATTAGACTTACTAAGAAAGACACTACTATTGATCTTTCTTATATGAAAAACCTTATTTTACAAGGCGCTCCTATGGGTATGCAGTTTTCTTTTACTGGCATCGGACTAATTGTTGTTCAAAAATTTCTTAACGGATTTGGAACTAACTATATTGCAGGTTATAGTGTAGGTATTCGTATCCAGAATATCGTATCTTACGTCTATGTTGCTTTAGGAACTGCTATTTCTACCTTTATCAGTCAAAATATAGGTGCAAAAAGAATGTATCGTATACCTAGAGCTGTTCGTTCTACAACGTTAATTACTATCGGTTGCGCAATATTCAGCACGTTTGTAATTAGATTTTACGGACCAAACTTTATTTCGTTATTTACTACTGAACCTAACGAAGAGTTAACACACGCTACGATTACTTACTTTAATAACGTAACTCTAGCCTATATTCCTTTAGGGTTAATTATTCTATATCGTAGTGCTTTACAAGGATACGGCTTCCCTATTACAGCTATGATGGCTGGTATTATTGAGCTAATCAACCGTGTTGTTATCGTAATCTTCCTTACAGACTCATTTGGTTTCTTAGCTATTTGTCTAGCGGACTCTGTGAACTGGGTAATTACTGCAATATTCTTATTAGTGGTATACTTTATCGCTTCTCGCTCTCATAAAAATAAAAACAAAGAATTTTATATTGAACATAACTCATAAAAAGAGTTACTTGAATTTAATTTCAAGTAACTCTTTTTTTATTTTACTAATATAATATTTTTTCTAAATATATCATCTTGTTGTGCTTTTAAATTATATATACGCGCTACTTTTATATCATGAGCAAAATATCCACTTGTTTTACTATTTAGAACCGGTACTAAAGTTATTTCGCCTTTGTTGTTTATTTCTCGTATTATGCTAGCCTTATCTTCTTTAGCCGCTAGCACTCTAAATACCTTCGTTTCAAAAAACTCATTATAATCATCTTTTGTCGTATTAGTTAATATGTGTAACAATATTCTTTGGATTTTCTTTTTACTATATCTTTTTGTAGATATACTATTTACTAGCTCTTGATAGTTAGCGGCTGTATTCACCATATCATATATTCTATTTTCTAATCCCTCATTGACATCATATATGTTTTTTAACCCTACTTTCCCTAGAGATAGTATCTTATATTTTATTAATTCGAAAAAATCTTCTTCTGTTAAAACTTTACTCTCTTTAATACCTTCAATCATTTCTTTAGATAAATAGTTTGTTACCATTTTGTCTTTTATATTTTTTCTTATTGCTGTAGCACTTAGGAATTTTTTATCTTCTAATTCTTCTTTATTTAAACCTTGACCTTCCCTTTTAACTGGTAAAAGTTTAATATGAGGTGTATATTTACGAATATTTTTATAATAACTATACGCTAATATAAAATTTGGAATATCATTTTGCAATCCAAGTATTTTACTATTGATAGTTGCAAAGTTATATCCTTGTTTTAACAACTCTCTATATTCCTCTTCTGTTATGTTTTGTTGCTTAGTATAAATTTCCTCAAATGTTTCTATCGAAGTGTCTTCTGTTCCAAAAATTAGATGTGTAATCCCTGAATTCGACAAAATTTCTATACTTTTTTTGGCGAAATCATCACTATAAGCTACGCTTGCTAAATACGGAAGTGCAATCACCATATCACACCCTGCACGAATAGCTTCTTCCGCTCTAATGTAACCATCTACTAAAGCTACTTCTCCTCTTTGCGTGAAAAATTCACTCATCACACAGATAATTTCTCCATTACCATTTTTTTCTATTATATTTTTTGCTTGATCTATTAAATATTTATGACCACTATGAAGTGGGTTAAATTCAGCTATTATTCCTATACGCATATTTTTCCTCATTAATTTAAGCACTTTTAATTATTTGACTATACAATTCTATTATGATATATTTGAAGTGTAAAGAGTATTCATAATTCTATCCTAATTTTAATAGAGCAACTAGAAAAATCTAGTTGCTCTCTTTTTTATCATTACTATTAGACGTAACTGTATTATCTAAATATATATCAACAGTCCACCCTAATATAGAACCATCATCTGCAGCTACTTTACTAACTGAGAATTGTCTTGATTTGCGATCTTCTTTAGCAAGACGCGCAACCTCACTATTACCAAATTCCATAGCTTCTTTTTGTGATTTAAACACTTTCCCTGTTGTTCCTAATCCCTCATTACCAGAAATCTTTTTCCCAGCATATTCTTGTGATTTTATTACTCCGTTATTTGACGAATTAGAACTGTTTGAACCTTGACTTGGACTAGTAATCACATTTTGAACATTACTATTGTTTGATGATTTAGATTGAGAAGAAGATTGTTGTTGATTTTCTTGACTTTCTTGATTAGACTCAACGTTATTTTCTTTTTTCTCTTCATTCTTGTTTGATGATTCTTCTTTTTTATTTGATGTATCTTCATTTTTACTTTCATTCTTTTCTGTAACTTGGTTATCAGTCTTTTTCTGATTATCTTCTCCATTAAAATAACTAACACCAAGATAGACTACACCTACAACAACTATTGCAGATACAAGCCCTATCAATATTTTAAATAGTTTATTATTTTTCATAGTTAGTTTTTCCTCTATCAGATAATTTTCATATTCTATTATAACACTATTTTTAATAATTAGCTAAGATTTATATAAATTTTCTATTTTTAGTGTTATTTAAATGATTTTTCTTCGCTCTATAAACAACAATAATTGTTTTTATATCGAGCTTTTACAATATATTATTAGAACATTAATTTTTAAAAAAACTAACTTAAGCCCTGTACTTGCACACAACTTAAGTTAGTTTCACTTATTATTTTTGTTTAATATTTACAGTTACTTCACCTTTATTATTACGTCCTAAAGTGTATTCGTAACCTTTTTTATTCTCCTTAGCTAAACGACCAATTTCCTCGTTAGCATATTTGTGTGCATCTTGAGAGTTTTTAAATGTACCTGGTGTTGAAGATGTTGAAGCATTAGATTCTTCTCTTGGTTTTGATGTATTAGTATTTCTGTTGGTATTGCTACTTGTATTGGCTCTTCTTGAATTGTTATTTGATGAATTATTATTTCTATTTGAGTTGTTATCTCTATTTAAGTTTGAACTACCGTTTGATGAATTGACATCAGTTGAGCTACTAGAAGAATTGTCACTTGACCCTTGACCTTCATTATAGCTTTGTTCATCCGCATTATTATCTTCAGATGAAGAGTTGCTATCTTTATTATCCTCAGATGAAGACTCTTTGTCCTTGTCTTTATCTTTATCTTTGTCCTTATCTTTATCTTCATCTTTTGACGTTTCTGTTGTCGGATTATCGTTTGATTTTTTGCTAGATGAACTATCTCCCCCAGAGAAGTAACTTATCCCTATAAAGATAGCACTGCATAAAAAGATTGCTAGAACAATTCCCCATAACACTTTTATCAATCTATTATCTTTCATTTTCTATCAGTCCTTCTTTTTTATTTTTTTCAAAATTTCCAATACTAAACTTACATTTTTCAAAACCTATCACCTTACATTATAGTATTTGTACCTTAATACTAATTAAAACTTCTTTAAATGTTTAATTCTCCTTCAAACATAATTACACTCTTGATGTGCTATATTATACCATATTTTCATTACAATTTCACAATAAGTTCATCAATTTTTTTTATTTATTTTTGGGAATTTTTCCTTTTTATTTCGATATATATAGTGTCAAAGGCCTAAGACAAAATAATAAAACATAATAAAGGAGATAATAACATGAGAATACTAAAAAAAGTTTTAAAATTAAATTACGCTGAGGAAAAAGGTGAAAAGCAAGTTATAAAAAGTTATACTTTTGATGCTAATACAACTGTCGATGAAGCTACTTTAAAAGATGTTGGAGATAATATCGGGAAACTTTTAGCTAAAACTATCGACAATATTACTGTAACAACTAAAGAACTTATTTAATAAAGGAGAAATAAACTATGGAAAAAAAATTAAATTTATACTTCACTACTGCAGATAAAAAATCTTATCATATTTCATTAAATCATCCAAAAGATAATTTAACAAAAGCAGAAGCAGAGGCTGTTGGTCAAAAAATTATTGCTACAAAAGTTTTTAATAATGAAAAACGTACTTTAGCAGAATTTAAAAAAGCCTCTTATGTAACTACAGAAGAAACTGTTCTTCAATAATTTGGAAGGAGGCGGGTGCGGCGAAAGTCGCACCTTTTTTTATTATGGATATTCTTAATTTTATTAATACTGTAGGTTTTCCTATATTTGTTGCGGTATTTTTTATAGTTAAACTGGATAAAACCTTACAAAACATAGGAAAAAGCGTTAATGATTTAATTAAAATAATCGAAATCAAACTAGATAGTAAAACTACTAACTTAAAATAATGGAGGACTTTTATGGCTACACAAGAAACCATGGTTAATTGGGCTAAAAACAATCTTTATCGCTGGATTGATATGGACGGAATGTATGGTGCTCAGTGCGTAGATCTTACTATGGCATACACACAATACTTCGGTAATTATCGTATGTTCGGCAATGCTATTGATTATTTAAAAAATCCACTTCCTAAAGGATGGCTCAGATATTTTAAAGGACAAACTACTATAGCTCCTGGGGACATAGCTATTTGGCAATGGGGAACTTGGGATATATATGGACATGTAGGCATCGTAATTAAAGTACAAGGTAATGTGATTACCTCTGTAGAACAAAACGTTGACGGCACACCTTCGCGAGGTGGCACAGCAAAAATGATGACAAGAGATGATACTCATTTAGTAGGTTTTATTCGACCTAGCTATGACAACGAAGATGCTTGGCAACGAACAGAAGAAACTGGACAATTCAAAGTTAATGTTACCTCGATTAACGTTCGAGATAAACCTAGCATCCAAGGTCACGTCGTCGCTAACTACTCCTATGGTGAAAAGGTCAACTATGATAGCTATGTTATGAATGAAGGTTTTGTATGGATTAGCTATCTCTCATATTCTAATCAACGCCGTTATATGGCTACAGGAAACTGCAAAAACAATGTTCGAACTAGCTACTGGGGAAGTTTTAGTTAGTATAATAAAAAAATCCTTAAAGTCTATTAAACTTTAAGGATTTTCGCTATTAAATACTATTTATTTTTTCTGAAATTTAGTGAAGCAATTAATAATACTGCACCTAATAACGCACCTACTATTAATGCAAGTAAGTACATTAATGGATTACTTACCGCACCTACTGCTATTGCAAAGATACCACCATGTGGAGCTTTCGATACAGAACCAAATACCATACTTAATGCTCCTGCAACACCACTTGATAAGAATAATGGTGGAATTACACGTAATGGATTACTTGCCGCAAACGGAATAGCTCCTTCAGTAATAAATGCTAATCCCATTACATAGTTCACTAATGCTCCACTACGTTGAGATTTTGGCCAGATAGATTTATTAATTGTTGCTGAAACAGCAATCGCTAATGGAGGTACCATACCACCAATCATTACTGCCGCCATTACATCACTTCCTGCTGTTCCTGAAGCAGTTAGTAAAGCTGTACCTGTTACATATGCCGCTTTATTAATTGGACCACCCATATCGATAGCCATCATTGCCGCAGCTACGAAACCAAGGATGAATTTTCCACTTCCACTTAAACCTGATAAGAATGATTGTAACCCTACCATAACTGATGCCATTGGAGCGTTAATTACATAAATCATTAATAATCCCATGATTAATGACCCTAAGATAGGGAATAAGAAGATTGGTTTAATTCCATCTAATGAACGAGGCATCCATTTGAACGCTAATTTAAGGAACGAAATTATTCCTCCTGCTAAGAACCCAGCTACTAACGCACCTAAGAAACCTGATGGTGTATACGCTAATACATCACTTTTCAGACTAAGAATACTTGGATCAGCTAAGATACCACCTACCATACCAACGATAAACCCTGGTCTATCAGCAATACTACGTCCAATGAATCCAGCAAGGATTGGTAACATCATACTAAATGAAATTTTACCTAAGTAGAAAAACACTTCAGCATATTTATTATAGCTTGTATCTTCTGGGTTAAATGAGTTAATACCCCAAATAAATGATATCGCAATAAGAATACCACCAGCTACTACAAATGGTAGCATATTACTTACACCTTCCATCAGGTGTTTATAAGCTCGACGCCAAATACTTTCATCTCCAGCAGAATCCTCTGCTGTATCTTCTACTCCATCGTGATTATAAATTGGTGCTTTACCATCTAAAATAGTTTGAATTAGTTCTTTTGGTTTATTAATACCATCAGCAACTTTTGTCATAATTGTTGGTCGTCCATTAAAACGAGCAACTTCTACTTTTTTATCGGCAGCAACGATAATACCTGCTGCTCTTTCAATATCTTCTTTAGTAAGTTTGTTTTCTACACCGATTTGACCATTTGTTTCAACTT
>CAUSKO010000042.1:0-10256 GCA_963532255.1 uncultured Gemella sp. | reverse complement strand
TCCAGTCGCTACTCCATTTATAGTTATATGAATTGTGTTTATTTGTGACTCCAGTATTTCCTCTTCTCTTGCTCGTTTAATAAGCTCTATTTGTAATAGATTTAATGTATTAAAATATTGTAATCTATTTTCTAAACTCTTAGTTAAATATGTATTATCTTCTAAAAACTCTTTATGTTCAGATATAGATAATACTACTTGTTTAGTTAATTCCCATTCTTTTAATATCTCATTATAAACATCCTTAGTATTTGGATCTTTACATAAATTAGCATATTCTTTTGCTATTTCCATATCTGATTTAGACATTACCATATCAACATTAGATAATAATGAAGTGAAGAATGGCCAATTTTTATACATACTACGTAGTTTATCAATATTCTTACTATCTTTTTTTATAAAATTAGAGAATGCAGTACCAACCCCATACCAACCTGGTAACATTATTCTACTTTGTGACCAAGAAAATACCCAAGGTATAGCCCTTAAACCTCCAATATCCGTTATCTTTTTACGAGAAGCAGGACGAGATCCTATGTTTAAACTAGATACTTCTTTTATTGGTGTTGCTTCAAAGAAATAATTATAAAAGTTTGGATTTTCAAATACTAATTTACGATAAGCTTTATAACTATCCTCAACTATTTCATCCATCATTTCTTTAATTTCTGGAATATCCCGAATATCAATATTTTCTTTATCAGCATTCATTCTTTCAATCACTGCAGAGAATAATGTTTCTAAATTATAATATGCAGCATCTTTATTACCATATTTAGCTGCTATGATTTCACCTTGCTCAGTAAGGCGAATTCTGTCTTGTACACTCCCTAGTGGTTGAGAGATTATAGCATCGTAACTTGGTCCTCCTCCACGTCCAACAGTTCCTCCTCTACCATGGAAAAATGTTATTTTTATTTCATGTTTTTTCCCTAATGAAGATAATTCTTGTTGGGCTTTGTATAATGACCATCCTGATGATAGATACCCACCATCTTTATTACTATCAGAATAACCTAACATTATTTCTTGATAATCATCATTATCTTTTACCCATTTTTTTACAATTTCTAAAGCCAAGTAATTATCCATTATTTCGTATGAATTCTCTAAATCCTCAATTGTTTCAAATAATGGAACTAATTGCAATCTAGCAAAGTCACTACCAACTAATCCAACTTCTTTTAACATAATCGCTAATTCTAATAAATCTGAGATACTTGTTGTATGAGAAATAATATTTTGTTTAATAATATTATTTCCTAATTTATCTTTAAGTTCTCTTGCTGTTCTAAAAATTAATAATTCTTTCTTCAATTCTTCAGACTGTTTATTTTCATCATTGATACTTAACGGTCTTGGATCATCTTTTAAGATTTTTAATAATAATTTACATTTTTCATCTTCTGATAAAGAACTATAATCATTTTCTATATTAGCACTTTTTAATAATTCCGCTACACAAGATTCATAAACACTTGAATCTTGGCGCATATCTATGCTTGCTAAATAGAATCCAAATACTTTCACAGCACTTAATAATTCTTCAAATTCACCTTCTATTAATATTTCTCCATTATTTTCTAAAAGTGAATTTTTTATCTTAGTTAAATCTTGCTCTAACTCTTCCGCTGTTAAATACTTCTCTTCAAAATTTATATTGTTAAGTAAATATTCCTTTGTATTTACTAATTTTTCTCTAATATAGTAGATAGCTTTTCTATAGAACTCTTTTTCCCTATATACTGAAGAATCATTTGATTTTTCAGCTAGTAACCTTAGTTCTTCACTTTCTTTAATTAATTGTGAAGACATTGAGAATGTTCTATATAAATTATCAAGCTGATCTAAATAATAATTAATAATTAATTCACATTGTTTCATGGCAGATAATTTTAATGTTTCTGCAGTTACATATGGATTTCCATCACGATCTCCACCTATCCACATACCCATTGTTATAGGTGTTTCATTTTTTAAATCAATACTATTTTCTTTCAATAATCTTTTATATTCTGTCATTAATTTTGTAATAGCCTTAATAAAAGATCTATTATAATACTCTAATACATTTGTAATTTCATTAGCAACTTTTAATTTTTTTTCACGAATTATATCACTTTGGAGTAAAATTTCTATATGTTTTTGCAAATCATTTTTCCATTTACTTTTATTGATTAATCCATTTTTTACATCTCTATGTTTTCTTAGTAAATTATGAATGTTTTCAGTTAAATCCAACGTTGTTTTTCTTTGAACCTGTGTAGGGTGAGCTGTTAATACTGGAACAACATTAATATTATCTAAAATATTAATATCTTTTAAATGAGAAATTGAATCTGATAATTTACCAACATATGATTTTTCAGAATTATTTTTATAGTTTACTTCAAACGCTAAATCAACATCTTCTGATATATTGATAAGAAGTGGCAGGGTTGAAAAGAAATTTGCTATTATTTCCATTTCTTCTTGATTTAATGATTTAATAATTTTATTCAGCTCATTATACTTCTTACTATCAGCTAATTTTTTTAACTCAACAATTTTATTATATGTAACTGTTGAAGTTATCTTTTTCGTTCCTTCAAGTAACATTTCTGTTAATAGTTGTATCTCTTCTTCAACAATATTTTCATTAATATTACTCTCTAATCTTGTATTTTGCATTAAGATATACCTCATTGTTTTTGTTTTTACATATTATAAATAAATATATATAAATTTATCTAGTATTACTTAAAATTTTAGGATTTAAAAATACTACATATTCCATTATATAGCTTTTTTTGAAATAAAACAATTTTTTTTAGAATAAAGTATTTTTTTTTATTATGAATGACCATCTTTAATATAATATATACTAGTGATATTCTTTAGCAAAACAGCCATATTATAAATTTATAATATGGCTGTTTTATTATTAATCTTCGTATATTTCTTCTTTAGCTGCAAGCGTAACTGTTGCTACTTTTTGATTATCAACAAGGTTAATTACTTTTACTCCTGTAGCTGTTCTTCCTAATGTACTAATTGTAGAAATATCTATTCTAATAATTATTCCTTGATCAGTCATTATCATTAAATCTTCATTTCCAGATACAGATTTCACAGCAACTACCTTACCAGTTTTCTTAGTAACTTTAGCTACTTTAACCCCTTTACCACCACGATTGATTACATTAAATTCTGTAGATTTAGAAATTTTACCAATACCATTTTCTGTAACTGTTAAAATTTTCTTAGATTCATCTACTACTTCCATTCCTATTACATAATCATCTAGAGAAAGAGTAATACCTTTAACTCCTCGGCTTACACGTCCCATTTGACGTACTTTTTCAGCATTTATTCTAATAGCTTGTCCATTAGCTGTAACAATCATAATGTCTTGCTCATCTGTAATTCGTTGAACATCTATTAACGAGTCTCCTTCATCAAGTTTAAGAGCTATCTTACCTTTTTTAAGAATACTTGCATAATCTCCTAATTTAGATTTTTTAACTATACCGAACTTAGTAGAGAATATTAAACTTGTTCCTTCTTCTTGTAAGTCAGAAATTGCAATAATAGAGTTTACTTTTTCTTCTTTTTCAATTTCAAGTAAATTAATAATTGGAATACCTTTAGATTGACGACTCATTTGATTAATCTCATATCCTTTTAGTGTATAAACTTTACCTTTATCAGTAAAGAATAGAATATGGTCATGAGTAGAACAACTTAACATATAAGCTACATTGTCCTCATCATTAGTTGTCATTCCATTAACTCCACGACCACCACGACCTTGTGATTTATAGGTACTAGCCGCAAGACGTTTAATGTATTGATTATGAGATAGAGTAATGATAATTTGTTCTTTTTCGATTAAATCTTCATTTTCTATTTGATCTACTTGACCTTCAATAATAACACTACGACGTTTGTCTCCAAATTTTTCTTTTACTTCTAATAATTCTTCTTTAACAATGTCAAGAACACGTTCAGGTTTAGCTAAAATATCTTCTAAATCTTCAATTAATTCCATAAGTTTTTTATACTCTTCTTCAATCTTATCACGCTCTAAACCTGTAAGTCTTTGTAGACGCATGTCTAAAATAGCTTGTGCTTGAATTTCAGAAAGTGCAAATTCACTTATTAATCCACTCTTAGCTTCTTCAGTAGTTTGAGAACCACGAATTAAGCTTATAATTCTATCAATATTATCTAAAGCTATTCTTAATCCTTCTAAAATATGTGCACGTGCTTTAGCTTTATTTAAATCAAATCTAGTTCTACGAACAACTACTTCTTTTTGGTGCTCTAAGTAATAATAAAGTACTTCTTTTAAGTTAAGAAGCTTTGGTACCCCATTAACCAGTGCAATCATGTTAACACCAAATGAACCTTGAAGTGGTGTTAATTTATAAAGGTTATTTAATATTACATTACTATTTACATCACGACGTAATTCAATAACAATACGCATACCTTTTAAGTTACTTTCATCACGTAAATCTGTAATACCTTCTATTTTTTTATCACGAGCTAATTCAGCTATTTTTTCAACTAATTTAGCTTTATTTACTTGGTAAGGTATTTCTGTAATAATAATTCTTTCCTTACCATTTTTCATTTGTTCGATTTCCGTCTTACCACGCATAATAATCGAACCACGTCCAGTAGTATATGCTTTAACAATACCACTACGTCCTAATAAATATGCACCTGTTGGAAAATCAGGCCCCTTTATTTTGGTCATAAGTTCAGCAATTGTAATTTCTGAATTATCTGCTAAAGCAATAACACCATCAATAACCTCACCTAAATTATGTGGTGGAATATTTGTAGCCATACCAACAGCAATACCACTACTACCATTTACTAATAGATTAGGTATACGAGAAGGTAAAACTTTTGGTTCTTGTTTAGTACCATCATAATTATCTTGCATATCAACAGTATCTTTATTGATATCACGAAGCATCTCTGATGCAATTTTGCTCATACGCGCTTCTGTATAACGCATAGCCGCTGCACCATCTCCATCGATAGATCCAAAGTTCCCTTGTCCATCTACCATTGGATATCTACTATTAAAGTCTTGTGCTAAACGAACGATTGTTCCATAAGTAGCTGCATCACCGTGTGGGTGATATTTTGCCATAACTTCCCCTACTACGAAGGCACTTTTTTTATAAGGCTTATCATGTGTTAAACCTAAATCATTAAAAGCATATAATATTCTTCTATGTACAGGTTTTAATCCGTCTCTTACATCTGGTAAAGCACGAGACACTATAACACTCATAGAATAATCAAGAAATGAATTTTCAATTTCCGTAGTTATATTACGTAAGGTAATATTGTTTTTATTATCTTCCATGTTCTATCCTTTCTTATTAAATATCTAAGTTTACAACATTTAGGGCATTTTCTTCGATAAATTTACGTCTAGGCTCTACTTTCTCACCCATTAATGTATCAAATGCTGCATCAGCTCTTTGTGCATCATCAATGCTAACTTTATACATTAAACGATGTTCTGGATCCATTGTAGTATCCCATAGCTCTTCTGCATTCATTTCTCCTAACCCTTTATAACGTTGAACAGTATATTTTTTATCAGCAGCATATTTTTCAATGTTTTCTTTTAACTCTTCCTCTGTATGGCAATAATACTCTTTTTTACCTACTTTAAGACCAAATAATGGTGGTCTTGCAATATAAACATAACCAGCATCTATTAATTCTCTCATGTATCTGAAGAAGAATGTTAATAATAATGTTCTAATATGACTTCCATCAACATCTGCATCGGTCATTATAACTATTTTATGATAACGAAGTTTATCAATATTTAAAGTCTCTCCTATTCCCATACCTACTGCAGTAATTAACGAACGAACTTCGTCATTTGATAATACTTTATCAATTCTAACTTTTTCTACGTTAAGAATTTTACCTTTAAGCGGTAATATTGCTTGGAATTTACTGTTACGTCCAAGTTTTGCACTTCCTCCCGCAGAGTCTCCTTCGACAAGGAATAATTCACATTCTGCTGCATCTTTACTTGAACAGTCTGCTAATTTACCTGGTAAATTAGTAAATTCTAAGGCATTTTTACGGCGAGTTGATTCTCTAGCTTTTTTTGCAGCAATTCTAGCACGAGAAGCTTGTATTCCTTTATCAACTATGATTTTTGCTACTTTAGGGTTTTCTAGTAAAAATCTGTCTAACTCTTCTGAGAACAATTTATTAGTTATTGTGCTCATTTCTGAGTTACCTAATTTAGTTTTTGTTTGCCCTTCAAATTGTGGATTTGGGTGTTTAATAGAAATAATAGCTACTAAACCTTCCCTTACATCATCACCTGTTAAAGCTTCTTTTTCTTTAATAAGTTTATTCTTTTTACCATAAGAGTTTATAATACGAGTTAACGCCGTCTTAAATCCACTTTCATGTGTTCCACCTTCATGTGTATTTATGTTATTAGCATAACTTAGAATATTACTTGCATAACCTGTATTATATTGCATTGAGATTTCAACTTCTTTTCCATCCATCTCACCATGCACATATATTGCTTCATGTAACGAATCTTTATTTTCATTTAACATTTCCACGTATTCTAATAATCCACCTTCGTAACAGAAAGTCTCTTCTTTTTCTTGCCCTTCTCTTTCATCTTTTAGTATTATAGTAATACCTTTATTCAAGAAAGCAAGTTCTCTAATACGCGATCTTAATATATCGTATTCATACACTGTTGTTTCTTGGAAGATTTCTGGATCTGCTTTGAATCGGATAGTTGTACCTGTTTTATCAGTTTCACCAATAACAGTTATTCCTTGAACTACTTCTCCTCGTTCAAACATCATAGAATGGATTTTTCCATCACGATGTACATAAGCTTCTAAATTTGTTGATAATGCATTTACTACGCTGGCACCAACTCCATGAAGACCACCAGATACTTTATATCCGCCTCCACCAAATTTACCTCCTGCATGTAGTACAGTAAGTATAACCTCTAATGCTGGTTTACCTGTTTGTTCTTGAATATCAATCGGAATCCCACGCCCATTATCTTCTACTCTAATCCAATTATCTTTTTCTATTGCCACTGTAATAGTATTACAATATCCTGCTAAAGCTTCATCAATTGAGTTGTCGACTATTTCCCATACTAAATGATGTAGTCCCTTACTTGACGTAGAACCAATATACATTCCTGGTCTAACTCGTACAGCTTCTAATCCTTCAAGAACCTGAATCTGATCAGCATTATATTCTTGCATTTGTTTTTTTTCTACCATGATTTTTCCTTTCATTTTATTAAGTTAATTTTGTTAAATATCTTATAAAATTTCGCTAATAGTTCCATTATTAATTTTAAAAACCTTAGCTTTTTTTAATAAATCTTCTTTTATATCTGTTATCGAAGGTGTTGTTATAAATGTTTGAACATTTTCATTAATTGCATCTAATAATTTTAGTTGGCGATTTTTATCTAATTCACTCAACACATCATCTAAAAGAAGAACAGGATATGTACCTGTTTTTGATTTTAAATAATCTATTTCTGATAGTTTAAGCGATAATACTATACTTCTTTGTTGTCCTTGAGAAGCATAAATTTTAGCATCAAGCCCATTTATAAAAAACTCTAAGTCATCATGATGAGGGCCTACTTTTGTACTTCCTCTCATAATATCATCGAAAGACTTATCCATTATTTTTTTCACAATATTCTCTTCGTTATAACTTTTGTCTGTTACACTTTTTATACTAAGCATATCTAGTATAGAACTTTTATACTTAATTTCTAATTTTTCTTTTTTATTAGATATATTCAACATATTTTTATATGCTAACTGTGATAAATTCTTTATAAATAAAACTCTTTCTGAGGTAATATACATTGCAGCTCTAACCAATTGAGTAGTTATCGTTTCTAAGTATGCTAGGGAGATTTCATCCCTAGGATGCTTCCTCATGTCTTTTAAATACGAATTTCGTTGTTTTAATAAATGCTGATAAAGTAAATAGGTCCTATGATAAATCCTAGAAAATTGATAAAATTCTCTATTTATGAACTCTCTTCTAAGTGAAGGAGAACCTTTTATTATTTGTAAATCTTCTGGAGAAAATAAAACAACATTTAATTCTCCTACAAAATCAGTTAACTTAGTTTTTTTTAGTCCTCCAATTTTAGCACTTTTTCCTTTACTATTTATTCCAAGCATAATATCTAAATTTTTATCATTCTTTTCTAAAACACATGACATTGCTGCTGCCGTTTCTCCAAACATAATACACTCTGTATCACTTTTTGTTCTATAGCTTTTTCCTAAAGCTAAACAAAATATTGATTCAATTATATTAGTTTTCCCATTTGCATTATCTCCAACTAAAACATTAAGCGAGGGATGTACCTCTATATTCAAAGATAGATAATTTCGAAAATACAATAATTTTAAAGTTCTAATCTTCATTTATAATTATATATTTTTGATTTTCAATTTCTATAGTATCATTAGAATATAGTTTTTTCCCTCGTCTGTTTTCTAAATCCCCATTTAACATAACCTCAACATCTTGTAAGAAATATTTTGCTTCACCACCAGAACCAATAAATCCTTCCATTTTTAGAAATTGAGATAATGTAATATACTCACTATTAATAAAAATTTTTTTCATTTCACACCTCCATCAAATCAAAATGAAACATAAAGTATATAAATATATTTTATACATTATAATTATACCAAAAAAGAAAATTATTATCAAGAAAACGAGCTCTAATTCAATAATTTTTAAGTACAATAATTTGCTATTAATACACATTTTCATTAGATTTTCAACTAGATTTTCAATAAAGATATTTTTATTTAAATTCTAATAATTTTTAAGTTATTTTTAAAATTATTAGAATAGAAAAATAGTATTTTAATATAAAATTTTATGTTTATCATTATTTTTATGAAAGCCTTTTTTATTTTACAGTTTTCCTTACCTATTGTATAATATAAGTATAATATTATCTATACTTTTATTAATTAAGCTGTACTTTTATAAAGTATAGTATGTAGGAGGTAAATTATGTATAGTTGCGAGAAATTAGAAAAAATACTAAATGAAAAGATTATTTCAATTGATGAAACTAGTTATGGTATTAGTAACAAAAATTATATTATAACTACAGAAAATAATAAATACTTTTATCGTACTTCTAAAGATTCAACAAAAATTAGTGATAAAGAAAATGAAAAAGAAGCTATGGATTTACTAAAAGATGAATTTTATTTTTTAAAGCCTATATACTATAAAAATGATAATTTGATAACTCCATATCAAAAGCATTCAAAAACATTTATTTCACAAAGAAACTTATCTAGCATTGTTAATATAGCTAAATTATTACAAAAGTTTCATTCAAAGAAATTTAAAGCAAAAAATACTTTTAACCCAATACATGTATTTGAAAAATATTTAAATGACATTGAAGACTTTAAAATGGATATCAGTCATTTTGTATATATAATTGATGATATAAAAAAATACTATAATCCTGACAGGCTGTGTCATAATGACTTAGTTGAAGGTAATTTCTTATTTACAAAAAGTAATATTTACTTAATAGATTATGAATATGCAGGCTTAAATGACTATTACTTTGATATAGCTAGTTTTATATCAGAAAATAATCTTGATTACCAAGAAACTGTTACATTTTTAAAGGCATATTTTACAGAAGAAGAATGTGATTTTAAAAAATTAGATATTTTTCTTAGATTCTGTGATTTATTATGGTATACATGGGCATCATTACTATATGAAAAACGTGGTGATGAAGTTTATAATGAAATTCTTATGACAAAATATAATAGTTTAAAAAATCCTAGAGTCATTATATATTAAAAAAGAACAAACACTACATATAGTGTTTGTTCTTTTTTATTATTTATATTATTTAGCTAAAGCTGCTTTAGCTTGTTCACAAATGCTTGTGAACGCTGCTGCATCATGGATAGCGATTTCTGATAACATTTTTCTGTTAATATCGATTCCAGCAACTTTTAATCCGTTCATTAGACGGCTGTATGATAATCCGTTTAATCTTGCTGCTGCATTAATACGAACGATCCATAATCTTCTGAAGTTACGTTTAGTTTGACGACGGTCTCTAAATGCATACATTCCAGATTTCATAACTTGTTGCTTAGCAACTTTGAATAATGTATGTTTTGAACCAAAATATCCTTTAG
>CAUSKO010000041.1:0-10510 GCA_963532255.1 uncultured Gemella sp. | reverse complement strand
TATCAAGAAAGGATGATTTTTCAATTGTTTAACTTTTATCTCGCACCCGCATAGCGGGTGGTTTTTTGTTTCGGAGACTTCGCCTCCTCAACTGGCTTAAGCCATTAATATAAAAAATAAGGACTCTCCTAGAGTCCTTGTTTTTTCATTATCCACAAATTGAATCGTCTTCTGATCTACAACCCATATTTTCACCTAATTTTTTAGTGTCATTATTGAAGTAACGATATATTCTCTCTTTATCATCACCCATAAAGTATATTGGATTAAATTCTATGCTATTTAAACTACCATCTTCATTTAACATTTCATCACATATAACTCTACGCTCTATAGCAGCTATAAAATTAGTATAATCACCGTGTTCTACTATATGTTCTACACGACACTCAATATTTAGTAAACACTCATCTAATAATGGAGCATCGACCTTTTCACCTAAGTCATAAGTCATATCCGCCATACCAATCTTATTTTGACCTGAGTGGAATCCTGCCATCTCAACTTTATTTAGGATTTCTTGGCATGGAATGTTTAAAGTAAACTCTCCATATTTTTTTATATTCGCCACTGCATTGCTTTTGCTTGCTAAACCTATAGTTAATGTATTGCCTAATGAGTATGATGAACTCATAGTAGTAACATTATATTTCCACTTACTATCTTTATACCCTATTAATACAACAGGAAATCCATAGTATAGTTTCTTTGTTTTTATTTCTGTTTTCATAAATTTTATTCCTTTTATATTTTCTCTTTTTTTATCTTTTCGCTATAAAAACTAATAGTTTTTCACTAGATTGCTCTTCACTATATTTAAAACCGTCAAATTTAATATCTTTTATTTGTTCTATATCGACAATTTTACCTTTAACAAGTTCTGTTAAAAATTTTCCGCGTGCTTTTTTTGAAATTGTAGAGTGCGTCTTTAATACACCTTCTTTTTCTTCCATAAAATTAATTTTTATAAATTTTTCTCGTAAAATCGGTGAAAAAACTTCTTCAAATTCACTTGATAATAACGATATAACAAAATCATCATTTTCAATAGCTTTATCGTAATCTTCTCTCCAAAAGTTTTTCAATGACTCATTTCCAATCTTACACTTTTGTAAAAAATCCAGTCTATGTTCACTTATTGGATAGTACGCGTTTATAACTCCATATAATGCAGAAGTTATAAAAACATAGTTGCTTAGATATTCCCTATCCTCTTCATTAAAACTTTGACGAGCAATATTTCGATACATAAGACCATTAAATAATTCTAAAGCAGGATAACTAGTAACTTCTTGCTTGGCTAGATTTTCCCATCGGCCATATTCTTCTATAGCTTTATCTTCTTTTATTTTGTAGATTGTCTTTAGTTCATCAACAGTTTTTGAAGAAAGCTCGCTAATTATACTTTTAGTTTTATTTAATAATTTTTCTCCAACGATTTGCTCCGCTTTACTGTTTAGTTCTTTTGCCGTAGGTATTAAAATCTTCATTAATTAGTCCTCTTCTGGTAGTTCTAAGAAGCTATTTTCTACTAAACTATCTACTTCCATTAGAACAAAATTTAATTCTGTTGCTTCAATTTTCGGGTCAATTATTAATGTGTTGAAATATCCAACTACAAAATCACGATTAGCTATTTCTAGTGCAAACATATATTCACTAATTTCATCTACTAAAAATGCTGTTTGTTGTAGAACTTTATTTTCAAAAGTATTAGCGTAGTGTACTGTCTCCATCAATCTTCTTACTTTTAGCTCAGGGTAGTTTTTAACAAAAAGATCCCTAATATATTTTGCTAACTCATCCGCCTTAAATTTTGCAATATTTACATTCTCTTTTTTTAATACATCGTTATTTTCTAGTTTTTCTAACAGTTGAGTCAGAGATTTATGCAATCTATTCATTCTCTCTCTCCTTAGTTTATTTTTATTACATAGTATATTTTATAAAAAAATTAAAAAAATCGCTAGTTATAAGGTGCGAAGAATATATATTTTCCCATAAAAAAATCTAGAGTTTAAGCAAAACTCTAGATTTTTCTTACTTTTAGCCATTATAGCAATTTATTATTTCAAATAGCTTATTTCTAATTTCTTCGTTAGAACCATTACCAAGTATATTTTTTAACTCTGCTAGTTTCTGATCTAACTCACTAACATTAATATCTAACGTTGTATTTTTATAAATCATCTCGTTATCTGTTTTTTCACTATTTTCATAGTCTAAAGATAACTCTTCATACATTTTTTCTCCAGGTCTAAGTCCTATTTCTTGAATATCAATATCTTTATACGGCTCTAGCCCTGACAGTTTAATTAAGTTTGTTGCAAGATCTATAATCTTAACCGGTTCCCCCATATCAAGAAGGAAGATTTCTCCTGCACTAGCATAATATCCCGCTTGCAGCACTAGTTGCGCCGCTTCTGGAATCGTCATAAAGTAACGTATAATGTTTTTATGCGTAATAGTAATTGGTCCACCTTTTTTTATTTGTTCTTTAAAAATTGGTATTACTGAACCATTTGAACCAAGTACATTCCCAAATCTTACCGCTGCAAATTTAGTAGTGTACTTATCACCTTTTGATTGAAGAATGATTTCTGTAAGACGTTTAGACGCCCCCATTGCGTTTGCAGGGTTTACTGCTTTATCAGTGGAAATCATTATAAATCTTTCTACATTTTTCTCAATTGCGACATCTATAACATTTTTTGTTCCAAAAACATTATTTTTTATAGCCTCTTGAGGACGACGTTCCATTAAAGGAACATGTTTATGCGCTGCAGCATGGAAAACTACATCTGGTTTGTATTTATCAAAAACCTCACCTAATGCTTCCTTATCACGTATACTAACTATCTCTGAAATATAAGAGACATTACTATATAAATCACTATGACTTTTCTCAAAATCAAGATCTCTCTCTAACATATATAATGCATTCTCATTCACATCAACTAATATTAGATTATTTGGTTTAAATTTAAAAATTTCTCTAACTATTTGGCTTCCTATCGAACCACCTGCACCTGTTACTAGAACATTTTTATCTTTTAAGTAACTACGTACCTCTCCTTGAGAAAGTTTAACTTCTCCACGACCTAGTAAATCTTCAATCGACACATCTTTAAGGTGTTTTGCGATACTTTTACCATCTTCTATCGCTACTCCAGCACCCATTACTTTAACTGTTACGTTTGTATCTTTTAATATATTTAATATTCTATTTTTATTATAAGAATCTATTGAAGGTATTGCTAAAAACACTTGCTCTACATCATATTTTGGAATCATTTTTAGCAATTCATATGTAGTCCCTACTACAGTAACCCCACTAATAACAGAATTTTTTCTATTATCATCTATTAACCCAACTACATGCGCTTTAAATACATTATTTTTTGATAATTCTTTAAGTAGAATATATCCTGCATCTCCTGCACCTACTATAAGTGTATTTTTATAAACTGTTTTACCATTTAAACTAGATTCTCTTTCTCTAAGCGCACGATAAACCATTCTTATAAACATAATTCCCGCAATAATTAATAACGGAGAAAAAACAGCAAAACGAACATTAGAAAATGTATCAGGTAACATGAATTGGTATAATATACTTACGAAAAAATCCGCAATAATTACCGATACACAAATATTAAAAATCTCCGCAACACCTAAGTATGACCATAAAGATTTATTAATACCAAAAATTTTAAATAATATACCATAAATCACTAAAGAAATAACTACAAATTCACAAATTTCTAATCCATGAAAGCGAAGCATTTCTGTAGGATAAGCACTTCTTCCTAAAAGTATTGAAGCAATTATCCCTAAAGCTACTACGATTAAATCTAGTAACATTATTAGTTTAAATCTATGATATGTATATAATTTTGATGAAAATAATTTATCCATTATATCTCCTATACAATTAGTATACTTTTATACTAATACTACTAAACTAACTTTAGGAGGCAATATTTAAATAAATACTACCTCTAATCTTTTTTTACATTTTATAACCGAAATAACTTGCTGCAGAAACTATAATAATTAGCACAACTATACTTATCTTTCTAGTTTCTTTAATCGCAATTATCTCTACAACCTTTTGCACTATTAGAATTCCTATAGCAACAAACATTGTAATCATTTTTATTTTTTGATTATCGATAAATATTGCACCTATTATTATACCTAAGCTAATAACCGTGACTAACATATTTATAGCCAAAAATCTTATTTTCTTATTATCCATAACTATTTTTTCCTAACTTTTATAGTAACTTTAACTATCGATGGATCAGAAGATACACGTAAATCTTCTTTTGGATATAACTTCAGATTACTTCGTTCTTCAGTTTCATCCTTCACATCGCTCAAGTCAATATCTACTAACATTTCTGTAAGTCGTTCTAACTCAGCTTTACTTTCTCCTCTAACAATAGCTTTTGTTACATCAGGAGTAACACTAACTAATTCATAACCTTCAGGTAACGTACCTATAGTATTAACAGTTACCGGTACTTCTTTTTCGATATTTTTGACTTCAACAGTCATTACTGTTGAGTTCGGTTCTATTTGAATATCTTCTATCTTGTTGTAATTACTATCATAAGCTACTAACTTAGCTTCTTCTTTAGTATTTTTATTAATTTTTGTTTTATTATTACTCTCAGCTCTTACTTCTCGAATACTATTTATTGTTTCAAGATCTCCAGAAATTTTCACTTTTTCATCACTAACTTTAAGTTTTTCTACTTCATATCCCATTGTTAGTCGTTCTTTTTTCAATGTTGGTGTGACAACAAACTCTTTAGTAGTTTTTTCTCGAATAGATACAGTTATAGTACTTGGTTCTGGTGTTCCCTCAAGACCTTTATCTAATCCCTCTACCTCTAATTTTACCTTCTGATCATCACCTATCTGTGCATTTTTCAGATTAAGTTTTACTTTGAAATTTTTAGCAACACTTTCTTTTTGAATTTTTGAAGGTGTACCACTAAGTTTCACCGAAACAGTATTTGGGACTCCTAAAACATATTGCTTTTCTCTATCATATTCAGCTTCTACAGGGATATCTGTTACCCATACAGTTTCGTTATTAGTATTATTACCTATAACTGAAAAGTTTTTTATTTTTTCATTTACAGAAAGAAATAACAATATAGCTATTAGTAATGATATTAATTTCAATTGATTATTCTCTTTTAATCGCATACTAACACCTCTTATATTAAATTGTCTTTAGATTCTTGCCAGTTTTCTTCTAAATATTTAGCTAATTCTTTTTCAGAAAAATCAGTAATCAATCTTCCATTTTGACAAATACTTATTTTCCCTGTTTCCTCAGATACTACAATTATTATTGCATCTGTTAACTCAGATAACCCTAATGCAGCCCTGTGACGTGTCCCATAACTACTCGCAATACTTCTATTATCAGAAAGTGGTAATACACAACTTGCCGCACGGATACTTGTTCTATCAATTATCATCGCTCCATCATGCAGTGGAGTATTAGGTATAAAGATATTTACAATAAGCTCATTAGTTACTTCTGAGTTTATTTTTATACCACTTTCCACATATTCATCAAGACCTGTACTATTTTCCATAACAATTAGTGCACCAATTCTTCTACGTGCCATATGTCTTGTTGAATCAACAATAGCTTTTATAATATGTTCCTTAGTATCTTTTGTTGCATCTCTGTATTTCAGAATATTAGATAACTGGACACGACCTATATACTCCAAAGCTCGTCTTAGCTCTGGCTGGAATATAATCATTATCCCTAAAACTCCCCAAGTTACAACTTGGTCGAAAATATAAGTCATAGTCGTAAATCCTATGAAGTTGAAAAATATTTTTAATCCTATAATGATTAAAATACCTTTAACTAACTGCATTCCACGCGTTCCTTTTAACAAAGTTAAAAGTTTATAAATTAAAAACCAAACAAGTAAAATATCCAATACATGTATCACTAGCGATAAAGTACCTATGTTTGATAAATATTCAGCTATCATAATATTCTCCTTTCATAAACTTGTTAAATAATCATCACTTTTACAAAATAATCTGTAAAAACGATTCATTTCCATTATTAAATAAAGACATTTTTGGATTATCAAAGCATATAACAATCCACATTTTATTATACCATAAAAAAGCATAATATCGATACTTTTTTTAGTAAAATAAAGCAAGAAAATATTAGTAAAATATCCTCTTGCTTTATAACTATATTATTTTAGTTTTATATAATTTTCTATATTGTAATTTTCCGCTTCCAATTCGTTTTCATTTCCTAAGATAAGATTAGCTACACTATACCCTATAATTGGACCTGTTGTTAACCCTGAAGAACCTAAACCGCTTATTGCATAAACATTTTTCAACTTAGGCACTTCCCCAAAAAACGGAGAATAATCTGACGTATACGCTCTAATACCAACACGCTCATTAATAATGTCGGCATCTTCTAAATTGCGAAGAAACTGCTTAGCTTCATTACCAAATGTATCTAATTGTTCTTTATCTACTTCCAAGTCAAATCCCATTTCATTTTCATGAGTAGCCCCTACACTAACTACACCATCTTCAAACGGAATAATATCTAGTTCCCCTTCTGGCATAATAACAGGATAATCCCCTGTATTATTGTCACTTACTTTATAATCACGCAGTTGTCCTTTTTGTGGTCTAACATCAACATCATACCCAAGAGGCTCTAATACATCTTTTAACCATGCCCCTGTCGCAAGAACTACAACATCGTACTCTTTATTATCAATAACATACTTATCATCTAATAAACTTATTTCTACTTTTTTATTGATAACATTTGCTTTAGATGCTGTAAGCAATGTTTTTACAAAACGTTCACCTTCAACTCGGCCTCCACCACTTGCATAAAGAACATCTCCATTATTATCAAAACTAGGAATAACTTTTTGAACTTCTTCTTTAGAGATTATCTCTAAATCACCTATCATCGGAGATAATTCTTTTCTTTGTTCCGCTAGTTCTTTTAATTCTGGAAGTTTATTAGCGTCTTTCTTCAGTAAATATACCCCACATTGATCATAGAAATCGGTATTATAACCATCTTTTTTCAAGTCTTCTACTAATTTTAGATAAAAATCCGCCCCTAAACGAGCCATTTTATACCATGGCTTATTACGTCTTTTAGAAAACCATGGGCTAATAATCCCCGCAGATGCTTTAGTAGCTTGTCCTACTCCATAATCAAAAACTGTTAACTCTATATTTTCATCTTTCGATAAATAATAAGCACAAGTAGCACCCACTATTCCTCCACCTATTACAGCTACTTTCATAATTTACCTCACTTTTTAATAAATAATTTTTTCTACTCAATAAAATTATACATCAAAAAATTATGAACGTAAACTTTTTATAAAATAAAAGAAACTTTATAAAATTCACTAGTTGACATAAATAACTCTTACAAGTAAAATAATATCTATAAAAACAATTATGGAGATTATAGAATGAAAAAACAATTATTATTAACTGTCGCTATCGCAGTTCTTTCAGGAACAACACTAGGATGCGCTCAAAATAAGAAAGACAACAACAATCAACCTACAACACAAGAAACAAAAAAAGAGTTATCAAACGAGGAGATAGTTAAAACAGCCTTAAACAACTTCCCAAAAGACAATAATCTTGAATTAGACAGTAAACTTACTTTAGATGCTCAAGTAGGAGCTGAGCATAATTCTTTAAATATATTATCAGACATTAAAATTGATGAAAAAGGAAACATACTAAAAAACTCTTCTAAACAAGAAACTTCTACCGAAGGAAACTCAAATGAGAAAAAACAAGTTTTCTTAAAAAAAATAGATTCTGGTTATGAAAAATTTGATGTTGTAGATGGAAAATTAGTAGCTAAAAAAATTGAAGATGATGCAGATTTTCTTTCAGCATTAGATCTATTTTTCAAAAGGAGTTCTATATTTGACTTAGTACTAGATAAAAATTATGAAAAAAATGATACAAAACTAACATTTAGTGGAAAAATTAAATTTTCTGAGATAAAAGAAAAATTTAAATTGAGTGATGAGGATATGTTAATTGATGGCAATGTAGACTTATCACAAATAAATATACCATTTTCTTTAGTGATAGATACTAATACAAATGAAATCACAACAATTACTGTAGATATGAAAACTCCTATGAATGAAATCATTAAAGCAAATCTTGAAAAAGAAAAGGACTCAATGGAGAAACAAGAATATGCTATTGCGAAACAATTACTTGAAGCTATCTCAAAAGATTCTAAAGGAGAGTATGTAATAACTCGAAAAACTAATAAAATAGACGAAATAAAATTTAATTAATATAGAATAAATCTAGGTTATTTTTATAATAATCTAGATTTTCTTCTATAATATAATTAATATTAGCGAGTAATTTTTAACTTCCTGATGAAAGTAATATAATAACCTTTACCTATTTACATTAAAGTACTATAATTAATATTAGATATAGTTTTAATATATAAATAGAAATTGGATTATTAGTGTCAAAACTAATAAATGGAGGCTAATATGAGTGAAATTAAGCTAGTACCTAGAAACGAAGTAGATAAAAAATATACTTGGGATATGACTTTATTATATAAAAGCGATAAAGAATTTATAAATTCTTTAGAAAATATTAAAAAAAGTATTTTAGAATTTAAAAACAACTATGAAGGAAAATTAGCAGACTTAAACATTTTAGACAAAGCAGTAAAAGAATACGAAGCTATGTATGAAGAATTTTATAAACTTTCTCACTATGCAGAACTTCCTATGACTGTTGATAGATTCAATGAAAATGTAGTTAATAACGCTACTCTATTCGAAGAAGTATCAACACTTTGGGCTAGTAACCTTAGCTTTTTTGATACAGAACTAGTATCATTAGATGAAAGTTTTATTAATGAATTTGTAGAAAAACATAGACCTGATTTAAAATATTTCTTCGAAAAAGTAATTTTAGAAAAAAAACATACTCTTTCTAAAGAAGCAGAACAAGTAATTGCAAACTACGAAAGTCTTCCTAACTTCTATAATTTATATGAAGTTACTAAACATGAAGATATGCAATTCGATAGTTTTGAAGCTAATGGTAAAACATTAGAAAATAGTTTTGTATTATACGAAAATTTACATGAGATGGATAACGATAAAGAAGTGCGTCGTGGTGCAGCAAAAAGTTTCTATAAAACTCTAAATGCATATAAAAACACTTCTGCGAATGAGTATATCTCACAAATCAAAAAAGAGAAAATGATTGCGACTATGCGTGGTTATGATAGTGTTATTGATTTTCTATTAGATAAACAAGATGGTAATCGTGAACTTTACGACCGTCAAATTCGCACTCTTATGGTAGATCTTGCTCCTCATATCCGCCGTTATATTAAACTTCTTGCACGCGAACATAATATTAGCGATATGCAATTTGCGGACTGCAAAATTAATTTAGATCCTACTTTTGAAGTAGATATGAGCATTGCAGAATCAAGAGAATACTTGAAAAAAGCCCTAGGTGTACTTGGAGAAGATTACCTTAATATGATTGATGAAAGTTATGATAAACGTTGGACTGACTTCCCTCAAAACATCGGTAAGAGTACTGGTGGATTCTGTGCAACAGTTCCAAATGTAGCCGGATTTATCCTACTATCTTGGACAGGTAAAATGAATGAGGTATTCGTTCTAGCACATGAACTAGGTCACGCTTATCACTTTATGAGTACTGGTAAACACCAAACAATGTTAAACAATGACTGTCCTCTATACTTTGTTGAAGCACCATCTACTTGTAACGAAGTAATAGTATCAAATTATCTACTAAAAACAAATACTGATGCTCGCTTCAAACGTTGGGTAATCAGTAATATGATTAGCAGAACGTACTTCCACAATATGGTAACACATTACTTAGAAGCAGTATATCAAGACAGAATCTACAAAAAAGTAGATAATAATGAAATGCTTAACGCTGATGTTCTTTCTAAAGTAAAACGAGAAGTTATGGAAGAATTCTTTGGAGATAGTTTAGCTATTAATGAAGGTGCAGAATTGACTTGGATGCGCCAACCTCACTACTACATGGGATTATATCCGTACACTTATTCTGCAGGTCTAACTATCGGAACAGCTATTGCTAATAAAATAGATAAAGACCCTAACTACTCTGATATTTGGTTAAATGTCCTTTCTAAAGGTAGCAGCATGTCAGCGTTAAATCTTTCTAAATTAGCAGGATGTGACGTGAGCACAGATGAACCGCTAAAAGAAGCTATTTCATATGTAGGTTACTTAGTTGACCAACTTTATGAATTAACTGATGAATTAAATAAATAATAGAAAAGTACCGTTTGAAATTTTATTCAATCGGTACTTTTTACTACCTACTACATTTTACTTAATTTTTCAAAGCATGCTCGTTCACATTCGATAACCGCACTTCTAAA
>CAUSKO010000040.1:0-10737 GCA_963532255.1 uncultured Gemella sp. | reverse complement strand
AAATTAATACTTCCCAAATATTAAAAGGAACTTTGGAAGCATGCATATTGCAATTAATTAAAAATCAAGATATGTACGGTTATGAAATTACCGAACAACTTTCTAACTATGAGTTGGATATGGTAGCTCAAGGAACTATCTATCCCTTGCTTCTAAAATTAGAAAAAGAAGAACTGGTTACAAGCTATCTAAAAGAAAGCAACTTTGGACCACCTAGAAAGTATTATTCTATAACCAAACAAGGAGAAGAATATGTATTTTCATTTAAAAATACATGGGGTAATATCAGTACAACTATAAACAGTATTTTGAAAATATAATCAAATTGCAAAGGAGAAGACATTATGAATATCGCCGACTTATTAGAATACAATAACAAACTAAGATTCCAGCTTAATACAGATAATAAAAAATATTATGAAGAACTTCTAATTGCTTGTCGTGCAAAAGCTATAACTGTCAAAGAAGCTGAATTAGAAATTCAATTATTAGAAATATTACAAGATTTAATTTCTTATCAAAATCAAGGGAAAAATTTTCAAGATATTTTTGGTAAAGATATAAACAACTTATCTAATTCCATAATTGAATCTTTACCAAAAGAAAATAAAGATAATATCTATAATTTTTTATTATCTTATATCTTGATTACAATCATGTGTTCTTTACTCCCTTCGATTTTCATTAAAAGTATACAACCCTATCTAACCATATTATCCATTTTATCAGTATTTTTAGGTTCTGGAATATGCCTATATCTACTACTTTATAAAAAAACAGAAAGAAATAAATGGATAGTATATTTTATATCTCTTGGTATATTTGAAATATCTTTATTTCTAGTTCCAATTTTGGAAAAATTAAATATCTTTCCTCATTGGCTGACTATAACTATTTCCCTTTCAAGTAATCTTATATATATTTATACTATTTTTAGTCTATTTTCGATTGTTTATATATATTCAACATTTAAGAAATATTACTCAAAAAATATATAATCTACTCTGCTCGATAATTAATATATCGAGCTTTTTCAATAAAGTTCACCTATGGCAAATAATTTTATTTTGAAAATAAGAATTTTATTCTTGAATAATTTTTTTAAACCTGTTATAATTGTAAAATACATTTTGAAAGGAAGCCACTTATATGAACAACTCTATTTTTGATAAGTTAAAAAAAGCTGAGCAAGGTGCAAGACTTAGTATATTCTCATACCTACTGCTTACACTTTTAAAATTGGGTGCAGGTATTTTCTTTCGTTCTTCTGCATTAGTCGCAGATGGTATAAATAACGCAACTGATGTTGTATCATCTATATGTGTTCTTATAGGATTAAAAATTTCTAGAAAACCAGCTGATGAAGATCATCTTTATGGACATTTCCGCGCAGAATTAATTTCAACATTAATAGCTTCATTTATTATGTTATACGCCGGTATAGAAGTAGTAATTTATGCAGTAAAAAAAATCATAACTAAAAGCTACGAACAACCTAGTATGCTATCTGCAGTTACCGCAGTTGTTGCTAGTATTATTATGTTTTCTGTATACTTTTATAATATTAGACTAGCAAATAAACTTGGAAGCAAGTCTTTAAAAGCAGCTGCTTTAGATAACCTAAGTGATGCTTTTGTATCTGTTGGTACCCTAATTGGTATTATTGCAACATATGTAGGAATACCTATTGCAGACTCAATAGTTGCTATATTAGTGGGTTGTTTAATTATTTATACAGCAGTAAGCATTTTTAAAGAATCTACTCATATACTGACAGATGGAGTTGATGCTGAAGTTATTGAGAAAGTTGAATCTATCGTTAAGGACATAGAGGGTGTTATTTCTATCATCGATATAAAAGGAAGAACTCATGGTCTATTGTACTTTATTGATATTACAGTAACAGTAAATCCAGAATTAAATGTTAAACAAAGTCATGATATAACTATAAAAATAGAAAAAGCACTCTCTCGTGAGTTTTATTACTGTGAAACTTTAGTTCATTTAGAACCACACGGTATTAATTGTCATCCAAATCATTAAAATCAATCTTTTTATTCTAAGTTATTTTAGAGGCAAGGTAAAAAGATTGATTTTTAATTTTACCCAGTAAAACTACAACAACTGCATATGTTTGACAAATAATAATGCTAAAAGTATAATTATTGTACATATTAAAAGATACTAATTAAATAGTACTAAACAAATAAATAAATTGAAAAATTGGTTAAAAATATAGTTGAAATTCTAAAATAAGAGGATTATTATGACACATGCTAAAGCAATATTTTTCGGTGAACATGCAGTAGTCTACGGACACGAGGGAATCACTATTCCTTTACCAGAGATGAAAATAGATGTTACACTTGAAAATACTAATGAAATTCAACACAGAGATGATATTTTAAAGTATATCGCAGATACCTGTGAAATTGATAGTAAGACAAAAATTAATATTAATAGTACCATCCCAGTTGGAAGAGGATTAGGTTCATCAGCTGCCCTTAGCATAGCTATTGCTCGAGCTAAAGGAATAACAAAAGCAAAAATAAGAGAAATCGCAGATAAATGTGAAAAGTTTATTCACGGGAATCCTAGTGGAATAGATGTAAATCAAGTACTTAGCGATACTCCCCTTCTTTTTTCTAAAGAACACGGAGCAAAAAAACTACCTTTTTCTCTCGATAGTTACTTATTAATTATTGATACTGGGGTTGTAGGTATTACAAAACATACTTTAGAACACGTAAAAGATAATTTAAAAACTTACAAACCATATATTGATGAACTAGGAAGTATTACTAAAAAAGTAATCAAACCTTTAAAAGAGAAAAATATAGATCTTATTGGAGAATATATGTACAAAGCACATTCGCTGCTTCAAAAAATTGGTGTTAGCCACAAAAAGAATGATGAAGTTGTTGAATTGTGTAAAAATAATAATGCTAAAGGTGCTAAGTTAACTGGTGGTGGTGCTGGTGGATGTTGCATTTGCCTATGTGATACTAAAGAGGATGCATTAAAAATTCAAGATAAACTAAAAGAGAAAGGATATTTATCATGGATGGTTACAGTCTAGGTTATGCTAATATAGCCTTAGTTAAGTATTGGGGAAAGAAGTCTAAAGACCCTGTTCTACCGTATAACCCTAATATTTCTTTAAGACTAGATAATTTATTATCAAAAACAAAAATTGAAAAAAGCTTATCAAATGAAGATGAATTCTATATTAATGATGAAAAACAAGGACCTGAAGAAGTAAACAAAATGATTAAATTTATTTCTAAATTTACTCCTGTTGATAGAGAAAAAATTTGTATTAAAAGCTATAATACTGTGCCAACTGCAGCCGGACTTTCATCTAGTTCTAGCGGTACAATGGCATTAGTTTTAGCCTGTAATGAATATTTTAAATTAAATAAATCAACTCAAGAAATGGTAGAAATCGCAAAAGAAGGTTCTGGTTCTTCTTGTAGAAGTTTTTATAAACTTGCTGCATGGCTAGAAGATGGCAGTGTAGAAGAACTTTCTTGTGAACTAGATTTTGGTATGATGGTACTTGTAGTAAACGAAGATAGAAAGAAAATTTCAAGTCGTGTAGCAATGGAACAATGTGTTCAAACATCAACAACATTCGCTTCTTGGGTAGAAAAAGCAAAGAAAGATTTTGTTTTAATGAAAGAAGCACTTAAAGAAGCGGACTTTGAAAAAATTGGGGAAATAACAGAAAGTAATGCATTAGCTATGCACGAAACTACTACGACATCTTCTCCTAGTTTTACATTTTTAACAGAAGAAAGTCACCGTGCAATGGATATAGTTAAGCAACTTCGTTCACAAGGTTATAGATGCTACTTCACTATGGATGCAGGACCAAATGTTAAAGTATTATATTTAAAAGAAGATCAAGACAAACTATATGAGGAAATTTCAAAATTATGGAACAAAAAAATAATATTGTGCATGGAGTAGCTTTTGGAAAGTTATACCTTGCAGGTGAATATGCTATATTAGAAGACTATTCTAAAGCACTCCTTACTAGCGTTCCACAAAAAATAGTTACTACTGTAGAATCTAGTGAGAAAACTACTATTTTTGATACATTATATAATATTACCGTTGATCTTTATGAAGATAATAAGAACTTTACTATGATTCAGCAGTTTATTATATTTTTAAATAAGTATACAAATAGTAACCAATCTTATTCTATAAAAATATATAATGAATTACATAGTAACAATAAAAAATATGGCTTAGGTTCTTCCGGAGCAGTTTTAGTTTCAATCGCTAAAGCTATTTTAACTTTTGAAAATATTCCTTTCGACAACGAAACTATTTTTAAACTTGTTACATTATACAATTTAACTCATAATATTAGCGGATCAATGGGTGATGTTGCAGCTTCTTTAAATGAAGGACTTACTTTCTATCAGAAGTTCAATGCTGGTAAACTTAATGATATTATCGAAAATAAAGACGATATTAAAGAAATAATAAACTCTACTTGGGACGGGTTAATAATCAAACCTATTTATCCTAAAGCAAAGATTACTATTTTTGCAAGATGGACTGGAGAAGTTGTAGATACCAAAGAACATGTTAAGCTTTGGAAAGAGAATAAAGAAAATTATTCTACCGAGTACGTTACTTTCGTTAACACTTCTAATAAACTAGTCGAACAACTAGTAGATGAACTTGAAAGTGGAGATGAATCATTTGTATTAAATACAATAAACAAACTTCGTGAAAATCTTCACTATTTAGAAAGTTTCTCTAATATACCAATGGAAACAGCGGCTATGAAAAATTATATAGCTAGCTACCCTGCTGGAAAACAAAGTGGTTCTGGTAGCGGAGATATTGTTTTAGGTTTCAATAGAAGTAAAGATAACTTCCAACTAAAACTTAATTTAGAACAATTATAACTTAGAAAACATGAAAGGATAGACATGAGAAAAAAAGATCATATACGTTTAGCTCTTGCTGACAAAACGACTTTAACTAGTTTAGATACATACGCTATTGACTACAATAGTGTGCCACATTTTGGACTCGATAATCTAGATACATCTACTACTATTTGTAATAAAAAATGGCAATTTCCTTTCTTTATCAACGCGATAACTGCCGGTGGTGAAGAATGTAATAAAATAAATCAGGATTTTATGGAAGTTAGTAAAGCTTGTGGAATAGAATTTTTCCCAGGTTCATACTCTCCTGCTTTAAAAGATAAAAATGATGAAGCGGCATATCCAAAAGGATATTCAATAAATCTTGGTCTCGATAAGGATCCTAGTCTTATTTTAGATGCTATTGAAAAGACAAAAGCTCAATACATTCAACTTCATACAAATCCACTTCAAGAGATTGTAATGCCTGAAGGTGACCATAATTTTGAATCATGGCTTTCTACATTAACTGAAGTTAGTAAGAAGTCCCCTATTCCAGTAATTCTAAAAGAAACTGGATTTGGGATGAATGAAGAAACAATTAAATTAGCCATTAATCTAAATCTAGCTGCCGTTGATATCAGCGGTATGGGTGGAACTAATTTTGCACGTATAGAAAATGGTAGAAGAGAAGATAAATCTACATATCTAGAAAATATCGGATATACTACAGCTGAAAGTTTAGAATTTGCCGCACCATATAGAGATAAAATAGATATTATCGCAAGCGGAGGAATTCGTAATCCACTTGATGTTGTAAAGTGCTTAGCATTGGGTGCTAAAGCAGTTGGAGTTTCTAAAACTTTCTTAGAAATTCTTGTGAATGACGGAAAAGAAGCACTAATAGAAGAAATAGAAAAATGGAAAAAAGAATTACAATTTTTAATGATTCTTATGAATGCTAAAAATATAGATGAACTATATGGAAAAATAAGAAAAATAGATAATATATAAAATAAAACCAGAATCGGTTCTATAGTTAGTATAGAACTAATTCTGGTTTATTTATTTTCCTCTAATGTCGCTATTCTTTCAATTGCCTTTTTTAAATCATCTTTCATCTCATTAATTTGAGTTTTATTTTTTTGATTTTCCGCAATTAAATACCAACAAGAAATCAATAACATTACATTTAAACAGATTATCGCAAACATAGTCTCTCCTAATAGATTTTATTTAAATAAGGATATCATATTTAAATAAATATTACAACCATATAAAAAAACCTCATCAAGTGACGAGGTTTTAATTTTCTTAAATAAATCTAAAAAGAGGGAAAATTTTAGATTTTATTAATCAATTGCGTATTAATTACCAATTATTAATATTTACGTTTTCTAGCCGCTTCAGATTTTTTCTTACGACGAACGCTTGGTTTTTCATAAAATTCGCGTTTACGAACTTCTTGGATAGTTCCATTTTTAGAAACAGCACGTTTGAAACGACGTAATGCATCTTCTAATGTTTCATTTTTACGAACTACAGTTTTTGACATTGGATTTCCCTCCCTCCGATACTACAAAATCTAAATTAATATTGATTAAATGCTTATAAACAAAATAAATACAAAACATTTAATACTATTTAAATTGTCCTGTGAACAATCTACTTACATATTGTATTATATTATCAAGTACTTGTCAACCTATATAAATAATTTATTATTACTTTTTAGGATTTTATTAATGTATTTTCTAAGTTTTATAAAATATATAAATTTGAAAATTATAGTAAACAACTTTTTACATTAAGTATAAATTATTGTTTGAAAATTAATTAATTATTCTCTAACCAACCATTAAATTCTTCTATAAAATTAGCATAACTTACTTTATTTTGGAAGCTCGGTATTTGCGCTAAGAATACTTGATTTGGTAATCTAGTTTGACCTTTTTTAGTAATTAATATAATAGCCTTTTGTTGTGATGCATTTTTAAACATTTCATCAGGTAAAGTAATAACCGCATTTAGATTAATATCTTCTTCTAAATACTTCTTGAAGTTATCTTCTAACTCAAGTACTTTTTTAGGTATTACTAATATTCCTACTCCATTTTCATCAAGATAATTTGCTGCTTGCTCAATAAATAACAATGCATTTAAGCTATATCCATCCTTGCTGCATAGTTTGTAGTTTAAACTATTATCTTCGTCAGCATAATAGCCAAACGGCACATCACTTATTACTATATCTTGTTTTTTAATATTTAATGGCTTAAGTGCATCTTGGTTAATTATTTCAACATTAGTTTCTAATAAATTAAAAATGTTTTGTTGTAATTTCACATAGTTGCTATCAACATCAACAGAAGTTAGTTCTTTTTCACCTTTTACTAATGCAGCAATATTAATTAATAGACTACCACTTCCACTAGCTAAATCAGTTATAGAAACTTTCTTATCTCCATAGATACATTCTATTAAGTGACTTATATACATCGTGATTACTTCAGGAGTAATATCATAACTTGGATTATTTAATTCTTTTAAAGCTTTTAACAACAAGAATTGATAAACTTTTCTAATTGTTTCTTTATCATAGTTATCTACTATATCAAAATAATCATCATCGTTTTCTAGTGTTAAATACTTTATTAATCCTTCAAAATATAAACCTTCACCTTTTATTTCTTCTACTTCTTTATCTATTTTAAAAAATAATTTTTCTAAATCTGACATAGCTCCTCCTATTCATTCTCAATTATATTTTTTAAAGTTGGTTCCATTCTTGATATTATTCCTGTTACTAATGCATTCCCCATCATAAAGTATCTTCTACGTGAAGGCATAGTATTAGTCCAATTAGGTGGAAACATTTGTATCATTTCACATTCAACTTCTGTTAAAATTCTATACTTTTTATTTTTATCATCAAATATAATATGAGAAGATCTATTTACTGTTCCCTCACTAGTTAACATTGTTCTAGCTGGTTCATCCATATTTTCAGGAAAACTCATAGTTCCTTCACTATAAATATATTTATGTCCACTTTTACTTTGTCGTTCTATTCTTTTTGAACCTTTTAAATATTTCCATTTTTCTAACTTTTCTTCTTCAGCAAAATATTTACTTAAATCTTTTTCATTATATTTATTAGCATTTTTCAATAGTTTTTTTAATGTATAAACCTTTTCTTTTTTAGGTATAACTGATTTATGAAAAACTTGTCCATCTATCATCATTCCGAAATCTGAAAATTTTCCATCTTTATAATTATTAGTTACATCTACTGCATCCTTGTATTTATTTAAATCTACTTCACTATATATACCTAAATCATCTTCAGTTGGAAAAACTTGTTCAAATATACTATTGTCTAAATCAATCTCTTTAGATAATTTAGATGAGTACTTCATATTTTTCTTAGAAGCAAAAATAAATACCCTCCTTCTCTTTTGAGGCATTCCATAATCTCCGGCATTTATAACTCTCCATTGTACATAATACCCTAATTCATCAAATGTCTTTAGCATTATAGCAAAGTCTCTCCCTCTTGCAGAAGCCGGGGATTTTAAAAGTCTATCAACATTTTCTAAAAGTACGAACGGAGTTTTTTTTTCAATTAACGTATCTCTAATATCCCAAAAAAGTACCCCTTTCTTTCCTGCAATTCCTTTTTCTCCACTTAAAGAACGGGCAACTGAATAGTCTTGGCAAGGAAATCCTCCTACTAATAGTGAGTGATCAGGAATACTTTTTTTATCCACTTTATTAATGTCTTCATTTGAACATTCACCATCTTGAAATCTCTCGCTATAGCATTCAAAAGCATGCTGAGCTTTTGTAGACGGTTCATATTGATTGGCCCATACAAAATTCCAGCCATTTTTCTCCTTAGCCTTTCCCGTTTTCTTATTAAACTCCGTTATATTATTTAATCCAACTCTAAAACCACCTACACCTGCAAATAGTTCTACTACATCTAAATTCATCCTATTCTCCTTCTAAAATATCTGCAATTTCTGATAAAATATACTCTTTATTTAACCAAAAGCACTGCTTAGTCATTTTATCTCCATTTGGTAATTCATCCATATCCCCATCTGTACCATTTCCATATTTAACTCCATTTATATAATATGCTGCTTTCTGTGCATGTGGCCTTAGATGAAATATCTTTGTTTCTTTTGATTTTAAAAGATTATTCTTAATTTTATTTTTACTTATTTCAAACTCTACTCCATCTAGAAACTGTTTTTGATATTTTTCCCACTCACTTTTTCCGACACCTTCTAAATCTCTAAGTGGCATATTCCAAAACTTAGCTCCAGCCAGTTCATAATCTCCTGTATCATTTTCCCTAAATATGACAAATAAAAATCTCTTTTCATAAAAATAATCATATAACTCCGATGTATCAAATTGTTCTTTAATAAAATCTAATATTTTAAATTTTGGAAAAGACATACTCTCTCTTGGCATTCCATTTTTACTAATTCGAATAGTTTTAATTTCAATATTTGCTTTTTTAAATTCTTCTACATTCTCTGTTTTTACTCCTAAGATTTTAGATACCAAGCTACTGTTCGCTTGTTTTGACTTGCTATTAACTTCAAATTTAGTATAAAGCTGTTCTTCAAAATATCCTTTATATTCATTTAACCTGTTTATAACAATAGAATCAAAACTTTCTTCACCTAATGTAGAATTTTGTAAAAATGATTCATATGTATCTATATTTCCAATTATGTAATGATTTATTACATACGTCATATAAGATTGTTTTAAAGAATACGCTCTTCTTTTAGCGGGGATTTCACTATAATATTGCTTCTGTTCACTTTTTACCGCTGTTGCACCTTTAGTGCATGCCCCTAAATACCTAGTATCTCCTTCTGAGAGTTCGTGTGCCAAACCTTTTTGTATTTTACTTATAATATATTCATAATCTTCCTTAATTATTAGGAAGTCTTCTCGACAGTTTTCAGCTAGTATTGAAAACAATTTTACATACTCTATTCTATGCTCTGTCCTTAACACATCTTTTTCCCTTAAATATAGGATTAAAAGTATCAATCTCAACTTTTCAATAACATGAGATTTTTTAAAATCTGGTTCCACAGGCTTATCGTTAGGAATCATTGTAATGACTAATCTCTCACCTGCCCTAAATTCTCCATTTTTCTTTTTTTCAAGAGGTGTTACTTTTAATTCTGTTCCTGCTTCTAAAAAATCCGGGTTGGAGTCACTATTTGGTTTATAATAAAAATAAAACTCTTCTAAGAGATTTCCAAGGCTACCTTTCCCTCTTGGATTATTAAAATATTCTAACTTCTCTTTTAAGCTATTATTCTCAGAATAAACCATCTCAGATTCTTTTACAATACTCTCATGGTAGTACTCTTCTAAAACTTCTGAGAATTTTCTTCCCTCTAATTTTTTTGCATATTTCTCTATATCTAATGGATTATTCTTGTCATACGGTAAATTCTCCACTATATACTCTCCTTGTTAAATAATAATTATTATACCATAAATTTTAAATCAAATAATCTATTATATATTATTTTGTTTGGTTTTATTCATAAAAAAATCATTTAATAAGGTAATCTCAGTATTTTTATAGTATTCTTTATAATTCTTATGGAATATTTCTTCGATAATATTAGCAATTTCTCTATAATTCATTTTGCATTCTTCCTATAATTTTCTACATTAGATCCTAACATTTTTTATTATTTGTGTCAATATAATCTTATTTTCCTAAAACTCAATTTAGTAGAACTAAAAAAGACGATATTTCTATCGCCTTCTTTATTTTATAATTTCTTAATTAATCGCT
>CAUSKO010000039.1:0-11323 GCA_963532255.1 uncultured Gemella sp. | reverse complement strand
GACTAGAACGTTGCCAGGCAACAGTGACCTTCCTTTTGGAAGGTCTTTTTTTGTATTTGAGTTTATTGTTATTAGATTACTAATAATTGGTAAATTTGATTTTATTTAAAAAATAGAGTATCATATTATAGTAATATAGTTTAAGGAGGTAAAAGAATGTTTTATCTAGAGGACGAAAAAACGTTAGCTTTGACTAATGAAAATAAAAAAGATATTTTAAATGCTTTAACTAAAATTAATCAAGTTTCGAATAATAAAAATATTAAAGTTGCATATATTAAAATACTAGGTAGAGTTTTAGAGTTTAATAAAGCTATTGAAACTTTTTATTATTCTCATAAACCAGGTTATAATGAAGTATATCAACAAAGAATTGAAAGTTTAGATAATAGTTTAGATGAATTTAGAAGAATAAAAGCTGGATTAAAAGGTGATTTTGATAAGAAACAGTATTCAGAAGAAGTAGAAAAAGAATTCAATGTTTTACTTGCTAAAGTTGAAGGAAGAACTTCAGTTATTTTTGAAGATGATAAAGATTATAGCTTTAATAATTATTTAGTTACTCTTATTAATGAAAAACAGTTAGAGGAGTTTATTTGGCTAAATACATTGTATAACATTTATAAAGAAGGAAGCAGCATTAATAATATTGTAAAAGATTATTGTGAACTTAGTGATGTAGAATTTTCTGATCTTTATAAAATTTATTTATTTGTAACAGATTATAACATTAATAAATTATTATTAAAGAATGAATCAAATATAATAAATAATGAATATCTTGAAAATTTTGAAGATTTCTTTAATTATATGTATCAGTTAATCGATGATTTACGTACTTTCGTAGCTAAAAAAGATAAAGAAAACATTTTGAATTTTGCTACAAAAATTGAGAGTTATACTAATGTTAGCACACCATCAAAAGAAGAATTTATATTGAGTGTAAGAAAAGTTTTTAACTTCTTACGAACTTTATATGAAAATGATAATGCTAAATTATTATTGGATAACATATATCCTATTCTTGTTAAATCATTTTATGCACCATTAAAAAATGATGATAAAATAAAGTATGATTTCAATCCAGAATTTATATATGCGTTGGAATATACACAAATTATTATTGAAGTAATGGATGAAAATAATGAAAAATAAAATTTCGCCAAAAGATTTTTATTGTGTATATAATGATTTTAACGTATCTAGTAAAAGCCAAGAAATGAATTTGCTATATCTTCCTTTAATAGGAAGTGATGCAGTAAAACTATATCAATTTTTAGGTGCAAAGATTTTAGGAGATAGAAATTTATCGAAAAGTTTTCTTCATTATGATATTTTTGATAATTTATCACTAGAACCAAGAAAGTTTATATCAGCTAGAAAAAGATTGGAAGCACTAGGCTTATTATCAACTTATTATATTAATAATGAAGGTACTGGACAATATATTTATAAAATAAGAGAAGCTTATAGTTTTAATGATTTTTTTGAAAATGCATTACTTTCTCAATTATTAGAAAATACTATCGGATCATCTCATTATAATGAGATAAAAGATTATTTTTCTTATAACAAAGTTTCTTTTAGCACTTGTCAAGACTTAACAGCTAAATTTTCTGATGTTTACCGTTTAGAAAATATGATAGAAGATACTTCAAATTCTGTTGTTTTTAGTAATGAAAAAGGTCCTAATCTTGATGAGTATTATTTTGATTTTTCAAAATTAAGTTATTTTTTAGCAAATAGTTATATTGTAGATTTACTTAATGATAAAAAAGTAAAAGATGATATACTAGGATTAGCACATTTATATAAGGTTACCCCTCAAGATATGGCTAAAGGTATTGAAAAAAGTTTAGATGTTGAAAATGGTGGCTCTAAATTAAATATAGATAAATTAAAAGATTATTTAATACAGTTATTTATAAATGTTAGAAAGCAGAACATAGCAACATTAGATAATATGGTTTCTAAAAAATTAGATGAAGATAATTCTGTTCAATTAACTAAAGAAGAAAAATTTATCAAAAAAGCGGATAATACAAACTATATAGAATATTTAAATAAACAAATGAATTTAATAGTTTCTACTGTAGATGCAGAGGCTATTGAAAAACTACAAAAGAAATATAATTTCCCTACTGGTGTATTAAACATTCTATTAGAGTATTCAATAAAAATGAGCAATTCTCCAGGTATTCCAAATTTTAATTATATTGATAAAATTGCAAGTTCTTGGAGTAGTAAAAAATTATTGGGTGCAAAAGACGCTATAGAATTTGTAAAAGAAAGAAGAGCAGCTCAAAATATTCGTAAAAATACTACTAATCAAACAAAAGTGTCGAATAATAAAAATAAAGGGATGTATATGGCTCCATTTCCAGACTATCTTCAAAAAAGGGTGGATAGTTCAAAAGGTGAAACTAACATAAAGAATAGAACTATCACAAAAGAAGATGAAGAAGCATTTAGTGAGATGTTAAAAGAATTAAATAATAAGAGGGATGTATAATGAAGAAAGTTTCTAATGTTATTACAACAAAAACAGATGAATCCTACAAAATATTTATAACAACAAAAGTTTTAAATGACAAAGATATAATAAAATTTATACAAGATAATAATTTTTCTGGAGAAGATATAGAATATAATTTAGAAAAATTTTATCAATATTATATTTCAAAAGATGAGTCATTAGATTTAAATCACAAACCAAAATTAGTGTTAAATAATGGTGAAGTATATATTACGTATTCTGAGACAGAGCAATATAAAGAATATAGATCAGCGGGACAATTAAATAATAGAATAAAAACTGAGTATATTGCTGGTAGAATTTTGACTTATAGTTTTGAAAATTTATCAAAAACTAAAGAAAAAGGGTTGTTAGCCCGCGAATTAATCCGAGGATGTAATGATATCTTGGAGAATAGAAGTAAAAAAGGTGCTTATATATATGGTGCTACTGGAACTGGTAAAACTTTTTTATTGGGATGTATATATAATTATTTTAAGCGTAATGGGAAACAGCCTGCAATTATATATTATCCAGAGTTTATTAGAAAAATTAAGTCTAGAATTAGCAACAATGATTATAACGAATATGTTGACATAATTAGAAAACAAGAAATTTTACTAATTGATGATATAGGTGCAGAGAATACAACAGATTTTATTCGAGATGAAATTTTAGGTCCTATAATAAATTATCGTGAAGCAGAAAAGCTTCCAACATTCTTCACTTCAAATTTATCATATGATGATTTGTTAGAGTTTGTATCTACCTCAAACAACAAGGTTGATTACACAAAAGCGGTTAGAATTGTAGATAGAATTAAATCATTAAGCCAACCGTATTTTCTAGATGGAGAAAATGAAAGAGAATATTATTAAAAAAAGAGTTTATAAAATTCAATTTGAATTTTATAAACTCTTTTTTTTTCTTTTAATTATAAAGTAGAAAAAAAGTGAAAAAAAATTAATTTTTTTTAAAAAATAGTGGAAAAAAGTGGGGAAATGTGGTAAATTATATAAGTAAGGTGGTGAGATTATGTTTATCGGTCAATATAATAATAAAATGGATGCTAAAGGAAGACTTAGTATACCAATAAAATTTAGAGAAGATTTAGGAGAAAAATTTATTATAACAAGAGGTTTAGATTCTTGTTTATTTGGTTATTCTTTACAAGAGTGGCAAAAAGTGGAAAGTAAGATTAAATCACTACCTATTACAAAGAAAAATGCACGTACTTTCCAACGTTTCTTCTTTTCTGGAGCAACAGAAGTTGAGATCGATAAACAAGGAAGAATAAATATTCCAAATTCACTGATAGAGCACGCATACTTAGAAAAAGAGTGTGTGGTTAATGGACTTTCTAACAGAATAGAAATATGGGATAAAAATAGATGGGAAGATTTATTAGTTGAAAGTGAAGCTAGTGTTGAAGAAATTGCAGAAGAGTTAGAAGATTTTGATTTTTAGGATGGAAAAAAATGTTTAAACATTATAGTGTATTATTAGAAGAAGCTGTAGAAGGCTTAAATATTAAGGAAGATGGAATCTATGTGGACTGTACTCTTGGGGGAGCAGGGCATAGTCTTGAAATATTAAAAAAACTTACAACAGGAAAGTTATATGCATTTGACCAAGATAATGTAGCTCTTGAAAATGCAAAAATAAAATTGTCTGATTATGCAGATAAAGTTGTCTTTATAAAATCAAATTTTGAAAATTTAAAAGAAAAATTAGCGGAACAGAATGTTTATGAAGTTGATGGTGTATTATACGATCTGGGTGTTTCATCACCTCAATTAGATACACCAGAACGAGGATTCAGCTATAATTATGATACAAGATTAGACATGAGGATGGATACTGAAGCTAGTATAAGTGCTTATGAAATAGTAAACGAATATAGCTATCATGATTTAGTAAGAATCTTTTACCGCTATGGAGAAGAAAAATTTTCTAAACAAATTGCAAGAAATATCGAGAAAAAAAGAGAACAAGCACCAATAGAAACAACGTTTCAATTAGTAGACATAATTAAAGAATCTATTCCAGCAGCCAAAAGAAGGACCGGTGGACATCCAGCCAAAAGAGTCTTTCAAGCAATAAGAATAGCAGTAAATAATGAACTTTCTGTATTCGAAAGTTCGCTTGAACAAGCTATAGAAATTGTGAAAGTAGGAGGAAGAATTTCGGTAATTACTTTTCATTCATTAGAAGATAGAATTTGTAAGCAAATTTTTAATTCTTATGCGAAAAATAAAGATATTCCAAAAAATCTTCCGATATTACCGGAGGATAGCTTATCAAAATTAAGATTGATTACAAAAAAACCTATCTGTCCTAGTAATAAGGAATTAGAAGAAAATAATAGATCTAGAAGTGCAAAATTACGTGTAGCAGAAGTGCAAATATAAGAAATATAAAAAGAGAAGGAATAAAGGAAAGATGGCAACGTTAAAAGTATATAGTAGAGAATATGGTACTAGAAAGGTACAGGAAAAAGTAAAATTCAACGTAGTTGAGAAAATTGGATATGTTGTATTTGGTGGAGTTATTTTACTTACTAACATAGTTATGTTAAACTATAAAGGGGAATTATATTCATTAAAAAGTGCTCAGCAAAGAAATGAAGTAGTAATTGCAGAAAAGCAAAAAGAAAATAATGAACAAAAAGTAATTATTAATAATCTATCTTCATATGAAAGAGTTAAGAAAATTGCTGAGAGTTTGGGTATGAAAGTCCAAAATGACAATATAAAGGTAGTGAGATAATTGAAAAAATTTTTACGGAATATATTTACTCTCGGATTTTTAGAGGATAAAAAGAGTTTAGAGAGAAAAGACTATATCTCAAGAGGAAGAACAAAAATGGTATTTTTTATAATTTTTGTTTTTTTCTTTGTATGGATATTAATAGCCAATATAGGTCAAATGATGTTAATAGGAACTGTTAGGGGACAAAATTTATCTGAATTGGCTGACAAAAAATATAAAATTGATACAAGTTTACAACCGAATAGAGGGAAAATATATGATAGAAATGGTAATATTTTAGCAGATAATATAGAATCATATAAACTAGTGGCTGTAGTATCTGATAAGGCTACAGAAGATAAAGATACTCCTCGTCATGTGGTTGATATTGACAAAACAGCAAGAGAATTGGCAAAATTTGTAAAACTTGATGAAAGTAAAATTAAAGAAACTTTACAAAAACAAGGAGTTTACCAAGTAGAATTTGGGACTGCTGGAAAAGATATAAGTGTTGAGGATAAGAAAAAAATAGAAGATTTAAAACTTCCTGGTATTAGCTTTATAGCTACTACAAAAAGATATTATCCTAATGGGAGTATGTTAGGAAACTTTTTAGGTTTTGCTCAAAATTCTCCAGATAGCGATCTTATAACAGGACGTTTAGGTGTGGAAAAAACTTTTGATTACTACTTAAGAGGTAAAGAAGGACATATAACTTATGCAAAAGATGCATGGGGAAAAGTTGTTTCTAATATTCCTAAAGTTGAAATAAATCCAGTAGACGGGGCAGATATTTACTTAACAATAGATAAAAATATTCAAAGTTATATAGACAATACCCTTAAAGATGTTCAAGAAAAATATGAACCAGAAAGTGCGTTTGCTATTGTTGTGAGTGCTAAAACTGGAGAGATACTAGGAATGGGTCAAATGCCTGCATTCAATCCAAATACTCAAGAAAACTTAGAGAGTGCTTGGTCAAATATCTTTTATAATTCAGCTTACGAGCCTGGATCAACATTTAAAACATTTACACTTTCAGTTATAATGGAAAATAACTTATATAATCCAATGAAATACTATAGATCTGGATCATATAAAGTAGAAGATACTGTTATTCATGACTGGAACAAAGTAGGATGGGGTACTATAACTCAAAGACATGGTTTCCAACAATCTTCGAATACATTAATGCTGACGTTATTACAAGATTTGGGGACTGAAAAATTAAAAACAGGGTTAGAAAAATTTGGATTTGGAAAAACAACCAATGCATTATATAGTAACGAAGCAAGCGGAGATTTAGTATTTAACAACAAAGTGTCAGCTTCAACTACTGTTTTTGGACATGGTAGTACAGTAACAGCAATGCAAATGGTACAGGCTGAAACTGCAATTTTAAATGATGGTAATATGTTATCACCATATTTCTTACAAAGAATTCATGATAAAACAATAAATAAAGATGTTAATAGTGGTCAGAAAACTATTGTTGGAAATCCAATTTCTAAAGCTACTGCAGATAAAATGAAAGAAGAATTATATGGAGTAGTAAATGGAAGTTGGGCACAAGGTGGTAAAAAATATGCGTTAGATAATTATACTGTTTCGGGGAAAACAGGGACAGCAGAGTTAGTAGATCCAAAAAGCGGTAAATACTACAGTAGTCAATATAAAGTGTTACACTCATTTATAGGATATGCACCTAGTGAAAATCCTGAAGTTATTGTTTATACTGGTATGAAATTACCAAATAAAAACCTTGCAGAAAGTTTTGCTAAAGGGTCATCAGAGATTTTGAAACCTGTAATGGAAAATACGCTTAATTACTTAAATGTTAAGAAAAATGATTCTTCAAATGAAGTAACAACTTATACAATGGATGATTATATTGGAAGTAGTTCAACTTCTGCAGTAGAAAAACTGGCTAAACAAACTAAAAGTGTTGTTTTAATAGGAAGTGGAAAAAATGTTTTAAATCAATTCCCTTCTAAAAATAATATATTTAAAAAAGATGATAAAGTATTTTTACTTTTATCAGATGAGAATATTCAATTACCTAATTTTGCAGGTTGGTCAAAAGCAGAAGTTTTAACTTATAAACAATTATCTGGTTTAGATATTGAAGTAGAAGGAAATGGATATGTGCAATCACAATCTATTCCAGCGGGAAGAAGTGTGAAAAAAGGAGAGAGTATAAAAATAAAATTTAGTTAGGAGAAAACAATGAGTAATTCAAATATAGTGGTAGCAATATCGTTATTAGTAGTATCTTTTTTAGTAACCGTATTAATGTTACCAAGGTTAATAAAGTATTTGCATTATTTAAAATTTGGGCAAGCAATTAGAGAAGAAGGACCTCAAAGTCATATGCATAAAAAAGGGACACCAACTATGGGAGGTATTTCTTTTATAGTTGCTACCGTACTTGCATTAATAATTGCAATGTTTATTGATAGTTCAAATATTAAATACTATATTCTATTTATCTATACGACTATTTCATTTTCAATAATTGGGTATATTGATGATATGTTAATAGTAGTAAAAAAGAAAAATGATGGATTAGCCCCAAGAAAAAAATTAATGTTACAAATATTATTTTCTATAATATTCTATGTATTAGTTAAATTTATTTACGAAGATATAAATTACATTTATATACCTGGATTAGAATATCAGCTTAATATATCTTATCTTTATATGGTATTTGTTGTATTTTGGCAAACAGGATTTTCTAATGCTGTAAATTTAACAGATGGTTTAGATGGTTTAGCTACTAGTGTAACAATTATTACAACAAGTACATTTGCTTTATTAGCATATAAAGAAAATAATTTTCCAATTTTTGTATTTTGTTTAGTATTAGTAGGAGCCTTAATTGGATTCCTATTATTCAACAAAAATCCTGCTAAAATATTTATGGGTGATACAGGATCACTAGCCTTAGGAGGTATTTTAGCAGCCATTTCAATAATTTTACATAAAGAAATAGCGTTTATTTTCATAGGATTAGTATATATACTTGAAACTTTATCAGTTATTATTCAAGTTGCATATTTTAAAAAGACTGGGAAGAGAATTTTTAAAATGTCTCCATTACATCACCATTTTGAATTGTCAGGATACGGTGAGGTAAAAACAGTTTATTTATTTGTAATAATAGCTTTGATTTCTTCAGGAGTAGGATACTTTTTAGGGGTGATTTAATATGTTAGATTTAAAAAATAAAAAAATACTAGTTTTAGGTTTTGCAAGAAGTGGATATTCAACAGCAAAAATTTTAAAACAGTTAAATTATAATGTAGTTGTAAATGCATATGATGATTTGAGTAATGATGCACATGCTAACGAATTACGTGATTTAGGAATACCTATTATTGATGGAGGACATCCACTTTATTTGCTGGATGAAATTGATTTGATAATAAAAAATCCTGGAATTAAGTATCAGATTGATTTTTTACAAAAAGCTATTGAGAAAAAAATTGATATTATTACAGAAATAGAATTAGCTAATACTTTATTTAATGTAGACATGGTAGCAATTACTGGTACAAATGGTAAAACTACAACTACTCAAATGACTTATGATATTTTAAAGCAAAGTAATAAAGATGTGTATTTAGCAGGAAATATAGGCTATCCATCAATAGAGGTAGCTTATAATCATCCTAATTCTTTAATCATAACGGAGGTATCATCATTTCAATTAGAAGGAACTAAATATTTTAGACCTTCTATAGCAGCTATAACAAATTTAGGTGAAGGACATCTAGATTATCATAAAAGTATAGAAAATTATAGAAATGCTAAAAGAAAAATTTACAGAAATCAATTGGATACAGATTTTCTTATTTTAAATATTAAGGAAAAAGATAAATATAATATAAGTGAAATAAATTCAAATATAATTTTTTATGATACAAAATTTAATACTGATGCAGATGTGTATATAAAAGATAATATGGTAATATATGGAGATGTAGAATTATTTGATTCTACAAAATTAACACTTCCTGGATTACACAATGTTGAAAATGGAATTAATGCTGCGGTAATCGCTTATAAAAAAGGTGCTGATATTGAATCGATACGAAGTGTTTTATACAACTTTAGTGGTGTTAAGCACCGATTACAATATGTTGGAGAAAATAAAGGAATAAAATATTATAATGATTCTAAAGCAACAAACCCTGTTGCAACAATAAACGCATTATCTGGATTTGAAAAAAATGTGGTATTAATTTGTGGAGGACAAGATAGAGGGATAGATTTTCATGAGTTATCTCCATATTTGAATAGAGTTAAAACTTTGGTAGTAGTAGGAGAAAGTGCAGATATCCTAAAATCTTTAGCAGATAAAAATAATGTTAATTGCATAAAAGCGATAAAAATAGATGATGCAACAGAAAAAGCGAGTAAGATAGCTGTTTCAGGTGATATTATATTATTATCTCCTGCATGTGCATCATGGGATCAGTATAAAAGTTTTGAAGTACGTGGAGATGAATTTATTAATACATTCAAAAAAATCCAAAGTGAAGGATAGATTTTATGAATAGTAAAAATAAAAAATTACTTTCAAAAATAAATAGTGAAAAACGCCACGCTTCAATTACAAAAATTAAAAGAAAACGTCGCAGAGAATTAGCATTTATAATTTTAATATTTTTAATTTTTATTTCAGTAGTAGCTTTCATGTACAGCCCGTATATGAAAATTAGAAATATAGAGGTTCAAGGATATTCACAAATTACAAAGGAAGAAATATTAACTGCAGGTAATATTAATGAAAATATTAAAACATGGACTGTAAAAGATAGTGAAGTAGAAAAAAATTTAAAAGATAAATTTAATATTTTTAAAAAAGTAACTGTAAAATCTAAAATTCCATCTTCTATCAAAATAGAGGTAGAAGAATATAGATTAATTGCTCAAAAAAAACTTGATGATGGTGGTTACCAGATTATAATGGAAAACGGGCAAACATATAATGGACAAATTAGAAATAGTTATAATTTACCAATAGTAGAGAATTTTGAAAATAACGGTAAGTTAGAAGAAGTTTATAAAAATTTAGCACAGTTGAAACCTGAAGTTTTAGTACAAATTTCAGAAATTATTAATAGTAATGACTCTGAAATAATTATCTATATGAAAGATGGTCAAAAAGTTAAAGCCATGTCTTCAACATTTGCTCAAAAGTTAAATTATTATGATGAAATATCCAAATATATTAAAGATAAAAACAAAACAACACTTAATTTAATAAATGGAGCATATTTAGAAACTGAAAAATCTGATGCTGAAAAAAATAGTAAAATAAAAGAATTATTAAATAAAATGAATGGTTCAGATTCTAAAGAAAAAGAAAATACTAAAGAAGAAAAAGAAGATAAAGAAAATGCTGATGATCAAGTAAATAGTGATAATACTGAGCAACAAGTAAATTCAAATAAAACTTCAAATCAAAATAAAAATAAATCTACAAACCAAAGTAAAACTGCAAAGAAAACTACAACAACACAAAATACTAATAAAACTAAAAAAACTTCATAGTAAAAAATACTATTCAAAACTTAAATTTTGAATAGTATTTTTGTAAAATTGAAAGAAAAAGATAAAAAAAATCATTTTAAACAAATAATTTCATAAAATTTTAATTTTTTTGGTGTTTTTCATATTTTTTTTTTAAAATTTGTGTTATAATTTAGTATGTGTAAATAGAATTTGTGTGTATTTACAATTTTATTATAATAACAAAAATATAGAGGAAGGAGTGTTTGACTTGAGTTCACAATTATATACTTCAATAGATCTGGGATCATCGAGTATAAAAGTTATAATCGCAGATGTAGTATATGAAAAATTGAATATATTGGGTGTTGGTATTGTAAAAACTACAGCAATAAAAAGAGGAAATATTATAGATGTAGAATCAGCATCTAGAGATATTCAAAAAGCGATAGATATTGCTAAAAGTGAAGCTAATAAAGACATAAGATCATTATATGTAGCAGTTCCAAGTATACACACTCATATTAAAAAAAGTGT
>CAUSKO010000038.1:0-11799 GCA_963532255.1 uncultured Gemella sp. | reverse complement strand
CTTTCTCGAAGACTTTTCTATTCTATCATCTCATTTATTCTTTGTCAAGAAGTTTATGTAACTTTTTTTGATTTTTTTTCTTAACATTATAATACATTTTTTTCTATAATTGTTCGTCTACTTTTTGAATCTCCATTTATATAGTAGATAACTAAATAAAAGAAGCGAAAAATTAGATAATTTTCCGCTTCTTACTATCTATTTATTATTTTCTTAATATAGAAATATTAAGCTCTAATAATTGTTCTAAGTCTACTGGTGACGGCGCTTGTGTCATTGGATCAGCAGCATTTGCAGTTTTAGGGAATGCAATAGTATCACGTAAATTATCACGTCCAGCTAATAACATTACGAATCTATCTAATCCTAATGCACATCCTCCGTGTGGTGGTACTCCATATTCAAAAGCATCTAATAAGAAACCAAATTGTTCTTGCGCTTGTTCTTCTGTAAATCCTAAAGCTTTAAACATAGAAGATTGGATTTCTTTATCGTAAATACGGATACTTCCTCCACCTAACTCATAACCATTTAATACTATATCATATGCTTGAGCATATGCTTTTTCAGGTGCAGTTTCTAATAATTCTACATCTTCTTCTTTTGGCATAGTGAATGGGTGGTGAGCTGCACTGTATCTTCCTTTTTCTTCATCATATTCTAATAATGGCCAGTTTACTACCCACAGGTAATTGTATTTATCTTTATCGATTAAATCTAAGTCAACAGCTAATTTTTGACGTAATGCACCTAAAGAAGCATAACATACTTTTTTAGTATCTGCTGCAAATAAGATAATATCTCCTACTTCTGCATCTACACGAGCTACTAATTCTTGAGCTACTTCATCAGTAAAGAATTTAGCAATTGCTCCGTTTAATCCTTCTTCAGTAACTTTAACCCAAGCTAAACCTTTAGCTCCATAGTTAGCTACATATTTACCTAAAGCATCGATATCTTTACGAGAATATTTCTCAGCACATCCTTTAGCTACGATACATTTAACTGCTCCACCTTGCTCTATAGCATTAGAGAATACTTTGAAGTCTAAGTTTTCAACAAGGTCACTTACATCTTTTAACTCCATATCGAAACGAGTATCTGGTTTATCACTACCAAATCTTTCCATCGCTTCTTCATAATCTAATCTTGGGAAAGGTAAAACAACATCAATACCTTTCACTTCTTTCATTACATGTGCAATTAATCCCTCAATCATAGTAAGAATCTCTTCTTGTGACATGAAACTCATTTCCATATCTATTTGCGTAAAGTCTGGTTGTCTATCAGCACGTAAATCTTCATCACGGAAACAACGAGCAACTTGGTAATATCTATCAAAACCTGCAACCATTAACAATTGTTTAAATAATTGTGGAGATTGCGGTAATGCATAAAATTCTCCTGGATGTACTCTACTTGGTACTAAGTAGTCACGCGCACCTTCTGGTGTCGATTTTGTTAAAATTGGAGTCTCAACATCAACAAACATATTGTTATCTAAATAGTCACGTGTTGCTTTTGTAATTTTTGAACGAAGTTGTAAAACTTCAGCTAATTCTGTTCTTCTTAAATCTAAATAACGATATTTAAGACGAAGTTCTTCACTTGATAAACTAGCGTCATCTAATACGAATGGTAAAGTTTTAGCTTTTGATAATATTTCTAATTTATCAGCAATGATTTCTACTTTACCTGAAGGAATTTTATCATTTACAGTATTTTCACTTCTTGCTACTACTTCTCCTTCTATAGAAACAACAAATTCATTTCTAAGAGTACTAGCTAACTCATGCATTTCTACATTTTTTTCTCCTGAGAATACACATTGAACGATTCCCATTCTATCTCTAACATCAATAAAAATTAGGTTTCCTAAATCACGTCTTTTACTAACCCAACCTTTTACAGTAACTTTCTTTCCTTTATATTTTTCATCTATATGTCCTGCATATTCTGTTCTTCCGTATGCACTCATTTATTTTTCTCCTTTCAACTTTTCTTCTAAATACTTAACTATATTATTAAACTCTACACTCTCCTGGTCGTAAGTTTTCATATCTTTAACAACATATTCTTCTTTTTCTAACTCACTATCACCAATTATTATAGATAATTTAGCATTATATCTATCTGCTAATTTCATTTGAGCTTTCATTTTTTTATCAAAATAATCGCTTTGAACTTTATAACCAGCTAAACGTAAATCATTCGTTAATTTAACTCCTGCATCGCCAGCTTTGTCCCCCATCGCAACAACAAATACATCAATTGTATCGTCGATAGGTAATTCTATATTTTCACTTTCTAAAGCAAGTAATAAACGCTCAATACTTAAAGCAAATCCAATTCCTTTTTTATCTTCAGGACCATCTAAAAGTTTAATTAGCCCATTATAGCGTCCACCACCACAAAGCGTTTTAAGTTCAACTTCAGGATTATCAATCATAATCTCAAATGCAGTGTGTGTATAATAATCTAATCCACGAACTAAGTTGTGATCAATTTCATACTTAACACCTAATGCATCTAGGTGTCTTAAAACTTCTGCAAAATATTGTTTAGATTCTTCTCCAAGGTAATCTAATAACTTAGGTGCATTTTTAATAAGTTCATGCTCTGCATCTACCTTACAATCTAATATTCTCATTGGGTTTTTATAAAGACGATTATTACAATCTTCACAAAACTCATTTATTCTTGGTTCAAAGTGTTTAACTAATGCTTCATTGTATACTTGTCTTTCTTCAGGATTACCTAAAGAATTGATACTTACTTTAATATTTTCAATTCCAAATACTTTATAAATATTATATGCTAAGCTAATTACTTCAGCATCAATTTTCGGACTCTCTTCACCAATAACCTCAACTCCATATTGAACAAACTGACGATAACGACCTTTTTGTTTTCTCTCGTATCTAAACATCGGCCCTACATAATAAAGTTTTTGAGGTTGGATAGTTTTTGCAAATAGTTTATTTTCAATATAAGAACGCACTGTCCCCGCTGTACCTTCTGGTCTTAAAGTAATCGAACGATTCCCTTTATCCATAAAAGTGTACATCTCTTTTTGAACTATATCTGTTGTATCTCCAACACCTCTACTAAAAAGTTCTGTTGATTCAAACATAGGTGTTCTAATTTCTTCATAACAAAAAGAATCACTGATTTTTCTTAACTTATCTTCAATGTATTGCCATTTTTTACTTTCTTCTGGCAAAATATCCTGTGTACCTCTCGGCATAGTTATTACCATAAATATTCTCCTTCCTAAATCTTACTAAAAATTTACTCTATTCCAAATTCCCATAATAAAAAAAATTAAAAACGCCCCACATAGCATATGCTACATGGGACGATAAGTAGTTTCGTGGTGCCACCCTAGTTCATATCAGTTTACTGATACCTTATTTAACAATTATTAAATTTTATAAAAAGCGTTACTTACTCCAATCATTAATGTCTTATCTTTCAGCCTAAGGATAAAACTCTCTCTTATTAAAACATGAAGCAAAAGTCTTTTTACTATGTCTTTTTGTCACTATTATTTTATTATATTACACTAAACTATCTTCATTGTCAAGACAACATTTATATATTTCCAAGCAAGAAAACGCAACCATATTTTTACTTTAATTATTTACATTTCAAGTTTTAACCTTGATTTTTTTAAATAAACATTATAAAATGGACTAGATGATGTCTTTATGAAAGGAGAATCCTTAATGAAAAAATTCTTTTCACTTCTACTACCAATAATAGCAATAGTATTGATAGTTGGTGGAACCTATTTTTACATGAACTCGGGTAATGAAAACATTAAAAACGAGCACTCAAAGTATGTGTCTCTAATTAATGATAAACATGATTTCGGTTCTGGTTTGAAAGGATTAGAAACTTTAACAACCGAAAAAGCTAAAAATATTCTACCTAATATAGAAAGAGAAATTGAAGCAGCTACTGAACTAAAAAGTATTGATGAATCATTAAAACAAGCCGATATAGATTCTGCAGAAAGCCATTTAGAAAAAGTAAAAAAAATAGACAGCAGTAAAACTTTTGGCGATGCTACTAGCTGGTTCAATTCTGAAATTAGCAATTATAAAAAAGCTGTAGAGGAAATAAATGAATTAAATATATATGCTGAAGATTACGATACTTTATTAAAAAATATTGTTGATAAGTATAAATTTAAATACGATAGCATTAAGAATAAATTATTAGGAAAAAAAGATAATGACGAAACTTCTTCATCTGACTCAGAAAAAACTGATGAAACAGACAATTCTGACCAAAGTTCAAAAGATTCAGAGTCTGAATCAGAATCAACAGATAAAGAAAAAACTAAAGATAAAGAAAAAACAAAACAGACTAAGACTCAAAAATCATCACAGTCTAAAAAATCTTCAACACCTAATACACAAGTTCACCCACAAATTTATGGTCAACAAACACCAGAAACTTATAATACTTTACGCTACACACAAGAAGGAAGTGTCAGCAGAAATATTGTAGAAAATGAATTAAAAGGTGATATTTCTAACTTTACAAATGAAGAAATAAATGCGGCTATCGCTAGATATAACGCAAAAAATCAAGGTTAATCATTAGATTAGCCTTGATTTTTTATTTTTATTATTTTTTAATAGCAATTACTTCAATTTCAATATTACCACCTAAAGGTAAAGCCGCTGCTTGGAAAGCAGATCTTGCTGGTAAAACATCTTGGAATTGTTCTGCGTAAAGTTTATTTACTTCTGCAAAATCAGAGATATCTTTTAATAATACTAAAGTTTTCACTACGTGATTCATAGAACTTCCAGCTTCTTCTAAAACTGCTTCAATATTTTTGAATACTTGTTTTGCTTCTTCTAAAACGCCACCTTCTACAATTTTTCCAGTTTCAGGATTAATCCCTAATTGACCAGAACAAAAAATAAAGTCCCCTACTTTGTTTGCTTGAACATATGGTCCAACTGCTTTAGGCGCTTTTTCTGTATTAACTTTTTTAATTTCCATTATAAAGTTCTCCTTTATTATTGTATTTTAATTATATTCTAACATATTAGACTGCATTAGTCAGCTATATTTTAAGAAAATATCAAAATTTCTTTATTCTATAAAACCTAATTTCAAAATAAAGTAAACCATTTCAAAATAAATAGAATGTACAACTTCTTACTAAAAAATAAAAAAATAAAAACCCTATTTAGAAAATAGAGTTTTTACTATATTAATTCTCTTAAAATTAAAGAACAACTACGTTAGCTGCTTGAGGCCCACGAGCACCTTCTTCAACTGAAAATTCAACTTTATCGCCTTCTTTTAAAGTTTTGAATCCATCTTTTTTGATGCTTGAGAAGTGTACGAATACATCTTTTTCACCTTCTACTGCGATAAATCCAAATCCTTTTTCCTCGTTAAACCATTTTACTGTACCTTGTTTCATAAGTTACAATCTCCTTTTTATTTATTTTATTATCAATAATCAATCGTATTCTTGCTAGCAAAGATAATAAATAAAATAAATGGGATATTATATTATTCACTTAAAAAACTTAAAACCTGTATTACAATTATTACTATATCTTTTATTGACTTTAATTAGTATATCTTATTAAATAAAAATAAGCAAATGAAAAGACTCACTATTTTCAAAATTTTTATATATAAATTAATAAAACATTTATACTATGTATCAATTACAAAACTTACAAAATAAAAAACACCCTAAGGTGTCTTTTATTTTAGAATTCTTCATCTTCATTTTTTATGTTAAATTGAGAAACTATTCCTTCATTATCGAAGTCAAAAACATCTTCAGTTTCTTCCATATCTTCATCTTCGATTAACTCGTCAACTTCATCATGTACATCTTCAGTTTCTTCTTCAACTAATTCTTCATCTTCCTCGATTGCAAATTTATGAACACTTGGTTCAACGAAGTTTTTAATATCTTCTACTAATAAACTATCTCTAAGTTTCCAGCTACCATCTTCAACACATACAAATCTACCATCTAAATTTAAATCAGTGTAGAAATATGCTGCATGAGTAGTAAACTCTTCATCACCATCATTTCTTAAAGGTTTGATATAATCAAGAAAATCATAAATATTTAATCTCTCAATACCTTCTTCAATCATATAAGCGTAACATAAGTCTATTAAAGACATTTCTTTAATCTTTTCTGTACTTAATTCTTTCAAATTCACCATCTAATCCTAATTCCTTTCTAGCCTAATCTACATTTTCTCAGGAGCTGATACTCCAATTAACTCTAATGCATTTCTTAAAGTTATTTTTACAGCTGTAATTAAAGCTAAATAACTTTCAGTTTGCTCTTTATTTTCAGTAATCACTTTGTTATTATTGTAAAACTTATGGAATGAACTTGCTAGATTTTGTAAATAATTACAAATTCTATGCGGTTCATAATTTGTAGCTGCTTGAGCAACTATTTCTGGATAATATGCTAAGTTTTTTAATAATTCTACTGAGTATTCATCAGTTAGTAACTCATAGTTACAATTTTCAATATTGAAATCACCTTGTTCACTTGCTTGACGTAGAATTGAACAAATTCTAGCGTGTGCATATTGAACATAGTAAAGTGGGTTATCACTTGACTGTTCTTTTGCAACTGCAAAGTCGAAATCTAAATGACTATCTGCACTTCTCATAACTAAGAAGTAACGAGCGGCATCAGCACCTACTTCATCGATTAAATCACGTAAAGTAATAGCTTTTCCTGTTCTCTTACTCATTTTTACAACTTCTCCATTATTTAAAAGTTGCACCATTTGCATAATTAACACTTCTAATTGTTCTGCTTTATATCCCATAGCTACTACACTAGCTTTAAGTCTAGCAATATATCCATGGTGGTCAGCTCCAAGTACGTCTAATAATAAATCAAATCCACGATCTAATTTATTTTTGTGATAAGCTATATCACTAGTTAAGTAAGTTAAAGATCCATCTGCTTTAATTAAAACACGATCCTTATCATCTCCAGTACCTAATGCTGTAGTTTCTAACCATAAAGCACCATCTTTTTCATAGACATAACCTTGTTCTCTTAATGATTCTAAAGCTTTATCTACTAATCCATTTTCATATAGTGATTTTTCACTAAAGTAAACATCATACTCTAATCCAAAATCAGCTAAGTCTTTTTTAATGTTTTCCATTTCGTATGCAACAGCATAGTCACGAATAAAACTTTCTAAGTCTTCTCTTTCTAATAGAGAATCTCCAAATTCATCTTTTAATTTTTGACCAAGAACTTTAATATCTTCTCCATGATATGCATCTTCTGGAAGTTCCGCTTCTAAACCTAAAGCTTGTTTATAACGTACTATCGCAGAAATAACTAAGTTGTTAATTTGGTTACCTGCATCATTAATATAATATTCACGAGATAAATCATATCCTGACTTCTTCATAATTCTCGCTAATGAATCAGAATACGCTGCATTTCTAGCATGTCCAACGTGAAGAGTTCCTGTAGGGTTTGCTGAAACATATTCTAAAAGAACTTTCTTACCTTGACCTACATTATTTTCTCCATACTTCTCATTATCTTCTAAAATTTTACCGATAACACTTCCTAAACTAGACTTCTTAACATAGAAGTTAATAAAACCAGGTCCTGCTATCTCAACTTTTTCAATTGCTTCATCCTCAGGTATATTACTAATTATTTCCTCGGCAATAACTCTTGGATTTTTCTTTAATACTCTTGTTAATTGCATCGCAATGTTAGAAGAGAAATCTCCATTATCATTATTTTTTGGAGTTTCAACATAAATATCTACACCGCTTATTTCCAACTTAGCCAAAGAACTTTGCAATACTTCTATTATTTTATTTTTCATGAAAAGTTCCTCCTAATAATTCTATTCCTAATTTTTCTTAATTAATATTTTTAATTTGTTTTGTTGTTTTTCATTTTTATCAAAAAATATGTTGTAGACAATCTCATACATAACTAAATTATTTCTAGATTTTTTTTCAAAAGATACTAACTGTGTATCTAATTTGATATTCCCATAAAGAGTCTTATAATCACTACTTTTACGGCTATAACCTATATGTGTTTTTAAATTGTCTTTCTCTATACTAACATTTTCTTTGATTTTGTCAATAAAAATTTTTATTTTTTTTTCATTTTTATCATTATATACTATTTTTTCGAAGCTTACTTCTTCTAAAAACTCTCCAAAATACCTGTCTTCATAGACTTTTTGATTGTCTGTATATGTTGTTATTTTTATTTCCATATTATCTATTGTAAACTCTCTAATTCTTCTTCTATTTCTAGCCAATTGTTATTCAAATCATCTATTTCTTGATTTAAATTTCTTAACTCTTCATTATATTCTTGAACTTTACTAGCATCGGTATACACTTCTTCTTTTGCTAATTCATTATTAACTAAAGAAACTTTTTCTTCTAACGCTTCTATTTTTTCTAAAAGCTCTTCACGTGTTCTCTCTAGCTTACGGATTCTTTTCTTCTCTTCTTTTCCTAGAACATAATCGCTAGTAACTTTCTCTTTAGCTTTTTCAGTTTTTTGTTCTTTTAATTGTTTAGCTATTAACTCTTGCTCTCGTTTTTCTAAGTAATAATCATAATTACCTAAATAGATACTATAGCCTTCATTATTAATATCTAATACCTTATTAGCTATCTTATTGATGAAATATCTATCGTGACTGACAAATACAATAGTTCCTTCATAATTTTCTAAAGCAGCTTCTAATACTTGTTTACTAGTAATATCTAAATGGTTAGTTGGCTCATCTAGTATTAATAAATTATTTTTTTCAAGCATCAATTTAGCAAGTTGTAAACGAGCCTTCTCTCCACCCGATAAATCTCGAACAATTTTCAAGACACTATCACCTCTAAATAAAAAGCGCCCAAGTACAGTTCTAACTTCTGCTTCTTTCATTAAAGGATATTCATCCCATAATTCATTTAAAACTGTTTTTGATGATTCAAACTCAGCCTGTTTCTGATCGTAGTACCCTAATGATACCTTACTACCATAATGAACACTACCACCTAGTTCTTTTTGTCTTTTAGCAATTGTTTTTATTAGTGTAGACTTCCCAATACCATTTCTACCAACTATCGCTATTCTATCACCTTTATAAACAGAAAAATTATATATATTTCCTACTTGCATCCCATCATTTCCAACTTTTAAGTTTTCGATCATTAGTACGTCTCGACCGCTTTGCTCTTTAATTTTAAATTCTATATTAGCAGCCTTATCGTCTTTTTTAGGGTTTTCTATAAGTTCCATCTTTTCTAGAACTTTTTGACGACTTTTTGCCATTTTGCTAGTAGAAGCTCTCGCTATATTTTTTTGAACAAACTCTTCCAAACGTTTAATATCTTTTTGTTGACTAGTGAATTCTTTTAATTGTTTTTCATAATCTTCTTCATATTGTTTTAGAAACTTAGAGTAATTACCTACATATTTTTTTAGCTTACCAAACTCTAAGTTGTAGACAACATTTACCACTTTATCAAGAAAATATCTATCGTGACTGACAATAACAATTGCACCATTATAAGAACTAAGATAATTTTCTAACCATGCAACATTTTCCATATCAAGATGGTTAGTAGGTTCGTCAAGGATAAGTAAATCTGGTTCACTTAAAAGAAGTTTTGCCATCGATAATCTTGTTTTTTCTCCACCAGAAAAAGTACTAATTTTTTTATCAAAAACGTCTTTCGTGAAATCTAATCCGTATAATACACTCTCAATCTTACTTTTATAGTGGTAATCTTTATGTGTTAAAACTTCATTTTGTAATCTATCAAATCTGTCTAAAAGCCCCGAGTCTTTTTCTATATTTTCTGGTGTTAATTCAAATGATAGTTTTTCTAACTTCTCTTCTAAACTTATAATCTCATCAAAACATGTTATCATCTCTTCATATATAGATACATCTTCTCTAACTATAAATTCCTGAGATAAATAACCTATAGTCGTATTTTTAGAAACAGTTCTCTCTCCACTATCAAAACTTAGCTCACCAGAAATTATTTTAAGCAAAGTACTTTTTCCTGCACCATTTCTTCCGACAATTGCTACGCGATCCTTATCATTTATTTCCATCTTAACATTAGAAAAAATCTCATTCACTACAAAGTTCTTTGTAATATTGTTTAATTGAATTAGCATTTACCTTCTCCTTTCTTTATATTTTACCCTTTTTCAACATTTATTATATAAAACTACTATATTATTTATATTTAACTAAAATATTATACCATACAATATTTTATAACGCTAATATTCTACGTATCTATATTATAAAAATATATTAAACAATATTAACTGATATCGATTATCAATTAAGTGGAATTACTGCTTCTATTACTTTTATGTTCTAAAATATAATATTTTTATTAAATTATTTGCCTTGTTATTTCAAGTTATTCTGTTATTATAGCTATATATATACTTACTTATATAGTTTATAAAAAAATATTTATCTCTGTTTTTTCATATATTTTCAACAAGAAATCATTGATTTTTCAATGTTTCTGCAAAGAATATTGTTACTGTAGATTATAAATGTTATAATACAAGTATAAAATTTTATTCAGGGGGTATTTCTTAATGAAATCGAAAAAAATATTATCAGTTCTTATGGCAGCTGGATTAGCATTTACTCTTGTAGGATGTGGTAATTCTAATTCTAACTCATCTTCACAAAACTCTAATCAACCAGCTGATTACGTTGAAGGAGTTTCTTTAGATAAACCTATGAAAGTTGATAAAGAAGCTGGTACTGTTACAGTACTGACAAAAGTTAACGGTAAATACTTTGAACAATCTACACGTCACAACTCTGTAGAACAAAGTGGTACTAACGGAGCTAAATCAATTTTCACAGCTTATGCTAAACCAGAAGAATTCTACAACGCTCTAATCGAAATTGGAGCTCAACCTGGTAACAATATGACTCCTAATAACGGAGAAACTACTCACGTTGAAGGAACTAAGATTAAAGCTGAAGTTACTTGGAACGGAGCAGGTAAAAAATATGACATTAACGAAGTAGTTAAAGATAGTAACGGAAAAAAAATTAGTTTCCGTTTTGGTGGAAACCTAAAAGCAGCAATCGACAAAAATACAGGATGTCTTTCTTGTTTAGATAGTTGCCCGGTTGGAGTTATCTCTAATGAAACTTATACTTATGGAGCTGTTGAAAAACGTAAAGAAGTATCATTTACTGGTAACACAGATGTATTACCAGATGACGGTACTTACGTTGCAGTTATCTACAGTATTGAAAAATAATTCTTTAGAATTAATATAGTCGGAGTTTTAGCATTCTATATACTCCGACTACTTGTTTAAATAAAATAAAATTAATGGAGAGATTTAATGAAACGTTTAAGACTATTATTTTACTTTACAACTATCGGTATAGCTCTTGGATATTTCTTTGCTGTTCTTCTATCATTCTTCGTTCAATATGCAATGGTAGCTGATGAAAGCCTAGTAGTATTCGTATGGACTGTCTATGGTATTATGACTGGTTTTGTATTCAAAAAAATCGGTAACAAGTACGGTTTCTTTATTATAGAAGGTTTAATACTTATTATGATGTTAATTGCAGGTAGAATGAACATCCTTTACTACATAACAAAAGAAACTTTAGGGTTAGTATCTGTAAAGCAAGTACAAACACCATTCCTTATTGCTTTAGTATTAATTAACCTTATTAACTTATACATCGTTTTAACTCGTTCTAAATACCA
>CAUSKO010000037.1:0-12457 GCA_963532255.1 uncultured Gemella sp. | reverse complement strand
CTAATCCAACAGCCCTCCTGCAGAGTGAAAATTTCCATACCATGATTGATACCCTACGTAAGTATTTTGACTATATCATTGTGGATACAGCGCCGATTGGGATGGTCATTGACGCCGCTATCATTACACAGAAATGTGATGCGTCTATCTTGGTAACGGCAGCAGGAGAAACAAAACGTCGTGATGTTATAAAGGCCAAAGAACAGTTAGAACAGACAGGAACTCCCTTCTTAGGAGTAATTATAAACAAATTTAACACAGAAGTTGAAAAATATGGAGTTTATGGTGGTTATGGATCCTATGGTTCCTATGGAAATTATGGAAAAAGAAGTAGGTAGAGTTACCTAGGAGGTAGTTTTGAGAGAAGTATCAAATATTCGAAAATTAGAGATTCTCATAATACAACTGTTTCCAATTTATATATTATCTATTGTACTAGCTATTCATGGATCTCTAACATTTTTAATGGTTGTTCATGTTATTTCTTACTATGTTAGTGATTATAGTAAAAATTTTAAATATCGGAGTTTAGCAGAAGAATTGATACAGACTATAAAGTACGAATTTGTCTATCTTTTATTAGCTGTTGTTGTTTTTCCGTTATTAGTACCCGACTTACCCTACTTAACTATCAATAATTTATTATGGATTGTAGGGGTAAATACGCTTTTTATCCTAGTGGTTAATCTCTTGGTTCGTAAGATTTGGAAGTTTTTGTCTCACAAGAAAAAATATACTAAAAGAATGTTGCTAGTGACCACACACGCAAGAGTTGAGTGGGTATTGAAGCAATTGTCCACTTATGCTAATGGCTATGTTGCAGCTATTTGTATTGTGGATGATGATCAGTTTGAATATTCTGAGATTACAATTGTCAAATTGGATAACCTAGTCACTTATGCTACGAGATCAGTCGTAGATCAAGTGGTGATTAATCTCCCAAGCGAGAACTTTTTAATCGCAGATTTTATTTCTCAATTTGAAATAATGGGTTTGCCAGTAGCTGTCAATATAGCTATTTTAGATTTTGTAACAAATAGTGAAAAAGCTATCCAACACTTTGGTAATTCTAGTGTTGTCAATTTTTCAACAACCTTTTATCGTTCAAGTGATGTTGCTCTAAAACGTGTTATGGATATTATTGGATCTTTATTTGGTCTAGTGATTTGTGGTATAGTGTCTATTTTTCTTGTTCATTTGATAAAAAAAGACGGAGGACCTGTTATTTTTGCTCAGGATAGGGTCGGTAGAAATGGACGTGTATTTAAATTTTACAAATTCCGTTCTATGAGAGTAGATGCGGAGGAAATCAAGAAAGACTTGATGAGTCAGAACCAGATGCAGGGTGGAATGTTTAAAATTGAAAATGATCCACGTGTGACAAAGATTGGGCACTTTATTAGAAAGACGAGTCTAGATGAACTGCCACAATTTTGGAATGTTCTAAAAGGTGATATGAGTTTAGTTGGTACTAGACCACCAACCTTAGATGAGTACATGAAGTATACACCTGAACAAAAACGTCGTCTCAGTTTTAAACCTGGAATCACAGGCCTTTGGCAGATTAGTGGCAGAAGTAATATCAAAAACTTCGATGATGTAGTAAAATTAGATGTTGCTTATTTAGATGGCTGGACAATTTGGAAAGATATTGAAATTTTATTGAAGACTATAAAAGTTGTAGTAATGAAAGATGGAGCAAAATAAATAGACAATGTCAGTGATAAAAATAATCGTGGCGACGCATAAAAATTTTATTATGCCACAGGATAAAGAGCTTTATCTCCCAGTCCATGTTGGATGTGAAGGAAAAAAAGATTTAGGTTTTCAGGGAGATAATACTGGAGATAATATTTCCGTTTTAAATCCGTACTATTGTGAGCTTACTGGTCTCTATTGGGCATGGAAAAATTTAGAGTGCGACTATTTAGGTTTGGTACACTATCGTCGTTATTTTACTAAGAAGGGTGTAACCTATAAGGATTCAATAAATATAGATGCGGTTATTTTAGATAAAGATGATATTGAGAAAATGTTAGAAGTTTCAAACGTTATCGTCCCTAAAAAAAGAAAGTACTATATAGAAACCCTCTATTCTCACTATGCTCATACCTTGGATGCTGGCCACTTAGACCTAGCTAGAAAAATGATTGAACAGAAAAATCCTGAATATCTAGCAAGTTTTGATAAGGTAATGAAGCAGAGAAGTGCCTATATGTTCAATATGTTTATTATGAAAAAAGAACTAGCCGATGATTATTTCACTTGGCTATTTCCAATTTTAGATAGTATGTATGAATGTATGGATTTATCAGATTTAACTCCTTTTGAAGCCCGTCTCTTTGGAAGAGTAAGTGAGTTGTTATTTAATGTATGGTTGGCGAAGAATAACTTGACTCCTACGGAAGCACATTTTATGTATATGGAAAAAGTAAATCTATTTAAGAAAGGTTTATCATTCCTACAAGCGAAGTTTTTCAAAAAGAAATATAAAGAAAGTTTCTAGAGGAGGAAATATGTCTGAGATAAAAATAATTCAAAATAAAATTTTAGAAATACTTAAAATTTTTATCGAAACATGCGAAGAAAATAACTTGACGTATTATGCACTAGGTGGAACATTATTAGGTGCCGTTAGGCATGGTGGATTCATTCCTTGGGATGATGATATAGACATTGGTATGCCCAGAGAAGATTATGAGAAATTTAAAAAAATAGCTAGCGAAAAATTTAATGATAGATATCTATTTTTAAGTGAAGATACTCCAGGTTATAAAAAAGCTTTTTCTGTAATTCGAGATACCTCAACAAAGATTGTTATGAATTATAGTAATATAGAGCAAGAGGAGAGTTTGTGGATAGATATATTTCCGATTGATGGTCTACCTGAAAAAGGTGTGAAGAGAAAACTACACGAGAAACAGTACCTATTTAGAAGAATGATGGTACAGTTATCTCAATTCAATTCAATAGTGAATCAAAATAAAACCAACAGACCTTGGTATGAGAAAGTAATAATTAAAATTGCAGGGATTTTAAAAATTGAAAATTTACTGTCTTTTGAAAAAGCGCAACAAAAGTATCTAGCTAGTATAAAGAAATACAGTATAACAGAGGGATATGCAGGAAATTATACAGGGGCATATAAGCTTCGAGAATTAGTTCCAACTGAATATTTTGGAAATGCTAGAAAATTACAATTTGAAACAGTGAGTTTGAGTGTACCGAAAAAATATAATGAATATTTATGTGCTATTTATGGTGAAAACTATATGGAACTTCCCCCAGAAGAACATAGGGTTCCCCATCAATATGAAATTGTTAGTTTAGGAGAATGATGATAAATGAATAAATTAAGAAAAGCTTTAAATTATTATCAAGATATAAGCAAAAAAAGAGCATATTTTCCTAATAATGTACTAAATTGGTAATTGTTAGGAAAGTTTCTTGGACAAATACCATATGTTATAGGAGAAAATAATGCGAGAAAAATTTGTGAAAAAAGGCACAATGCAACAAGAGAATTTTTGGAAAAAGAGTTTTATGAATTTATAATAAATTATGAATTTAACACTTGTAATCAAAAAAATAGTAAAATTATTTGGACATTGTGGATGCAAGGATATGAAAATGCGCCAGAATTAGTAAAGAGTACAATCGATAGTATAAGAAAATTTGCTGAATTAAATAATTTTCAGTTTATATTGTTAGAAGAGAATACGATAGAAAAATATATAGTATTTCCTAAGCTGATAAAGGAGAAAATGGATTTAGGTGTTATAGATTATACTAAAATTTCGGATATATTAAGAGTTTCATTGCTGGCAAAATATGGAGGGACATGGGTAGATGCGACTATATATATGAAAGAAGAGTTTGATTCATCATTATTATTACAGAATTATTATACTATAAAAACAGGAGGAATAGAGGATTATTCTCCTAATATTTCGAATAATAGGTGGAAAGGTTTTTTTTTATCAGGAAATAGTTCATTATTTAGCTTTACTCGTGATTTTTTCTTTGAATATTATAGCAGATACGATATTGCTGTAGATTATTTATTGATAGATTATATTTTTGATATGGCTTACAAATACGATGAGAAGATTAAAAATCAAATGCTTGAATTAGAAAAATCTAATCCTAATTTATTTTGGTTAGAAAGTCATTTAGGAGATAAGTTTGATCAAAAAGTGTGGGATAATATTACAGAAACTACGAAAGTGTTCAAAACAACGTATAAATTATCTGGAGAAATTAAATCAAATAAGAATAATTTTTATTCTAAATTAATAGATGGAAAGTTATAATGTGTGAAATGATGAAAAAAAAGATATGTTTTGTAAAGTGGGTAGTGAACGAAGCGGGTGGAGGATTAAAAGTTGCGGTTAATTTAGCAAATGAATTACAAGAAAAATATGAAGTCCATCTTGTTTCAGTTTTTTCTACAGAAGACGTATTTTTTGAATTGAATAATAATGTACACTATCAATCATTGTCAAAAGAAAAATTATCTATGTCAAGAGATTTTTTGAAGGCTGTAAAGTTATTGAGATCGTATATTGTTGAGAATGATATAAGTATTCTATTTGGGATTGGTATTACAATGAATGCTGTAGGAGTAGTAGGTACATTAGGATTAAAAACAAAATTTGTTTCCTGTGATCATACAAACTCTATATCAGACAATAGAACCTTGGTACAGAAAATACAAAGATATATCGGTGCATTTAGTTCAAGTAAAATAATAGCCTTAACAGAAAAAGATAGGTTAAATTATATTAAAAAATATAAAGTATCAAAAGATAGAATAAATTATATTTATAATTGGATAAATTCTATAGATGAAGAAAAAAAATATAATCTTGATTCTAAAAAACTAATTACTGTCGGTAGATTTCATCAGCAAAAAGGTTATGACTATTTATCTAAAGTCGCAATCAAGGTGTTATCAAGATATCCTGATTGGCAGTGGGATATATACGGCTCGGGCAATGATCAAATTAAACAATATTTGATAACGGAATTGGATAAAGGTGGTGTTTTGTCAAGAGTTCATTTCAAGGGGAATGTCAAAGGTACAGATAATATTTATCCAGACCATGCTATTTATGTAATGACTTCTCGTTATGAAGGACTTCCCTTAGTTCTTTTAGAAGCTAAACAATATGGACTACCTATTGTCAGTTTTAATTGTCCTACTGGGCCAGCAGAAATTGTATTAGATAAAGAAAATGGTTATTTAGTTGATGATTATAACATTAATTATATGAGTGAAAAAATTTTTACTTTAATTGAGAATGAAAATTTGAGAGCACAATTTGCTGAGAAATCTATGAAGGATACTGAGAAATTTAGTAAGAAAAAAATTATAAAGCAGTGGGAAGACTTAATTGAGGGGATGATAGGGAGATAGAATAGAATGGAAAAGAAATTATTAACAATAGCAGTGCCATCGTATAATGCTGAACAGTATTTGCCAGATACTATACCAACGATATTATCTGCAAAAAATGCACATTTAATTGATTTGTTAATAGTAAATGACGGTTCTAGTGATAATACAGAGAAAATTGCTGAAAAATTTGAACAAAATTACCCTGATATTGTTCGTGTCATAAATAAACCAAATGGTGGGCATGGATCAGCAGTAAATGCAGGTATAAAAAATGCTTATGGAACGTATTTTAAGGTTGTTGATGCAGATGATTGGGTTGATACAGATAATTTAGATGATTTGATAGAATATTTAAAAGAAACAGATGTGGATGAAATTCTTTCACCGTATTATCGCGTTTATGTTAATCAAACTGGAGATGTAGTTTCTGTTGAAAATTATAATGAATTTTCGATGATTCAGACAGATAAAGTGTACCAGGTCGATACTTTCTATGAACAAATGGGGAGAACCGTGGGAATGCACACTATGACATTAAAAACAAAGCTGTTAAAAGAAAATCAAATAGAATTATCTGAAAATATGTACTATGTAGATATGGAATATATCACCTATGTTCTACCATATATAGAAACAGTTTCTATTTTTGATAAACCTATTTACAAATATCGTTTAGGAACATCCACTCAAAGTGTTAGTATGGAAAGCTATATAAAAAATAGATCTATGCATAAACAAGTTATTTTTAATCTAATAGATTTTTACAGTAAAACAAAACTTGGATTTGGTCGCTCCAAAGCAGTCACTAACCTAATATTAAATCTTATAAATCATCAGTGGAATATTTATTTCAATTTAAATAATGTAACTGAAGCTAAAAAAGAACTAATAGAATTTGAAAAATCGATAGCTATTAAAAATAAAAGTTTCTTTAATAATTCTACTGGTTTAATGATGAATTTTGTTAGAAAAAGTCGTTACCACTTATTTAATATTGCTAAATATTATAGTAAATGGAGAGTGAAATCTTGAATAAAATCAAAAAAATAATAAGAGAATATTCGAAGTTGAAAAAATGTTTCTCTACACCAATTGCAAATAATATGCTCTTAGTAAAGATAGCTACACGACTATCAAGTTATAAATTTTTTCATAGTTTTGTTGTATTGGTTTACTCTAAGAAGCATAAAGATATTTTAGATTTTCTTAAAAAAGATTTTAATACATTTTTATCTACCTATTCTTATGATTTCGAAAAATCTAATGAGCAAAATGGAAAAAAGATTTTTTCATTATGGCTCCAAGGATATGAAAATGCTCCAGAAATTGTTCAAAAAGCAATACAAACCCAAAAAGAATATGCCGAAAGATTTGGCTATGAATACATTCTGTTAGATGAGTCAAATTTAGAGACATTTGTTGAAATTCCTGAAAATATTGCAAGAAAATTTGAAGAAGGAAAAATAGATGCGATAAAATATTCGGATATTATTAGAACGTTCTTGCTATTTAAATATGGTGGAATCTGGTTTGATGCAACTATTTATATAAAAACAGATTCAAAACTAAATTATTTAGATAATGAGTTTTATACTATTCGTGCAAGGGGAAATGAAACTTATCCTAAGTATGTTTCTGATGGACGTTGGGCCTTGTTTTGTATCGCTGGATATCGTAATGGAATTGTATTCGATTTTTTAAGAAGATTTCAAGTTGAGTATTTCTCTAAGTATGACTTGCCAATAGATTACTTTTTGATAGACTATTTAATGCATTTGGGATATGAATATAATCCAATGATTCGTAAACAGATTGATAAGGTAATCACCAACAACCAAGATCTTTATTTTTTAGCAAATCATTTCTCTAATCTGTATAGAGATGAAGATTGGAAAAAAGTATTAGAAACAACAAATATTTTTAAGTGTAGTTATAAAATAGATGTATACGATAAATCGGATACATACTTTTATAAATTGAAAAATCAAACTCTATAGTAAGGAAATATAATGATTTCGATTATTATTCCAGTATATAATGTGCAAGACTATTTGCACTATGCAATGGAAAGTTTAATTAGACAAACATATAAGAACTTTGAAGTTATTTTAGTTAATGACGGTTCAACAGATAATTCTGGAGAATTATGTAATTGGTACGCTGAAAATCATGAGAATGTTTATGTGTTTCATAAGAAAAACGGTGGACTTTCGGATGCTAGAAATTTTGGTGTTGAGAAGGCATCTTCGGATTGGATAGTTTTTTTGGATCCAGATGATTATTTTGAAGTAGATGCTTTAGAACTATTAGTTAAAATTCAGGAAAGATATAATGCAGATTTGATATCAACTAAGGTAAAATCTACTTCTATATATGGAAACTATAATTCTAACCACATAAAAGAATCTGATTATAATAATCTTAGAGTGGTTTCGAAAGAGGAAGCACTTGAACTGATGCTCCAGGATAAAGTTGCAACAGTATCAGCTTGTGCGAAATTGTACCATAAGAGTATTTTAGAAAGAGTTCCTTTTCCTATTGGAAAAATCTATGAAGATTTTTATGTTGTTGGTGAACATTTAAGACTAGCTGAACGGATAGTTATTTCACCGGTTGTTACTTATCATTACTATCGTCGTCCTGGAAGTATTGTACAATCTCAATTTACAAATAGACGACTTGATTTTTTTGAAGCGGGTGAGTATAACAGAAATCAAATAAAACAATTTTATAGTGGTAATAGTGTAGAAAAGGCGTTAAATTTAAAAATTGTTCAAGGTTCTTTTCATATATCTGAAGCTGCAGCTGCTACGGATACAAAGGCTTTAAGAAATATTGTTAAAAAAGTACGTTCATTTTATTGGAGTATTATTTTTGATTCTAAAGCTTCTCCAAAATTAAAATTGAAATATAGCTTATTCTTATTGTTTCCAAGTTTATATTTTAAATTTAAAAATATAGTTCGGAATAAGGGGATATAAAATTGAAAATTAATCTGAAAAGTATCCAAGATGTATTAATGTCGTTATTAATTGTTATAACGACAAATTCTATATATGTAAACACAGGTGATTCAAATAAGTTAATTCCAATATTAGCATTAGTAGTTATAATAGCAACAGTTTTAGAACTCATATCAAGCAAAATAAATTATAATTACTTTAAAATAATCTTAACGACAGTACTAATTTATTTAGTTGTATGTATTACTAATATTTTCATATCATTTAATTCTTTATCAATAAATGAAATACTATTTTATTTTGTGATAGCACCTCTTATGCTTATCTTATTAATGTTTAAGAATTTTAATGACCAGTTAGTTGATTTTTTAAATACCTTTGTGAAAATTATTTTAATTTTTGCAATAGTTTCTTTAATATTTTGGGTTTTTGGAAGTATTTTAAAGGTTGTTCATCCAACAAATATCGTCATAAATAATTGGAACGGTGGACTTCCAACACCAAGTTATTTTAATCTATATTTTGAGACTCAAGGAATTCATTTTTTTGGAACTACTATTATTAGAAATAGTGGCATATTTGCGGAGGCTCCAATGTGGAGCTTAATGTTAAGTTCAGCATTTATAATTCAGGAATTATTTTTAGAAAATAGTATTAAACGATTATCTTTATTAACTCTGACTATTTTGACAACAGTTTCTACAACAGGGATATTTGTAATAGGATTACTATTAATTTATAGAGTTTTAATGCTGAAAAAATCTTTATTTAAATATGTAAGTTTGATTACAATTCCAATAGTTATATATGCTTTGTTACAGGTTTGGGAAGAAAAATCTGACTCAATTTCAGCTAGTATTAGGTTTGATGATTATATAGCTGGATTTTTAGCCTGGAGAGCTAATTTCTTTTTTGGTTCAGGATTGACGTTAGGGTTGAAAGCAATTGAATCAAATATGAATACTCTTATTCGTACGAACTTAGGATATAGCAATAGTCTATTTGTTATTTTAGCTCAGGGTGGGGTAATCCTAGGGATATTCTATTTATATCCGGTAATTAGTGTACTAATTAAGAAGGGTGTTTCTATAGATACCAAAATGTTTGCTCTCTTATTTATAATTTTATTATTTACTGCAATTTTTATAGATACACCATTATTTATTCTTTTTATAGGAATATTTTACGCTTTAATTTTGAATAGAGAGAGTAGATGAAAAAGGAATACGATATTTTAAAAGTAGTAGCAATATTAATGGTACTTGTAAGCCATAGTACATATTATATAATTTCAACTAAATATGGAGGGATTGATTATCAACAATATCTAGAACAAAATATGTCATTAGTTTTGTATAAAATTTTTGATAAAGTGAGAGAAATTCTATATTATTTTCATATGCCAATGTTTATGGCTTTATCTGGAGCTTTCTATTACCTGCAGGTTAAACGAGATAAATGGATTAATTTTATGTTAATTCTAAAACAGAAGATTAAGCGATTGGTTATTCCATTTATTATTTTTACTTTATTATATGTTTTTCCAATAAAATATTTCTCTAATTATTTTGAGTATACAACTTTTTCTAGAGCAGTATTGGGACAATTGTTTTTAATTGGGAATAATCATTTATGGTATTTATTTACTTTATTTATTATTTTTATTATTTCATTTTTTACCTTAAAAAGAGAAATAAAATTTGCTACAATTATTATTTTTTATGTATTACATATTTTAAGTTATAAAGTTGATCCACTTTTATTTAAAGCCCCGTTACAATTTCTATTTTATTTTAGTATGGGATTTGCATTTGAATCAAAGAGAGAAAAATACAATCAATTTATAAGTAAAAAAAGAAATTATGTTTTGATATTGTCTATGGTATTTGTTTTGATTACTTTGTTGAATTTTAATCTTAAATATACTTACACTCTAGTTAGTAAAATATTAGTTGAGTTATTAGCTATTTTAGGTTCTTTATTAACATATAGTATTTCCTATCTGATTTCTCGGAAAGAGCGCAGTGGTAGTAGTTACTTTTTTAAGCTGATTTTAATGAATGGATTAGGTATATATATTTTTTCGGATCCATTAAATTATTTAATATTATATATAAGTTATTCATTGAATTCTCAATTTATGTTTTCACCTTTTGGAATAATTTTTATGGTTGTACTACGATTCTTCATTACGCTATTTGTATCTTTAATAGTAACAGTAATATTTAAAAAATGTTTTAAGAAATATACTTGGCTAGTTAATTAGCTAGCATTAAAAAGTTATTTTAATTATGAAAAATATAGATATAATGGAGATGAGAAATAGTGAAAGTATTAAAAAACTATGCATACAACCTTTCCTATCAATTGTTAGTAATCATACTTCCGATTATTACGACTCCGTATGTAACACGGATATTTTCTTCAGATGATTTGGGGACATATGGTTATTTCAGTTCAATTGTAACCTACTTTATACTATTAGCAACTTTAGGTGTTGCTAACTATGGCACAAAAGTAATTTCAGGACATCGGAAAGACATTGATAAAAATTTTTGGGGGATATACTCCTTACAACTGGGAGCAACAATTCTTTCGATATTTTTGTATTGCATGTTGTATATTTTTCTTCAATTCATGCATAATCCAGTTGCACTTATTCTTGGTTTAAGTTTACTTTCTAAGGGTTTAGATATTTCTTGGCTATTCCAAGGTTTAGAGGATTTTCGAAAAATTACAGTCAGAAATATTACAGTGAAACTAGTTGGCGTTATTGCTATTTTTCTATTTATAAAATCAGCTAACGACCTACATTTATATGTATTTTTGCTTACTATTTTTGAATTGTTGGGACAATTAAGTATGTGGTTACCAGCAAGAGAGTTTATTGGGAAACCGCACTTTGATTGGGACTATGCTAAGCAACATTTGAGACCAATTATTTTATTGTTTTTACCTCAAATTGCTATATCGCTCTATGTCACTTTGGATCGTACAATGCTGGGAGCTTTAGCTTCAACAAAAGATGTAGGAATCTATGATCAAGCTTTGAAACTTGTTAATATTTTATTAACTCTAGTGACTTCGTTGGGAAGTGTTATGTTACCACGAGTTTCAAATCTTTTATCCTTAGGTGATCATAAAGCAATTAATAAAATGCATGAGATGTCATTTCTGATTTATAATTTGGTTATTTTTCCAATTATGGCAGGAATGTTAATTGTAAATGATGATTTTGTGAATTTTTTCCTGGGACAAGATTTTCAAGAGGCACGTTATGCGATAGCAATTATGATTTTTAGAATGTTCTTTATAGGGTGGACCAATATCATGGGTATTCAAATCTTAATACCTCATAATAAGAATAAAGAATTTATGCTGTCAACAACAATTCCTGCTATTGTTAGTGTGGGATTAAATCTTCTCTTGATTCCAAAGTTGGGCTATATAGGTGCTGCAATTGTATCTGTCTTAACAGAGGTGCTAGTATGGTTGATACAGTTATTCTATACTCGTTCTTATTTGAGAGAGGTGCCCATTTTAGGTTCATTGATCAAAATTATAATCTCATCTGGAGTTATGTATGGTATCTTGTTATTTATAAAACAATTCCTAAATGTATCACCGATGATTAATGTGGGACTATATGCTATTCTGGGAGCAATAATTTATGCAAGCTTGATTTTAATCTTGAAGATCATAAATCCAAATGAGTTAAAACAACAACTATTAAAAAAATAAAGGAGTGTATTATGTACGATTATCTAATCGTTGGTGCTGGTTTGTCTGGAGCAATTTTTGCTTATGAAGCAACCAAGCGTGGAAAAAAAGTAAAAGTCATTGATAAACGTGATCACATTGGAGGGAATATCTATTGTGAGAATGTAGAAGGTGTTAATGTTCATAAATATGGTGCCCATATCTTCCACACTTCTAACAAAGAAGTTTGGGATTATGTAAATCAGTTTGCTGAGTTTAACAACTACATTAACTCACCAGTAGCAAACTACAAAGGTAAATTATACAATCTACCTTTCAATATGAATACTTTCTATGGATTATGGGGAACTAAGACTCCTGCAGAAGTAAAAGC
>CAUSKO010000036.1:0-13041 GCA_963532255.1 uncultured Gemella sp. | reverse complement strand
ATATTCAGCCATTTCTAAACTTTTATTTTGAATTTCTTTTAAACTACTCACCTACAACCTCCGCTACTACCTCTTTAAAGTTCTCAACAATAATCTTAACATCCTCATCACTTAAACGTGTATGTAATGGTAAAGTTATTTCATTTACAAAATAATCATACGCATTTGGATAATCATTAATATCAAAACCTAAGTCACTATACGCAGTTAATAGTGGTAATGGTTTATAGTGTACATTACAACTAATTCCACGCTCTGCTAATTTTGTAATAATTTCACCACGTTGTTCATACGTCGCACCTTTAATATGTGTAATATATAAATGCCCTGAAGATTTATAAGTATCTGTATAATGTACTAATGGTACTACTCTAGTTCCTTCAAAAGCTTTATTGTATTGTTCCACTAGTTCTACTCTACGTTCTAATAATTTTGGATAACGATCTAACTGAACTAAACCGATAGACGCCATAATGTCAGTCATATTACATTTATATCCTGGTATAACTATATCATATTCCCATGAACCTGCTTTTGTTTTGGCTAAAGCATCTTTTGTTTGCCCATGAAGAGAATATATTTGAAACTCTTTATATAATTCTTCATTATCAAAATTAGAATTTTCTTTCCATGTTACACTTCCACCTTCAGCAGTAGTGAAGTTTTTAACCGCATGGAATGAAAATGTTGTAAAGTCAGCTACAGCTCCTACTTTAACACCTTTATAAACACTTCCTAGTGCATGAGCTCCATCAGCAATAACTACAATACGCCCTAATTTTTCTTGGTATTCACTGTTTGCTTTAAATAATGATTTTTTTGCATTAACTACTTCAAAAATTTTGTCATAATCACATGGGATACCTGCTAAATCAACTGGAATTACAGCTTTTGTTTTTTCAGTAATCGCATTTTCTAATGCAGCATAATCCATCTCATGACCATCTTTTTGAATATCAACGATAACAGCCTTCGCTCCTACATGATAAATAACACTACATGAAGCAGTATAAGTCATCGCAGGTACGATAACTTCATCACCTTTACCAATTCCTAGTACTCTTAATACTAATTCTAACGCAGCTGTCGCTGAATTTAGACATACTGTTTTAGGTGTTGTAGTAAATTCCGATAATCTTCTTTCTAATTCTTTAGTTTTTGGTCCTGTTGTTATCCATCCAGATTTTAAAGTATCGATTACTTCATTAATCTCATCTTCTGTTATATCTGGTGGTGAAAATGGTATATTATATTTTTTCATCTCTGACTCCTATTTTATAACCGCTAATGCAGTTCTTATCATTATTTTAATGTCATTTATAACACTAAATTCTTCGATATACTTTAAATTATATTTCATCTTATCCGGTAGAATCTCCTCTACGTAGATATCATCTATACTTCTTCCACTTCCTTTAAACTTTTCGATAACTTCATCTTCATCTTTATATTCTATACTCGCCGGAGAAGTTATCCCTGCAGGAAGAAGTAATGTAGCATTCATCTCATCAGTATAACGATCTACATATTTAGCAACTTCTGGACGAACACCTACAAAGCACATATCCCCAATTAATACATTTATTAATTGTGGGAGCTCATCTAAACGCACTTTGCGAAGTTTATGGCCTACTTTACTGATACGAGGATCATTTTGCTGAGTAACTGCAGCCCCCATCTTATCGGCATCTTTTACCATAGTTCTAAATTTAAAAATCCTAAAAGTACGACCGTACATCGTTATTCTCTCTTGCCTATAAAAAACTGGGCCTTCACTATCTAGTTTTATCCAAATAGCAATTCCTAAAATAATCGGAGATAATGGAATAAGCATAAGTAATGCTAATACCTTATCAAAAAATAATTTTAGGAATAAAGATATTTTCTTTTTTTGTATATGTTCTCTATACTTTTTTACTATTTCTGTTTCAAATCGTTTATCAACGCTCATTATTCACCTTACTATACCATCTTAAGACAAATATATTACTAATTATTTTTAAAAATGGCTTATTCAATCTAAAATACATATAATTTTTATCCCTTTATTATACCATATTTTTTTATAGAACTAAAGAATATAAAGAGATATTTCCACTCAAAAAAACTATATTTATCAACCTTGAAAAATAAGAGTTACAAAGAAAATAATCTCTCTGCAACTCTATAGTATTAGCTATTTATTTTTGTTTTCTAAGACGTAAAAGTAATCCTGCCACTACAAAAATTCCTGTTAAACCTAATAGGCCAGTCGAAGTAGTTACTCCTGTATTTGGCAATTGTTTTTCCCCATCTACTTTATTTACTTTAACAACTTTATGTTTAGTTAGTTGTTTAGATTTTACTTTAGCCGGTGTTGTGCTTGGTTTTGTTTCTGGTTTATTTGGTGTTGCTGGTGTTTCTGGCTTTGGTGCCACTTCAGTTTCCAATACATACTCATAAATAACATGTACTGTACCATCTTTTAACTCTCCACTTTCAGCATCAGAGGTTGGCGAAATTCCAACTAGAACGTAATTTTTACCATCTACAGTAATTTTTTGAGGACGTTCAGCACTATTTTTCTCAATGTTATACTTAATTAGCTTGCCTTTTGAATCATAAATCGGCATTAAGTCGGTATGTTTATATGTTTCTTTAAGCTGATTATTAGTTCCTTTAATTACATAATCAACCTTAACATCTCCTTGATATAAGGTAGATACATCTTGGTCAGCCATATCTTCTTTTTCAGATACATAATAAGTTACCGCTGGATTAGCTCTTAAGCTAAATATTTCAGCATAGTGGAAAAATTTATTTTTATCGATATTTGTATCCTCTGGAATACTAGTCCAATCCCCATTATTCGGTGTAATATGTGTACTTGGGTTAGATACTGATTTTATAAGATGCCCATTACTTACATAACTATCATCAATTGACGAAGGGTTTCCTAATCCCCCTAATTCCTCAGAATTTCTATTAGTATATGCAGCATGATTATCATACTCTTCTAAATGTTGAGCTCCAGATTCATAACCTTGAATTCCACCTTCTTTACTTGCTTTCCAAAACATCCTAGCATCGATTGGTAAATATTTTATTTTTCTTGCCCATTCGAAAGGTACTGTAACATCTATTTGTACCGCTTGACTCTTATTAAAATTAGTATATAGATTATATACACTAACTAACTGATTTTCTTTAAATGACTCGTCAGAGTCATCACTTTTAACAACATAAGGTGTTTTTCCTGCCGCTAACTCCTCTGCAGTCGGAGTATCATAAGAATATGGATCTTCACTTGCTGTTTCATTGTTATTAACTTCTTTCATTGGTACATTTACAGAAATTGGATTTCCATTAGAATCCCTTGTCCCAATAAGTGTGAAATCAATTTTAGAATTTGGAATTTTTGATATGCGGATTCCAACATCACTAACTGTTTGCCCATGGTCACTAGAATGCATTCTTTGGAATGCGACTGTATATGAAAACACTACACTTTTTTTATCAGCACTTAAAGTCGCATTTTTCCCTTCTACATTAACGTGGCCACCTTCACTAATAATATTATTTTTTTTAGTTGCTGGATTACATGTAGCTTCATTAGTTGGTGCTGTAGCACATTCTGAACTAATAATTCCATTTTTATTACCTGGTACCTCGTTACTTACTACCGAAGTTTCTGAAGCGCCGGAAGGTTGCACATCAGCCGCACTAGCTTTATCTCCACCAACAAGCGCAAGACTAGTAGGTATAGCTGCACACATCAAAATGTATTTAATATTTTTTTCCATCATTATATTCTCCTTACGTTTTTAATTAAGCTGAAAATTTCACTTTTTTTATTATATTAAAAAACCTTATATTTTTAACAATTACTTATACGTAAATTATAATACTAGAATTATTAATTGTCAATTCCTCACTTAATCACAAGTCCTAAATATACGCTAATTAAAAAGGGGGGTAACTAAAAGAATTAATCTTAAATATAATTCTAACTATTACTGAAAATTTACTCTTTTTATAATTTTAAAAAAAAATATTGGTTCCTCCATGATAAACCACCTTATAAAATTATATTTCCACTAAACTCTATTAAAATCGAGAACTTCAATGGTTTACCTGATATTAGTTTTTTGCTATAATAAATACATTATTACTAGTAAAAATAGGTGATTCAGTAAAGGAGTCTGTCATGAATAATCGTATATCACTTTGGGATAATCTAAAATTTATTTTAATAACTTTGGTAGTTGCTGGACATTTTGCCGATGAAATATCTGATTATTCCTCAATTTATTCAAGTATATTTCTTTTTATTTATGCTTTTCATATGCCACTATTTATATTTATTTCTGGCTATTTTCATTCCGAAAAGAATGTATCAAAAAGAATATTATTTTATATTTCCGTTGGTTTTGTATATAAGGTATTTTCTTTCCTAGTAGCTCGTATAAATGGTGATTCTCGATTTATTTTTACTGTATTTTATGATGGCGGTTTATCATGGTTTATGTTTGTATTGGCAATATTTACAGCTATATTATCTTTACTAAAAAATCAGAATAAAAAGTTTATTCTAGTTGCTTCAATAATTCTAGCTTGTTTTGTTGGTTACGATAAATCTGTTGGAGATTTCTTATATTTATCTAGAACTTTTATTTTCTTACCTTTTTATATTCTTGGTACGATGATGAACTCATTCGACATATTAGCATTCAAAAGAAAATATCCACAACTTAAAGTATTAGCTCTACTTATTTTCTTAGTCTGGGGAGTCCTTTGCATCACCCAAATTGATAATATATATGGATTAAGATTTATGTTTACAGGAAGACACGCTTTTCCTGATGCGATAATTCCTTATGGGCCAATAGTCAGACTAGCTTGTTATATTATTTCAACAGCATTATGTACTTCTTTAATACTTTTAACTACTTCAAGAAAAATAAAATGGATTAGTGAGTTTGGTAAAAATACCATAAACGTTTATTTCTGGCATTATTCCCTGTTTTATCTTTTTAGACCTTACATCAATTTTGACAATACCTTTGGCTCACTTTCGTTAGGATTTCCTATATATGTTATAGCAACCCTACTTGTAACGGTTGTTTTATCTACTAAGATATTTAACTTCCCAGTTAGTATAGTAAGAAAACAGGTATTTAAATAGATTCTGGCACTATTAAAAACAACTTATTATATATAATGAAAACACCCCTTTAAAGGTGGTGTTTTTTCTTATTCCTTTCTCAATTAACATTAATAATTTTCAAAGTACCAACAGATTAAAGAATACATATCTAAAACAAATTTATTTCCATAGAGATTAGTTTTGTTTCTCTTAACTATTATATTTTATATTTTGATTAATTTTCTCAAAAAAATGTTATAATAGTATTAACGACACTTTTAAATTTTGAGGTAAAATATGAAAAAATATATAATGGCAATAGATCAAGGAACTACTAGTTCACGTGCTATAATCTTCAATAAAAAGGCTGAAATTATCGCTAATAGTCAAAAAGAATTTCCACAGATTTTCCCAAAATCTGGTTGGGTAGAACATGATGCGAATGCAATTTGGAATTCTATTCAATCAGTTATAGCTGAAGTATTTATCGAAAGTGGTATAAAACCAAATCAAATAGCTAGTATTGGTATTACAAACCAACGTGAAACTACTGTTATTTGGGATAAAAACACTGGCCTACCTATCTACAACGCTATAGTTTGGCAAAGTCGTCAAAGTGCGGATATAGCCAACAAACTAGTAGCTGATGGATATAAGGATATGATTCATAAAAAAACTGGTTTAGTAGTTGATGCGTACTTTTCTGCGACAAAAGTTCGTTGGATATTAGATAATGTACCTGGTGCGCAAGAAAGAGCTGAAAAAGGAGAACTTCTATTTGGTACAATAGATACTTGGTTAGTTTGGAAATTAACTGGTGGTAAAGTTCACGTAACAGACTACACTAATGCAGCTCGTACTATGTTATTTAATATTAAAGATTTAACGTGGGATAAAGAAATTTTAGAAATCTTAAATATTCCAGAAGCTATCTTACCTGAAGTAAAATCTAATTCAGAAATTTACGGTAAGACTACTGACTATCATTTTTATGGTGGCGAAGTTACAATTAGCGGTTTAGCTGGAGACCAACAAGCTGCTCTATTTGGTCAACTTGCCTTTGATAAAGGAATGATTAAAAATACATATGGAACTGGTTCGTTTATAATTATGAACACTGGGGAAACTATGGAGCTTTCTAAAAATAACCTACTTACAACCATAGGTTATGGTATAAATGGAAAAGTATATTACGCTTTAGAAGGATCTATTTTTATAGCTGGAAGTGCTATCCAATGGCTTAGAGATGGGCTGCGTCTAATAAAAAAATCATCAGAAACTGAGCAATTAGCATTTGATTCTAAAAATAACAATGAAGTGTACCTTGTTCCTGCATTTACTGGATTAGGAGCGCCTTATTGGAACCCTAATGCTCGTGGAACAATTTTTGGATTAACACGAGGAACAACAAAAGAAGACTTGGTAAAAGCTACTTTACAATCAATAGCTTACCAAGTTAGAGATATTATCGATACTATGAAAATCGATGCTAATACTGAAATACCATTATTAAAAGTTGATGGTGGGGCAGCTAACAATGACTATTTACTAGATTTCCAAGCTAATATTCTAGGTGTAAAAATAGCACGTGCAGAAAATCTTGAAACTACTACTTTAGGAGCTGCGTTCTTAGCTGGTTTATCTGTTGGGTATTGGAAAAATCTAGATGAAATAAAAAATCTTAACTCAGCTGGAAAACTATTCGTTCCAACAATGACAAAAGAAGAACGCGAAAAACTTTATAAAGGTTGGAAACGAGCTGTTCGTGCAACAGAATTCTTCGCAAAAGATGAATAATTACAATTAATTTGGATATAAAAAATGACTCGCAGAAATTTGCGAGTCATTTATTTTATATATTCGTAATCTACTGCCCTAATATTTCTGAATAGCAAAGTATATCTCTATAAATAGCTAAGTCACTATCTTTAAATACATTAAAGACTACCTTTATTTCTTTGCCAGGATTTTCACTTAGTACTTTACGAACCTCAGCGACAGCAATCTGCGTAGCTAGGTCATTCGGAAACCTAAACTCTCCAGTACTTATACAACAAAAGGCAATACTTTTTAAATTATTTTTTAAAGCTAGTTCCAAGCAATTTCTATAACATGAAGCTAATAATTTTTTATCACTATCCTCAACTGATTGATAAATTATAGGCCCAACCGTATGTATTACATGTTTGGCTGGTAGATTATACCCAGAAGTTATTTTAGCTTGTCCAGTTTTTTCAAACTCACCTTGCTTTTGCATAATTTCAAAACATTCTTGTCTTAACTGCAGCCCTGCCTGAGTATGTATCGCATTATCGATACATCTGTGATGAGGTACAAAACATCCAAGGAGCGCTTTATTCGCAGCATTTACTATAGCATCAACTTTCAATGTAGTTATATCACCTTGCCATAGATAAATATTATTTTCAACTTCATCTAATTCTTCTAACTCAACAATTTTCTTTTCACTTAATTTTTGTTTTAAATATTCATCTTGAACATCAAAAAATTGTTCTGGTAATTTTTCTACTTCCCAAATATTCATTAATGTTCTTATTAAATCTTCTTTTTCTTGCTTACTTTCTGGTATTTTCACATTAGGGTTTAATGTTCTTATTAAATAATCTAGTTGTTCCATGATTCAAATACCTCCTTCATATCATTAGTTATTGTAAGTACCCCTGCTGCCTCAAAGTTTTCTTGGTTTACCCTTATTAAGCTCGCTTTAGGTAGTCTGCTGTTTAGTCTTTCAAAAGGGAATCTAATAATTGTAGGTGTATTAAAACCTACCCCTAATTCCAATAATACTATGTTCTTATCTTGATTATCGTTTATAAAACTATAATATTTATCACATTGCTTATCCCATTCTTCTGTTTCGACAAATCTGTGATCAACCCTTAAATGTGTATCCATTTCGCTATTACACACCGGACATCTTGGAATTAGTTCAGTTGGTATTTTTAAATCTTTTTGTTTCTCGATCATCTCTAACACTTGGTCTTTGTTATTATAAACTTTATTATGACATGGCACAGAACATTGAAATTCTCCGAAATTTCCTTGAACTTCAAAAATTTTGCTTTTATCAAAACCACTCATCTCAAATTTACTATCAACATTTGTTGTTAATACAAAATAATCTTTATCTTTCACGATATTATATAAATCTCTATGTAACTCTACACCTTCATCTGTATACCTATTTACTAAAATTTGTTTGCTCCAAAATCCCCATTTTTCTTCAGAGGTTTTAAATGGGTAGAAACCTGCAGAATACATGTCCGTCATTTTATATTCGGCTATAAATTCTTTAAAGTTCTTCTCAAAACGCTCACCACTATACGTTAGTCCCGCTGCAGCTGATAATCCTGCACCAGCTCCTATTACTATTGCATCTGCTTCTTCAATTAATTTTTTCGCTTGTAAAATTTTATCCATTTTTACCAACTCTCTTTCTCTTTAATTTCAATTATATATTAACATCACACTATACACTTAACAAGTACGCACTTTAATGTAGGTTAGTTACTTTAAAGTTACTAATAGTATATGGATTTAGAAATTCTTTCAATAACTTTAATACACTTTTTATATTGCTAAATATTTTTTATTATAGTAGAATAGTTTAAACAAATAAAAGTAAGGAGATTAAAAAATGGCAGAAAACTTACTATTCACCCCTATCACATTGCCAAATGGAACTACTATAAAAAATAGATTTTTTAAATCGGCTATGAGTGAAGGGATGGGAACAAAAAATTTTCAACCTAAAAGAAATATTGCTATATTATATAAACGTTGGGCAGAAGGCGGAACAGGATTAATTATTACAGGAAATATCATGGTAGACCCTAAAGGAACAGCAGAACCAGGAAATATAGTTTTCGATAAAAATTCTAATATGGAAATTCTTAAAGATTGGGCAAAACAAGGTCAGCAACATGGTGCTAAGGTTATGGTGCAATTAAACCACCCTGGGAAACAAGTTCCAAAAACTATAGCTAAAAAAACAGTAGCACCTAGTGCTGTACCTCTAGGAAATGGACTTAATAAATTGTTTAGCACACCACGTGCACTGACGACTAGTGAAGTTGAAGAACTTGTTCAAAAATTTGTAACTTCTGCGAAAGTTGCAAAAGAAGCAGGTTTCTCTGGTGTTCAAATCCATGCAGCACATGGTTATCTAATTAGTCAATTTTTATCTCCACACGATAATAGAAGAACTGACAAGTATGGCGGCTCTCTAGAAAATAGAATGAGATTTTTAAAAGAAATTTACCTTGGGATGAGAGAAGAATTAGAAAAAGATTTTCCTATCGGAATAAAAATAAACTCTACTGATTTTAAAGAAGGTGGACTTACAGAAGAGGATTCTTTAGAAACTATAGTCGAGCTTGCCAACCTAGGATTAGACTTTGTTGAAATTTCAGGCGGGACATACGAAAGACCTGCGATGATGGGTGCTACAAGTAAATCTACTAACCAAGTATTTTTCGCAGAATATAGTAAAAAACTAAAACAAAAAATTGATATTCCTGTTATTGTTACCGGAGGTATTCGCTCTATCAATGCGATGAACACTTTATTAAATGATAATACTACTGATTTTATAGGTATTGCTCGTCCACTGACAATTGATCCAAATATACCTAATAAAATAAAACAAGGAACTTACAATATTGTAGAAACTACACGTGTATCAACAGGAGTTAAAAAGTTAGATAAAATATTTGGTTCACTTCTTGGCATTGTATACTATCAAGTTCTTATGCAAAATATCGCAAAAGGAAAGGAACCAAAAGCTACAAAAAATGCTTGGCCATCATTAATTCAGGCAGTTTACCATCAGGGATTAGCTGTTTTATTTCCACAACGAGCTAAATAGAAGAATATATTTATAAAAAAATTTAAAATATATCATCCTATTTTATCTTGACCTTAATCATATATATAATATAAAATCAATATATATGATTATTTTAGGAGAATAATATGCCAAATAAAAAACTACCTTCAAATCTCCCAGCTTGTCCTGTCGAGGTTACATTATTATTACTAAGCAACAAATGGACCATATTAATCTTAAGAGACCTATTAACTGGTAAAAAACGCTTTGGAGAACTAAAAAAATCACTTAGTGGAGTCAGTCAAAAAGTGTTAACTGCAAACCTTCGCTCACTAGAAGAAAAAGGCATTATAGAAAGAGAAGTTTTTCCAGAAGTTCCACCTCGTGTGGAATACAAACTTACAGAATTAGGAAAAACTTTAGAACCTATTCTTGACAGTATGCATGCTTGGGGAGAATTTTACAAATCAATACATTAAAAAGAAGCATCTTTACTCATAATGAGTTAAGATACTTCTTTTTTATTATTTATACTTTGGAATCCATTTAAAATCTCGAACCGCTTTTGCCATATCTTTTTCTTGAGCTCGAGCCAATCCTTGTTCTTGTGCTTTTTTAGCAACTGCTTCTGCTACTTTAATAGAAACATCTGCAACATATTTGAACGGAGGTAACACAGGAGCTCCAGGTTTAGTAATATCTGTAATTCCACTTAATGAGTGTGCCGCTGCACCAATCATTTCATCTGTTAAAAGGCTAGCTTCTGATGCTAACACTCCAAGCCCTAACCCTGGATATATAAGGGCATTGTTAGCTTGACCAATAATGTACTCCACACCTTTATATATAACATTATCAGAAGGGATACCTGTTGCTACAAACGCTTTACCATCAGACCAAGCAATCAAATTTTCTGCAGACGCTTCTGCTAATTTAGTAGGATTTGATAACGGGAATATACATGGACGCTCAGCATTTTGACACATAGCTTCGACTACCTCCTTAGTAAAAGTATTCGGCTGTGTTGAAGTTCCTACTAGAATAGTTGGTTTAACAGTTTTAACAACTTCTAATAAATCTGTTAATTTATCAGCATTTGGAAACTTAGCACGGTTTTTAGCAAACGGTTTTTGTTCAGGAGTTAAATCATCCATATCATCGAAGAGAAGCCCTTGTTTATCTACCATAAAGAAACGTTCATATGCTTCTTCTTCAGATAACCCTTGACTTACCATCTCATGTAGTACACGTGATGCAATTCCTGCACCTGCAGTTCCCCCACCATAACAAAGATATACTTGGTCAACTAATTTTTCACCTGTAATATCCATAGCTCCAAAAATACCTCCTAGAGTTACGATACCTGTCCCTTGAATATCATCATTAAATGTTGGGATATTTTTTCGATATTTCTCCAATATATTCGCCGCATTCATTCGTCCGAAGTCTTCCCAATGTAAATAAAGTTTAGGGAATAAACGTTCAGCAGTTTGGACGAATTGGTCTATAAACTCATAATATTGCTCTCCTCGTACACGTTCATGACGATTACCTAGATAATTCGGATTATTACGTAATTCCTCACGATTTGTTCCTGCATCAATAACTAACGGAAGAACCATAGAAGGATCAATTCCTGCCGCTCCTGTGTAGACCATAAGTTTACCTACAGAAATATCTACTCCATTAATACCCCAATCTCCAATCCCTAGTATACCTTCTGCATCAGTAACTACTATTAGACGTATATCACGGTTATCTGCTGCATTTTTAAGGGTTTCTTCTATATTTTCAGGATGATTAATATCTAGATATCCTGCATATTGTGGCTCAACAAAAAGATTGCTATAACCCTCTATAGTATCTGCAATTGTTGGGTCATACACAATTGGATTGAACTCCTCTAAATGTTGAGAGAATAAATAATAGAAAAGCGTGCGATTTGTATTAAAAATCTCCATTAAAAATAGACGTTTTTCCAAATCGTTTACTTTTGTTTGCATTTGCGCATAGGTTTGTGCCGCTTGTTCTTCAATGGTTTGAACATAAGGGGGCAATAACCCAATAAGGTCTAGTTCCTTTCGCTCCTCCTGTGTAAAGGCAGTTCCTTTATTAAGGAACGGATCATTTAAAATGCTATGTTTTTTCATTGGAAAATCCTCCATTATCTTTAAATTATTATGTTACACCCTTATTTAAATTAATACTATCTACGATAAGCATACTCTTATTTATTAAAAATTAATTAAAAAATTACAAATCTCCTAAACTAAAAATACACAAAACAAATAATAATTCTTAATCCTCTTTTGTTTTTATATTTAAAAAGAAGCATCTTTACTCATAATGAGTTAAGATACTTCTTTTTTATTATTTATTACCCACGACGTCTAAATAACACACCCGCTAGTAACAATACTAATAATCCTGAACCTACATATAGTAAGGTATTATTTGATTCTTTATCAGAAGATTTCTCTTCTTTTTTCTCCGATTTGTTATCATTATTTGTTTTCTCTTCTGATTTAGCTTGGTCTTTTGCTTTATCATCTGAGTTTGAAGATTTTTCAGGAGCTTTATCAGTAACTTTTTCTTCAGATTCTTTTAATGTATTTAGTACATTATTTACATCTTCTTGTGTAGATTCACCATTAGCAACTACTTCTTGGGCTCTGCTTACAGAATTTAGATATGATTGTCTATTTTCTTCACTTGCCTTGGCAAAGCTTGAACTTCCTACTGTTCTGCTACTATTGTTAAGTTGATTCGTTAATTCTTTTTTATCAACTTGTGGAGTAGTACTAGTATTCGGTTTATTATCTTTACTTACATTGCTAACTTGACTACTTGAGTTTCCACCTTGGTTTGGTGTCACTTTATCTTCCTTAGGAGTCTCTATTACCTTATCTTCCTTAGGAGCCTTTGTTACTTTGTCTTCCTTAGGAGCCTCTGTTACCTTATCTTCCTTAGGAGTTTCTTTCACCTTGTCTTCTTTTGGTGTTTCTGTTACTGGTGTACTTGGCGCCGGTGTCACTGGTGTTTGTTTTGCCGGTGTTGTTGGCGTTGT
>CAUSKO010000035.1:0-13188 GCA_963532255.1 uncultured Gemella sp. | reverse complement strand
CCAATTCATCTTCTTTTGTTAGTCGTTTTCTAAAAATAGAATATGACCAAACTTGGTATCCTAGAACAAATGGCAATAAGAATAAAGCAACTATTGTCATAAGTCTTAGTGTATAAATTCCGCTAGCAGCATCATATATAAATAGTGATTGTGTGACATCGTTACTATTTATGATAGCTCTTGGGAACATTCCAGCGAAGACGCTTAGTGTTAAGAATGCTAATGTACCTGAAGTACATAAGAATGCTTTAAGATCTTTTCCTTGGAAGTTTAATACAAATGATAGAACAAAAAATACTACTGCAATAACAGCTAATATTAATCCAATGTAACTATTTCCAGTGAAAATATCTGTTTTAAATAATGCCCAAATTGCAAATATCAATGTTACAATTGCCGCGAATGGGAACAATAATGCTGATGTTGCACGCGCTGCATTTCTTAATTCACCTGTAGTTTTTAGTGCTAAGAATTGAGCTCCATGAACTAACATTAATAATAACATCATTATTCCACCTAAAATTGTAAATGGTGATAATAAACCTAAGAATCCATCAACTAGATTTTTTCCTTGGTCAAGATCTGCACCAGTCATAAAGTTAGCTACAGCTACACCCCATAAAACTGGTGGTAATAAGCTACCAATAAACATTGCGAAGTCACAAGCTTTAATCCATTTTCTATTATCGCCTAATTTACCTCTAAATTCAAATGATACACCTCGTAAGATTAATGCTACTAACATTAAAACAAAGGCAATATAGTATCCACTGAATAATTTACCATACCAGATAGGGAACGCTGCAAACATTGCTCCACCACCTGTTAATAGCCAAACTTCGTTGGCATCCCAGAATGGTCCAATTGTATTGAAATAAACACGTTTTTCAATATCATCTTTTCCTAGTAGTTGAGCTAATACCCCAACTCCGAAGTCATAACCTTCTAATACGAAAAATCCTGTGAATAATACTGTAATTAGTAAGAACCATATATTTGGTAATGCTACTGACCAATCCATACTATGCTACCTCCCTTACAGTTACTTCTTTTTTATTCATCATATGTTTGAATAGAACATATTGTGCTATTCCAAGAATTGTATATAGTACACAAAATACTGATAATGAGAATAGTACTGATGCTCCTGAGTTTGGTGAAACTCCAGATTCAGTAGTCATTACACCGAAGATTAAGAACGGTTGACGACCCATCTCAGCCATAATCCATCCACAAGCAGTTGCTACTTCAGCAACTAATAGCATCCACGGCATTAATTTTAAGAACCAACGTTTCTTAATTTCTGTACCTCTAAATGAGAAAATAGTTCCAAGAAGTGATACTAAGAATAAAATACCTGCTGATCCCGACATAATTCTAAATGAATAATAAATAGTAGGAACATGTGGTGTATAGTCGATATGTTTCCCAACTACTGGATAGTATTTTTCATCCATTTCTTTTTGTAGTGTCTTCATACCTTTTAAGCTTCCTTCGAATTTATCGTAAGATAAGAAACTTAATAACCCAGGCACTTCCATATAGTGATCTGCTTTTTGTTGTTTTTGATCAATTTTAGCTAAAACTGAGAATGGCGCTGGATTTCCAGTATCTTCATATAATGCCTCAGCTGCTGCAACTTTCATAGGATATTCTTTAACCAAATATTGCATTTGAGAATGTCCTGTCCAAAGTAACCCAGTAGAACCTATTAAAGCTGCAACTATTGATACTTTAAATGCTTTTCTAAAGATTGCAACTTCATGCTTACGAACCATTTTCCATGCTGCAATACCTGCGATTGTAAATCCTCCGACAGTAATTGCCATTGTTATAACGTGAGGGAATTGATTCCATAAGTATGGGTTTTTAATAATTGCAAAGAAGTCTACCATCTCTGCTTTTGTACCAATTACGTTATTTTCTACATATCTAACACCAACTGGATGTTGCATAAATGAGTTAGCAGATAAAATCCAGAATGCTGACATTACTGTACCTATTCCTACTAACCAAATACACATCGCATGTAGTTTTTTATTAATTTTCTCCCAAGAGAAAATCCAAATACCTATAAATGTTGATTCAAGATAGAATGCCAATAATGCTTCTATCGCAAGTGATGGTCCAAATACATCTCCAACGAATGAAGAATATTCTGACCAGTTCATACCAAATTGGAACTCTTGTAAGATACCTGTTACAACACCAACTGCAAAGTTAATTAGGAATAGGTGCCCAAAAAACTTAGTTATTCTTTTGTAATGCTCATCGCCTGTTTTAACATAAATACTCTCAAAAATCGCGATTAAGAATACCATACCTATAGTAATAGGTACGAAGAAGAAGTGGAACACTGTTGTTGCTGCGAATTGTATCCTAGCAAGTAATAGTGGATCCAACATGAACATACCTCCTTTTGATTTAAATTATATTTAAAGTAAATATTACAATACTTATTGTATAATATATATTGTATATATCAAAACAAAAAATGTTAAAAAATGGCATATAACCACATTTTAACATTTTTTGTTCACATTTTCGACACATTCTATCGCGATATTGAATTATTAGGGTTAATTAGAGTTATTTTCATTAATTATGTGTAACACCTAAAGTTAAACTAATACACAAAATTAGTAACACTATAATACAAATACGGACAAATTTATAATCCTTTTCCTTTATGTATATAACTAGCAATCCTAGAATTCTTAAAACTGGTGTAAGTATTAAAACAAAAATACCAAACATTAAATATGAATAGTGGTCAAATTTAAACAATCCTGTTATCATTTCTTGAAATGTATATCTCTCTATTGTTAAATTTTCGCTTGTATCAGACACAAATGTTAATATAATACCTACTAATATTAAAAACGAACTAAAATAAACACCAGCTTTTAAAATATTAGAGATTGTAATTGTAATATCTTTTTCTCTCTTCATTTACAATACCCCCACTCCTTTTAGAAACATGTTAATAATAGTAAATAATAAGATTGGTAAAAAAATATATCTAATATATTTCGCCTCTAAATGTTGCATTACTTTTGCTCCTGTTCTTGAACCTATTAGAGTTCCTACGGCTATTGGTGCAGCAATCATAGGATTAATTGTTCCATTAAAAAAATATATTAATGCACTTGCTGTGGCAGTAACTCCCATCATAAAGTTACTTGTTGCAGTACTTGCTTTTATTGGGAGTTTCATATAATTATCTAAAGCAATTACTTTAAAAGCACCACTACCTATTCCCAATAATCCGCTAGCAAACCCTGCACCGAACATAACCAATGACCCCTGAGGAACATTATCGACATTGTACTCTACTATTTTTCCGATAGCTTTATCATAATATGATGAATTTAATTGATATTTATCTGCATATTTATCATTATTGACAACTTCTTCTCTAATTTTCTTCTTAGTTATTAAACCTGTTTTCTTTAACATACCGTAAAAAGCATTAAGCAAAATTAAAGAAAAGAAAATATATAGTAATTTTGATGAAAAAACTCCTGCCATCAATGCTCCAACTATTCCTCCAGCAGTTGTAAATATTTCTAAAAACATCCCCACTCTCATATTACTAACATGGTCTCTAACAAATGCTATTGCTGATCCGCTACTAGTTGCTATAACTGCTACGATACTTGCTCCTATTGCATATTTTATATCTATTCCAAATAAAATAGTTAATGCAGGCGTTATTATCATTCCTCCACCTATACCAACAAGTGATCCTAAAAATCCTGCCAGTATTGCTATAACTACAAATTGTAAAATTTCTACCATAATAACCTCACATATCTAATCTCTTGAATATATAACTAATACTTTTTTGCTTACATTTAAAACAATATTCTTATCATCTACAAACTCGTTACTTGTTGCATTTGGTCTGTCAAATGTTAGTATCATATTCTCTACCTCATACTTTGAATTTTTAATTGTCATAACTGTATTTTCAAATATAGGTACAATAGAAAAGTACTTGTATTTACACACATTTGTAAAAATATTTTCTCCACATTTTGCTATAGAAATTATGTTATGATCATCTATAATTTTTAAATTAACATTTTTATAATTATTATTTAATAGTAGAATATTGCCAAAAAAATGATCTAATCTTTTTCCTGTTGCTCCGTATAAATTAATTTCTGATACTTTAGGAAACATGGATAGTATATTTTTCAATGCAAAGTCAGTATCCGTTTCATCCTGATTATCTTTCACAAAAAAATTATTAGATTTTTTTTTTATTTCCTCTAATTGCACTTCATTAATTGAATCAAAATCCCCACAACTTATAAGAGGTTTAATTCCATTTTCAATTAAAAACAAAGCTCCCTTATCTACTCCACACCATAAATTAGATTTAGGCAGTTCTTTGGGGAACTGCCCTCCTAACATTACATTAATTACACTTTTATCTTCCATTATTTTAACAACTCACTTAAAGTATGTTTCTTATCATTCGCCCCAAATAAAAATGAGCCACAAACTAGTAAATCAGCGCCTTTTTCACGGCAAAGTTTTGATGTTTCTATATTTATTCCACCGTCAACTTGAATTAAAAAGTTATAATTATTATTTGTACGAACACTGTCTAATTCTTCTATTTTCGCTAACATTTCCGGAATAAATTTTTGTCCTCCAAATCCTGGATTTACTGTCATTATTAGTACATAATCTAATTTTGGTAATAAATATTTAATTTGTTCTATTGGTGTTTGTGGATTTAAAACTATCCCTGCTTTTTTACCACAATTTTTAATAACTTGAATTACTCTATCAGCATGGTTTGTTGCTTCTATATGAAAGGAAACCATATCGCATCCTGCTTGACAAAATCTTTCTACATAATTTTCAGGATTATCAATCATTAAATGACAATCAAAAATTTTATCTGTTTTAGATCTTATTGCTTCAATAACCGGAAAACCAAATGAAATATTAGGAACAAAATTTCCATCCATAACATCAATATGGAACATCTCAATTCCTATAATTTCCAATTCTTTAATATCTCTTTCTAAATTTGCAAAATCTGCTGATAAAATTGATGGTAATATTTTTTTCATTTTATTTCTCCTTTATATATTTTCTTTTTTGTGTTTCTTTTTCCTTAAATAATGCTTTATAGTCATCATAACGACTTTGTAATATAAATTGCTCTTCTACAGCGTCTTTAACCCCACATTGTATTTCTTCTATGTGATTACAAGGCTTAAATTTGCATTCATACTCAGAAAACTCTTTGAATAAATATTGGATGTCTTCTTTTTCTATAAATGTGATATCAAGCGATGAAAAACCTGGAGTATCTGCAATATAAAAATCATCTATTTTATAGAACTCTGTATGTCTTGTTGTATGACGACCACGACCTAAATGTTTCGAAATTTCTCCTGTTTCAATATCTAAAGTATTAGAAATCTTATTTATAAATGTTGATTTCCCAGCTCCTGATTGTCCTGATATTGAAACATATTTTTTAGAAACTATACTTTTCAATTTATCCAAATCTTCATCATTATTACTAAATACCATGTATCCTATTTCTTTGTAATAGTTAATTATACTTTGAATATTTTTATATTCATCAGATGTTAATAAATCAAGCTTAGTAAATATGATAATTATATCGACATTACTATCTTCATTTAAGCAAATTATTTTATTTAAAAGTTTACTTGAAAAATCAGGATCTTTGGCTGAAACTATTATAATACTATAGTCAATATTTGCTACTTTAGGTCTCAATAATTCATTTTTTCTTTCTAGAATTTCTATAACATAACCTGTATTATTATCACTCATTTGAATTTTAACATTATCTCCTACTAATGGAGTAATATTATCATTTCTAAAATTTCCACGTGCTCTACATGTAATTAATTCCTCATCACATTGAACGTAATAAAACCCACTTAACGCCTTTAATATTTTCCCTTCTTTTGTCATTAATCCTCCTATACGTTATCTTTTATATACTCTTGCTTTTAATTTCTTCTTTGATTCTATCAGCTATTTTCAGCATCTCAATAGCATGCTCTTCTGAAATTTTTGTCATAGAATCTCCTGAAACCATTCTAGCAACTTCTTCAATTTTTTGTTCTTTATTTAATTCTTTTATTGAAGTAATCGTTCTCTTATCTGTTACAGATTTACTAATTAATAAATTTGTATCTGCTAGTGCTGTTGTTTGTGGTAGATGCGAAATACATAATACCTGTGAATTAACACCTAGCTGATACATTTTTTCTGCCATTCTTTGAGATACTCTTCCACTGACTCCTGTATCAATTTCATCAAATATAATTGATGTAGCCTCGATACTTCTTGAAAAAATAATTTTTAAGGCAAGCATTACCCTAGAAAGTTCTCCACCAGATGCAACTTTAGATAAAGATTTTAATGGTTCACCTAAGTTAGCACTTATTAGAATTTTAACTTCATCTTGACCATCATTAGAAAACACTTTTTCTCTAAAATCTACTTTTATTGTACTCTTATCCATATATAAAAATTTTAATTCATCTTGAATTAACTTTTCTAGATTTTGAGCAGTTTCTTTTCTAATATTAGTTAAGGTTTGAGAAACTAATTTTAATTCACTTTCTATTCTTTTACGATCCTCTAAATAATTTTCAAAGTTTTCTTCATAGTTCTCAAGTTCTTCTAATTCTTCTTTTATACTATCTTTAAATACTATTAATTCATTTAATGGCTTAGAATATTTTTTTTCTAAAGTTTTAATCTTATCCAATCGATATATTAGTCTATCTAGTTTTTCTTCATCATATTCTATTTCATCCGTATAGCTAGATACCTCATATTTCAAATCATCTAAAACATAGTATAAATTTGTAATTTCTTCATATTTTTCTTCAAAATTTGAATTATATCTACTTAAATCACCTAAATTAGATCTAATATCCGCTAATTTTGAAAGTATTCCATATTCTCCATCAATACCATCAGTAATACTATAAGCTAAAGTATTTACCTTTTCAAAATTTTCTAAATAATCTATATCTTTCTCTAGTGCTAAATCCTCATCTTTTTTTAATTTCATTTGTGATAATTCTTGATATTGAAATTTTAAAAAATCAACTTTTTGCAGAACATCACTTTCTTGTTGTTTTAAATTATCAATTTTTTCATTAATAGTTTTATATTCTCTATATTTTTCCTTATATTCCTTCAATACTGGGTTTATATCTTCTTTATTAAATGAATCGATTAAATTAAGATGATTTTTCTCAACTAATAGAACTTGATTATCATGCTGTTCATGAATATCAAGTAAAAATGCTGATATTTTTTTTAGAGTAGATAAATTTACTATTGTCCCATTTACTCGACAAACACTTTTTCCACTACTATAAATATCTCTTCTAATTATAATAACTTCATCTTCTATGTCTATATCTAACTCCTTAAAAATATTTATAACCGCTTTGTTTTTAGGAAAATCAAATACTCCTTCAACGCTAGCTTTCTCTTCTCCATATCTAATATAAGAAGTAGATGTTCTTTGACCAGATAATTGAGAAATCGCTGCTAAAATCATTGATTTACCAGCTCCAGTTTCTCCACTAAGTACAGTTAATCCATTTTTCAACTCGATTGTGGCATTCTCAATAATACCGAATTGTTTTATATTTAATTGAATTAGCACATCTACACCTCCTATTTAAAATGATTATAAGCATTATTTACAATATGCTCAATATTAATACTTTTATTTTCAATAACTTTTTCAGCATTATACTTTAAAATCATAAGGAATTCAATATTCCCTTCTCCACCCGTTATAGGAGAATATGAAAAATTAATCATACTAAATCCTACACTATTAGCCAAAAGAAGTATTTTTTCAACTACTTCAATTTGTGTTTTTTTGTCTCTTACTATTCCACCTTTACCAACTTTTTCTCTACCTGCTTCAAATTGAGGTTTAACAAGAGCACAAACTTCCCCACCATCTTTAATAATTTCTGATAAGTTAGGCAAAATTAAAGATAGTGAAATGAAAGAAACATCTATTGATGCTATGTCTATATCAAACACATCAAAATCCTCTTTTACAGAATGTCTAAAGTTGGTCTGTTCCATAACTTTAACTCGTTCATCCGTTCTTAATTTCCATACTAATTGATTGGTTCCAACATCTAATGCGTACACAAACTTTGCACCATTTTGCAAAGCACAGTCTGTAAATCCACCAGTTGAAGAACCAATATCTAACATTACTTTATCTTTTACATTAAAGCCTAGTTCATTAATAGCTTTTTCTAATTTCAATCCTCCTCGACTAACATAAGGCATTTTTTTTCCTTTTATTCTTAATTCTGCTGTAGATTCAACTTTTTCTCCAGCTTTATCTATTCTTATGTTATCATTGTAGACTATTCCTGCCATTATAGCTCTTTTAGCTTTTTCCCTTGATTCAAACAAACCTTGATTTACACAAAGCACATCTGCTCTTTCTTTTGCCATAAATACCTCTTTTAAAATTACTAATATTAACAATTTTTTATTTATCGTAATTATTTTTATCTATTTAATTTTACCATATTAATAAGTTTTTCGCTATGAGTTAGAATATTTTCATAATAAAAATTAATTATATTATTTCAAAATAAAAAAACTTATTGTAATTCATTTAAGTTTTACAATAAGTTTTTATGCTTATAGACTATGCATACTTTCTATATATTTCTTCAGCATATCTAGTTCGTTCTTCAATTGCTACAACACCAGCTCTTTCAAAATATTTTTCGAACACTGCCGTAGCTTCTCTTACATTATTAATTTTCTTGAAACTAGAATAATTATATTTTCCAAATGACATGTTTTGCATTTCTACAATACTAAATCTAAGTTGAGCTTCTAAACTATTTGACGCGTACTTATTTTGTTTTGTCCATTTTTCTAAATTTATTCTTCTTCCAAAACTCCACTGTGCTATCCCAAATCCAATATTATTTCCTCTTTCTATAATTGATGGATTCATTCTGCTTTCTCTCATATAATTTCCTAAAATACCTGCTGTGGCTTCTTTACTAAATCCTTGCGAAATATAAAAGTTCCATGCTTTTTCTACGTTATTATTTCCTGCTATTTGTGTTTGATTAGCAGCTTTTGTTCTAGCTTCACAATGTTGACTTGTTAAAGTTATCATACTTAAAACTAAAACAAAAGTAGTTAATATAAACAATCCTCTCTTTTTTATGCTACTAATATATATATTTATTATAATCACTCCTAACAATTTGATATAAATATATAGTAGCATTTCTAACTAATATCAACTTAAAAGTACCTTAAATTCATTCCTATTAACTCTATTTTATAAAGTATTTAAGTTTTACTCTTAATAATAAATACCTTATTTTATAGTTTAATTTAGTCTTTACATAATAACAAAATTATTTCTATATTTTTAGTAATAAGTTTTTTCTGTATATTTATGAGTATTTTCTATAAATTTCTTCTGCGTACTTTATACGCTCTTCTAGTGCGACCACACCAGCTCTTTCATAATATTTCTCAAATAATGTTGTTGCTTCTTTTACATCTTTCACTTTTTTGAAATCATTATATTTATATTTTCCAAATTTCATTTTTTCCATTTCTATAAGACTAAAATTAAGTTGTCCTTCTAAGCTTGATTGTGAAAAATCATTTTCTTTTGTCCACTTTTCTAACTCTGTTCTTCTTGAAAAGCTCCATTGAGCTAGTCCAAATCCTATATTATTTCCCTTTTCCTCAATAGTTGGATCCATTTTACTTTCTCTCATATAATTTCCTAATATTCCAGCTGTGGCCTCCTTACTAAACCCTTCAGTAATATAAAAGTTCCATGCTTTTTCTACATTATTACTTCCTGTTAACTGTCTTTGAACTATAATTTTTGATTTTCCATTATAATACTCTCCTGCTAAAAATAGTCCACATAATACTAATAATAGAGCTGTTATTATTAGTATAATCTTATTATTTTTATTTAAGCTATTATTATTTTTGGTTTTATTGATCTTTCTTTTTTTTACTTTATTATTTTTTGTTTTGAGTTTTTTCTCTTTCTTTTTTTTAAGTTGCTTATTATTATTTGTTTTTCTCACCCCTATTAATTAATTAAAAATATATTAACTATAAAAACTTAGTATAACATAATGTTATACTAAGTTCTATAAATTACTATTTTACTTTTTTTATATTCCAAATATCTTTTGCATATTCTTCTACTGAACGATCTGCAGAGAAGATACCAGCATTAGCTGTATTTATAAGACTCATACGTCCCCATTTTTCTTTATTGCTATAAGTTTCTGCAACACGTTCTTGTGCCGCTACATAACTTTCAAAGTCAGCTAAACACATATAGTTATCTTGAGTTAATAAGTAGTCTACTATGAAGCTAAAATTCATTCCACCTACAGTCATTGTTCTAATGAAATCAAGTGTATTTTTAATTCTCTCAGAATTCATATAGTATTCCCAAGGTTTGTAACCTTGACGATTTAATTCTTCTACTTGAGGTGTTTCTAAACCAAAGATAAATATATTATCATCTCCAACCGCTTCATGTATCTCAACATTTGCTCCATCAAGAGTTCCAAGTGTTAATGCCCCATTTAACATAAGTTTCATATTACCTGTTCCACTTGCTTCTTTACCTGCTTGTGAAATTTGCTCACTTATATCTGCTGCAGGAATAATTTTTTCAGCTAGTGTAACTTTGTAGTCTGGTAAGAATATAACTTTTATGTATTCACGTACTAATTCATCTACTTCAATCATTTGTGAAATAGAGTGAATAAATTTAATTATATTTTTCGCCATTTGATAACCTGATGAAGCTTTTGCTGCAAATATAAATGTTCTTGGCACAGGACGTAATCCATTATATTTAATTTCACGATATAAGTAGACAATATGTAAAGCATTTAGTAATTGACGTTTATATTCATGAAGTCTTTTAACTTGAACATCAAATATTGAATCAGTATTTACAGTTATACCAGTAGTATTTTGAATATAATTTGCAAGCTGTTCTTTTTTGATTTTCTTAATATCTAAAAGTTTATTAATAACTTTTTTATCATCAACAAATTTATTAAGTTTATCTATTTTAGATAAATCTTTTACAAAATCATCCCCAATTAGTTCTTCTAAATATTCAGCAAGTTCTGGATTTGCTTGTCCTAGCCATCTTCTATGCGCAATACCATTAGTAACATTTCCAAACTTAGTAGGATATAACTCACAAAATGCCCTAAAAGTAGTGTCTACTAATATATCACTATGTAATTTTGAAACTCCATTTACATTGTAGCTTCCTACTATAGAAAGGTTTGCCATTCTAATTTGATTATCGTAAATAATTGCCGTTTCAGCTAGTGTATAATCTTTACCTTGATCAATTACCCATTGACAGAATCTTTTATTAATTTCTTCAATAATTGAATAAATACGTGGTAATAAAGGTCTAAATAAATCTACTGACCATTTTTCTAATGCCTCAGCCATAATTGTATGGTTTGTGTAAGCAAATGTTTTTGTTGTAATATCCCATGCTTTATCCCATGAATATCCATACTCATCTAGTAATAAACGCATAAGTTCAGGTACACCCATAGCTGGATGAGTATCATTTATATGAAGCGCAACATGTTCAGATAAATTCTCAAGTGTTCCAAATTCATTATAATGATTCTTTAAAAGCTGTTGTAATGATGCACTTATAAAGAAATATTGTTGTTTTATTCGTAATTCCTTACCTTCATTTGTACTATCTGCTGGATATAATAATTTTGAAATTGATGAAGCAATTGCTTCAGCTTCAGATGATTTTGAGTACTCACCACGTTCAAATAATTTCATATTAAAACCAGTTTTTGCTTTAGCTTCCCATAAACGAAGAGTATTTACTGTATCAGTTTTGTAGCCTGAAATTAGTAAATCATAAGGTTCTGCTTGAATAGAAGTATAATCTTTGTGTTCAACTACAAATCCATTTTCTGTTAATTTTTCTTCTACTCGTCCATAAAACCTTACTTCTACCTCTTCATCATTACGATAAACTAAACCATATTTCCCTAAGTCTAGCCAGTAATCAGGAAATTCTTGTTGCCATCCATTATTTATTACTTGTTTGAATATTCCATATTCATATAATATAGAAAATCCAGTAACTGGATAATCGCTACTAGTTAAAGCATCTAAATAACATGAAGCAAGACGACCTAATCCTCCATTTCCTAACCCTGGATCCGGTTCAATATCATAAATCTCATCTAAGCTAAAATCATTTTTATCAAGGTATTCTTTTACATCTTTTTCTAATCCAAGATTAAAAAGATTGTTTCTTAATGTTCTACCAACGAGAAACTCCATTGACATATAATATGCTCTTTTTTGCTTAGTTTTTTTCAATTCTTGCTCATAAGCAAATTTCTTTTCAGATAAATTATCTCTTACTGTACTCATTAGTGCTTCATATACTTGTCGTTTACTTGCATTAGAGATAGTTACTCCAAATTGTCTTTTTAGATATTTTTCTAGTTTTTCTTCGAATTTTTTATTCTTCATTAAAATTCTCTCCTATATTTATTTTCTATGGATTCTTATACAACAATTATATTATTTCATTATACATATTTATATATTTTAAAGCTGATTTTTTCCAACTTACATCTTGATTTAATGCATTTTTCATAATTTTATTCCAATTATGTCTTTCTTGATAATAACAATACGTTGCTCTATAAACTGCATCTAGCATGTCATATGCATCAAAACTTTCAAATGTAAATCCAGTTCCATACTTACCATCAAATGGTTCTACAGTATCACGCAACCCACCTACTCTATGAACAATAGGCACAGTAGCATATCTCATTGAAATCAGTTGTGATAGTCCACATGGTTCTGTCTTAGAAGGCATTAGGAACATATCACATGCACTATATACTTTAGATGACATTGCCGATGAGAACATTATTAAGCTACGTACTTTATCATGACGTCTATGTTCTAACGCACGAAGTGCATCTTCATAGTGACTGTCTCCAGTTCCTAAAATTACTAGTTGTGCACCCGTTTTTAAAATTTCATCAGCAACATGTAAAACTAAATCAATTCCTTTTTGATGTGTTAAGCGAG
>CAUSKO010000034.1:0-13475 GCA_963532255.1 uncultured Gemella sp. | reverse complement strand
ATATCTTCTTTAGTAAGTTTGTTTTCTACACCGATTTGACCATTTGTTTCAACTTTAACATCTAGCCCCATTTCTTTTGCTGTTTCTTTTATTTTTTCAGCCGCCATAAATGTATGAGCAATACCTGTAGGACAAGCTGTAACAGCTATAATATAAGGTTTCTCTCCACTTGGTTTTACCTCTTCTTTTTTTGGTGCTTCTGATTTAGCAACAAAGTCTGAAAATACTTTTTCTACATCTTCTTTAGTTGTTGCTGCATCTAAACCTGCTTTTACTTCAGAATCCATTAAAGCTTGAGATAACGAAGCTAAAGCTTTTAAGTGTTCATCTGCTCCACCATCTGGTGCACAAATCATAAAGATATGTTTAGCTGGTTGTCCATCAAAACTTTCCCACTCTACACCTTCATTACTTTTAGCGTAAACAATCATCGCTTTGTCAAAATCAGCACTTTTAGCGTGAGGAATAGCTACATTCTCACCAACACCTGTTGTTGATTGAGCTTCACGCGCTAATAAAGCATTTAAAAAATTGTCTTTACTTTTAATAACATTTTTTTCTACTAACATAGAAGTTAATTTATCTAGTGCTTCGTTTTTATCAGCTGCACTAAAATCAAATTGTGTTAAATTATAATTAATAACATCTGTTAATTTCATTAAAAAAGTCTCCTTAATTATTTTTCTTTAATCTATTTTAGTTTTTTTACATTTATTTGAGGAACTAGCTCTTCGATTAAGTCTTTACTTCCTACACCTACTGAAAATGATGTAGCTCCTCCTGCTGCAGAAGCAAATTTTAACGCTTCGGCATAATCTTTTGTTTCGTTATACTTAGCAACAAACATAGCTAACATACTATCTCCAGCTGCAACAGTCGAAACTATTTTACCTTTTGCTACATTTACTTCAAACACTTCATTTTCCTCTGTAAGTAAGATAGCTCCATCTGCCCCACGTGAAACAAGTACATTTTTTGCTCCACGTTCTTGGAGTTTTTTAGCATATTCTAATATCTCATCTAACCCATTTAATGTTACACCGAACATTTCTCCTAATTCAAATTCATTAGGTTTCACTACAAATGGTTTATATTGTAATGTATCTAACACTAAATCTTTATTACTATCAACTATTAATGTTGCACCAGAATTAGAAACATTCTTAGCTATAGCTTTAAAATCTTCTACATCCATTCCTGCAATAACATTTCCTGATAAAAATACCACATCTTCCGATGTTAGTTTATCTAATTTTTTAAAAAATTCATTTACATTATCTTCATCTACTGCACTACTTTGTCCGTTAATTTCTGTTTCAGTCTCAGTAGTTAACTTCATATTAATACGAGTTGCCCCTAACGTTTCAACAAAATCATATTTCACATTAAGTTTATCTAATTCTGTTTTTATGAAATACCCTGTGAACCCTGCAACAAATCCTAATGCACAAGTATCTACTCCAACATTTTTTAATAACATTGAAATATTAATACCTTTTCCTCCAACAACATATTTTGCTTCACCTGTTCTGTTTAATTTTCCAAGAGCAAAGTTTTCCGCTGTTGTTAACATATCTACTGCTGGATTTAAAGTTATTGTATAATACACTTACATCTCCTCCTTCTGTTTAATTTCTATTATATTTTTATAATTTCTATATTTTTCTGGAACTTCATGTGATATTATCGTTACTTCATCTAATTCAGAAAATTTTTGGAACTTTCTATGTCCAAACTTTGTTTTATCTGCTAAAACATACTTTTTCTTACTATTCTGAATAGCTAAATTCTTAATAAACGCTTCTCCTTCATCGGCTGTTGTAATGCCAAAGTCCTCATCTACTCCATTACATCCGATAAAACACATATCAAAACTATAGTTTTTTAATTGTTCTATAGCCGCAGGACCTACCACCGCTTGGGTTGAATGCTTTAGAGTACCACCTAAAATAATAGTATGAATCTTATTATTAATGAGTTTAGGTAAATGATAAGTAGAATTTGTAACTACTGTTATTCTCTTATCACGTAAATAATCAATTAACTCATATGTAGTTGTCCCTGCATCTAAATAAATTGTCTGTCCTGATTGAATGATATTTTGATTAATATATTTTGCTATCTCTTTCTTTTCCACTAAATATTCTGAGCGTTTTATTGCAACACTTTCTTCGCTTCCACGAGCCGATGAGCGTTTTACAGCACCACCATGTGTTCTATACAATAAATTTTTCTCTTCTAAATTTGTAAGATCACGTCTTATAGTAGCTTCAGATACATCACAAAAATCTACTAGTTCATGTAGTGTAACCGAACCTATTTCCTCTAATAATTTTAGAATTTTATTTTGTCTTTCATTTACCAATTTTTTATTCTCCTTAACTCCCGATTTCATTATACTTAATATAAATCATCTATTCAATCAAATTCAAGCAAAAACAATCAAAAACAATCAATTTGATTGTACGTTTTGAGCTTTTTTATATTTAAACGAGCATGTTTTTCATTTTTTTGAGCGTTTTTATGACTTTTTCATTTAAACAACCAAAAAAATACCCATAAAAATCTAATCTACTAAAGATGATTTTTATGGATATTTATCTTTTTCTAAACTAAATCTACAAGTTTTTTTATTTCGTCTTTTTGATCAATATCAAACTGATCAGCAAAATCTAGTATAAATGGCGACGCAATTGGCGCACTCGCAGGCGCTGGTGTTCCACCATTACCTGGTTCTAGCGGTAAATTTGGAGACATCGTCGGTGGATCTGCTGGTGACGGTGTTCCAGGCTTAATCTCTGGAAATTCTGAAGGTTTATTCGGATTCATAGTTGGCGGACATGCTGGTGACGGTGTTCCAGGTTTAACTTCCGGTAATTCTGGTTCTGGATCTGGACTTGGTGTCACTTTCGGATTCGGTTCAGGTTTAGGTTCAGGCTTAGGTTCAGGTTTTGTATTTGGATTTGGATCAACTAGACAGACACCTTCCATTTCTATTACACCCGCAAAGCGATATCCGTCAATTTCAGGCGCATTAAGCACATTGTTGCTAGCTACTAAAATAGTTGGAGAAACTTCTTTTCCTGTAAAAGCATTAGTATCGTTTATTGTATAAACTAACGAACTACCTCCTACTAACATAATAACAAGCATTTTTCTTCCTTGTTTATTTCTTAATAAATAGAATGCTAATCCTGCTAACACTCCTGCTCCAACTAAATAACCATAACCTACTACATCACCTGTATTAGGTAAAATCTTTGGTTTATTGGCTGGCGCTCCTTTTTTTTCGTAAACTAACTTATACACGGAACATTCTTTTACTCGCTCTCCATTTCCTAGAGCTCGAATACTCTTTGCTTCATCCGCCGTTAAACTCGCTTTATCAACGTATGCAACATTTACACCACCATTTTTAGCTGGTTTTAATCCTTTCCACTGCACACTGTTTAATTTTGCTTCAACATCCGTTTGTGAATCATTCGCAAGCGCAGGTTGAGTAGCCAGTAGGCTACTAGCTGATAATGTTAATAAAAATAATTTTTTCTTCATGATATATCCTTTCTCCTTACAATACCATTATTGTTATTTTTATAAATTTAATATTTTTCCCCTTTATTTAATATAAATTATATCATACTATTTATTATTTTGACAACAATTATCATAACAACAAAACAAACGTTTTAAAAAGAAGTTACCACCTATTTTTACTTTACACTTTTTAAAAAATCACGATTCTTGTTTTATGAAATTTTTTGAAAATTTCTGTTATTTTAATGAAAAACACCCGTAAAATACTTTGATTTTTCAAAGTTACTTCACGAGTGTTTAATTTATTTCTATACTAAATCTGTAAGTTTTTTTAGATTATCTTTTTGTGCATCCTCATATTGATCACTAAAATCTAAAATAAACGGTGACATAATCGGTGCACTTGCTGGAGATGGTGTCCCCGGTTTAACCGTAACATAATTATTATCTTCATTTTCAGGTTGAGGCTCCGGAGTCGGTGTTGGAGTCGGAGTTGGCGTCGGTGTTGGTGTCGGTGTTGGTGTCGGTGTCGGTGTTGGTGTCGGTGTTGGAGTTGGTGTTGGTGTTGGAGTTGGTGTTGGATCAATTAAACAAACACCTTCCATCTCTATAACTCCTACAAAACGATATCCATCTATCTCCGGAGCATTAATTACATTATCACTAGCTACTAGGATAGAAGGTTTTATTGATTTTCCTGTAAGCGCATTAGCATCGTTAATTGCGTATACTAATGAACCACCTCCTACTAACATAATAACAAGCATTTTTCTTCCTTGTTTATTTCTTAATAAATAAAATGCTAATCCTGCTAACACTCCTGCTCCAACTAAATAACCATAGCCTATTACATCACCAGTATTAGGTAATGTTTTTGGTTTTTTCGGTGCAGAACCATCTTTTTCATAAACTAATTTATAAACTGAGCATTCTTTCACTCTTTCATCTTTTTCTAAAGAACGGATTGCCTTTACCTCATCCGCAGTTAAACTAGCTTTATCCAGGTGCGCAATATTTGGTCCACCATTTTTAGCTGCTTTTAATCCTTTCCACTCTACACTATTTAATTTTGCTTCAATATCTGATTGTGAGTCATTTGCAAACGCTGGTTGCGTACTTAATAAACTGCTTGCTGATAAAGTTAATAAAAGCAATTTCTTTTTCATGATATCTCCTTCTTTCAAACAATTATTTTTTATTATCTTCATAAAATTCGATATTATTCCTTCACATTCTACGTTTCCATTATAGCACAATATATCCCTACTTATCAATAAGAATCCCTATTAATAAAACGATTTCTATAATTATCATATTTAAATTTTACACTTTTTTAATTAAATTATAAAATCTTTCTCTCTTTTGTATAAAACACTATTCTTTCCACTTAATTTTCTTTATAATTGGAAATTCTCCTTCATTAAATTCAGTTGTAGCTATTACATTTACATCCATATCACAAATATAAGAATTATTATACGATTGCATTACATATGACCACTCTCTAGGTACTTTTACATGATTCACATGCATACCTGTACATAAATCGCCTTTTTTAATCGGGATATAAGGTTGTTCTTCTTCCTTTTTGACATCTTCAAGTAACTTTTTGTAATCTTGAACCGCTCTACCCTCTCCATAAAACCTTTCAACAAATTGTTTAGCATTTTCCCCTAATGTGTCTATCTCATCTTTCGTTAACGTTAGTAGTTTATTTGAAAAATCAGTATACATTGCTATTTGTTCAAAATAAATATCTGCTTTTGATTCTATACTTACAACTGAATAAGGTATAAGATATCCGTTATAACCATTTTTCACATAGTTTCTATTAGCAAATAATACATCTAACCCAATAATTGGTAACCCTAGCGACATCGCTTCTAATAAAACTGTTGCGAAAGCTTCGTTTGGTGAGGTACTAACGTACACATCATATTTTTTCAATATTGTTGCATCTTCATAATGCCCATGAAAATAAACATTATTACTAACACCTAGACTACTAGCTAAATCTTGTAAATACTCTAACTGCGTCCCTTGCCCATAAATATTCAAATACATATTAGGATTTTTATTTACAACTAAGCGCATTATTTGAATCAGATAGTCAATACACTTATTATCCTCTAGATAGCTAGCTGTAACTAGTTGTAACGTATTAGTATTATGAGATACTTTATCCTCAGGCATAACCACTTCTTCTAAATAAAAAGTATCATATGGAACTACTGTTAAGATTCTATTAGCTTTTGTAGGAAATCTTTTTTTAAGATCATCTGTTTGAATATCATTGGTCGTTATATAATAATCGAATTCTCTATGCCAAAGTTGATGATTATTTGTTACTGTTGGAACATAACTGCAAATATGATTTGAATGAACTACTCCTATTGTACGAGCATGTTTAACTCCTTCAAATAAATAATTTATAGGCTCACCAAACCAATCAAAAAAACACAATGCATCATTTGGAATAAATACCTTTAATAAATGCGTTATTAAACTATAGTATGATGAAAACTCTACACCATTAAATGTGTATTTCCCATTATTCATATCGATAATTATCTCGTTATCTTCATTACTTATATATAGTTCTTTATTCTCTTTGTTAGTTATATTATATCCATTTGAAAATAAATAGTTTAATATGTGATTTTCTTTTCCTATATTTTTCTTTAAGGTACTTACTATATTATGAGTGATACCTATTTTTTCTAAATACTCCGTTCTTTTTACTTGTAGCCTATCTATTCCATTTAGGACTTTTCCTATATATGAATTAGAAAAAGAAATAGCTATTTTTGTCATAATAATTGTTCCTTCCTATTATCTCTCATCTTTATTATATACTACATTGACACTATATTTAAATAATATCCTAGAAAAATTAATTATTTACTACGATTTTTACTTATATTTTGATATACAATATAATAGTTATTAGGTTTTCTATAGACAAAAAAAAGATAGAATCCTAGGATTCTATCTTTTAACTATTATTTATTTCTTCTTTTTAGAATAGTTTGTTCTTCTTCTGGTTTATTTAACTTTTGAAGTCTTCTACTCTTAGCTCCACCTTGAATACTTGGAGTTTCATTTACTTCTTTTTTCACTTCAACTGGCTCGTTAACTTCTGGTGCTTCTTTAACCTCTGGAGTTGGAGCCTCTCGTTTTTGCACAGTTTCTTGTGGTTGCGGAGCTTCTTTTACCGGACTTTGAACTGGTTGATTTGGATTTACACCTTGGTTTACTGGTCCTTGATTAGTCGGCTGTTGCGGTCTTGGTCCATTTGGATTTTGTCCGTGGTTTGGATTTACTCCGTGATTTGGTTGACCTTGATTTATTGGTTGTTGTGGTCTTGGTCCGTTTGGATTAAATCCTTGATTTGGATGTCCTTGGTTTACTGGTTGTTGTGGTCTTGGCCCATTTGGATTAAACCCTTGGTTTGGATTTACTCCATGATTTGGTTGACCTTGATTTGTTGGTTGTTGTGGTCTTGGCCCATTTTGGTTTTGTCCGTGGTTTGGATTTACCCCGTGATTTGGGTAACCTTGATTCATTGGTTGTTGTGGTCTTGGTCCATTTGGATTATACCCTTGATTTTGATGTCCTTGATAATTCGGGTTCGTCGGCTGACCATATTGATTAAATGGTTGTTGACCGTATCCTTGTGGATTTTGTTCATTATAACCTTGATAACCATTATTTCCTTGGAAATTTTGATTGTGAGGTTGGTGCCCATTTTGGAAGTTTGGTTGACCATTCATCGGTTGACCATATTGGTTGAATTGACCACCATTTTGCCCTTGATAAAATACTTGGCCACTATTATTAAATTGACCATAATATTGTTGAGCTTGTACTGTTTGTCTAAAGAAAAACTTAGAAAAATCATCATTTTTATCTGTTTCTAGACAATTTGTTGGCAATGACATTAATACAAAAATAAAACAAACATCATACAGAAAAGTTACTATATAAATTGTAAAAATATTTAATATATAGAATAAAACTATTGTTAATACTATTCCCCAAGCCGCAAATCCTACATCACGTAATCTTCTAGCGAAACTCGCTGTTGTTGGAATAGCTAAAATAAATAATACTATATACATTACAACTAAAAAGATTAATGCGTTAGATGCCGTACTCAGTATATCTGATCCTGCATTGCTAAATAAATAATTCGAGCTTCTTGAAGCTCTACTACTTATTCCTACAAACGAACTAACTACACTTCCAAAAAATATAATAAATATTAATATTGTTGCTCCGTATATTGTTCCGAATGGAAACCAGTGCCCTGCACGAGTAGTATACCCTGTGAAATCTACAAAACCTTTGAAGAAATCACTAAAAGATGACCCATAAGTAACTGGTTTTTGTCTTTGATTTATCATAAAACCCTCCTTTATAATTATAAAAAAAATACATAGATTTATAATATATTATTCTGGAGTTTTAGTCAACTTAATTTATAATTTTTGTTATATTTTTTGTTAAATATCACTTATTTCTTATTTTTTACTTATTTATAAACTATTCCTCTACTAAAATTCTTATTTACTTTTTTATCTTTCACCTTTATATTTAAGAAAATATTCTTTTTTTAAAACAATTATGTTATTATAGTTTTAGACAAAAAATATAACAGGAGAAAATATATTAATGAATGAAAAAAATAAATTAACTAATAATTCTCAAAATAATTATAATCAACACATTAACCCTGATACAAACTATTCAGACAACAATAATTATTACGCCCAAAATTCATATAATAATTATAATACTACTGATAATAGCTATGGAGATTATAACAATAATACTAACCCTCCTAATTCGGAATATAGTTATAACCAACCTAGTCAATACCCAAATAATAACTATAACAAAAATATAGATTTCAAAGAAGATTACCAAAATAACAATAATCACAAAAAAAATAAATTCGGTATTATTATTGCGAGTATCGTGGTACTTATTGTACTTCTTTGTATAGGAGGCTACTTTACTTATAGTATATATTCTAAAAATGATGAAATAAACATAAATATGTCTCAATATGAAGTTGAATTTTCTGCTAACGGGGTAGATGGCGAAGGTAAACCTTCGGTAGACATTATAAAAACGCCTAATGTAGAAGATTCTAATAGCGAACTACAAAACCTTCTACAAAACCCTAACATTTCTTATAATAGAAATGAACATTTAAGAAACGGAGATAAGGTAGAAGTTACAATCTCACTTAATAAAACTCAAGTAAACGGTAAGAAAATAATAACTAAAGATGAATTTAAGAGAAGCTTTTCTGTTAAAGGTCTAAATAAAAATGGTACAGAAAAAGAAACTACCATAGTTAAAGAAAGTAATAGCAACAACTCTAGTAATGAATCTAGTTCTAAAATCAATAGTCGAGTTAAAGAAGATAGTTCTGTAGATACTACAAAACTTTCTGAGGAACAGGTGAAAAACTGGGTAGTAGCATCTTATATTAAACACCTGCCTGGTATGACAAAAGATGATTATATCGTAAGTGTAGCGTTAAAATCTGATAATTTAGTTTATGCTGGAATTAGCGAAAATCCTAGTTCTTCTAAACACCCAAGCCCTAAAATACTCCCTACAAGATATCGAATTAATTCTAAAGGAGAACTAGAAGCAAGTTCTAGGATGACAGAAGACTGGAGAATTATCAGCAGAGTATATTCTTATGTAGAATAGCTTTATTGTTTCAATCTTAATAATTTATACAAAAAAATCTGAAGCACTAAATAAGTTGCTTCAGATTTTTCTAACTTTTAACCTATGATATTAACTTTTATGATTAAAATGGGTATTCTTCACTTAAATACCATCTTCCATCAATTTTTTTAACATTTACACTTAAGTTTAGACCATCAACCGATACTTTTACTTTTGCCTCTGCATCATTTTTTTCTTTTACTTCTAATACCTTCGTATTTTTTATTCTCTCTACAACAGACATCTTTAGAATATTTTCTTTATCTTCTTTTAATAATTCTTTTATCTTCTCTTCTTTTTCTTTTCTCTCTTCTTCAGTTGAGTAATAAATATAATTATTTGCTTTTACATAATCATCTTTTTTAAAAGTATCAATAAAACCTTGAACCGCTCCTTCAGGACTACTTGCTCCCGTTTGATTATTGAAAAACATAAATATCGCCGCCGTTAGTATCAATAACGATGCTACCACAGAGCTTATTATTAGAGTCTTCTTATTGTTTTTATTTGATGGTTTATTATTTGTATTATACGGAACATTATTTTGATATTGTTGATTACCAAACTGTGCACCTTGCTCATTATAATTTCCATATTGTTGGTTGTTATTTTGTTCATACGATTGGTTATAATTCCCATATTGCTGGTTATTATATTGTTCATGCGATTGGTTATAATTCCCGTACTGTTGGTTGTTATACTGTTCGTGCGATTGGTTATAATTCCCGTACTGTTGGTTGTTATACTGTTCGTGCGATTGGTTATAATTCCCGTACTGTTGGTTGTTATATTGTTCGTGCGGTTGATTATAATTTCCATATTGTTGGTTGTTATTTTGTTCTTGCGGTTGATTATAATTTCCATATTGTTGGTTGTTATTTTGTTCATACGATTGATTATAATTCCCGTATTGTTGGTTATTATACTGCTCGCTCAGGTGATTATAATCGTCATATTGTTGATTGTTGTATTGATTATTTACTTGATTATAGTTTTTGTATTGTTGGTTACTGTTGTGGCTTTTTGTTTCTAACGTACTATTAGTTTTATTTTCTGACTGAGCACCTTTAGAATTATTATTTTTCTCCATATTACTTTTCTCTCCTTTAAATTACTTTATACTTAAAATATAATTAAAACTTACCTTAAGTATTATACTTAAATTAGAATAGCTTGTCAAAATTTCTTGTATTATTTTTATAGATTTTATAAAAAAAGAGAGTTTTTATAACTCTCTTTTTAAACGTCCATATTATTCTATATTTACATTAAAGTTTCGCACTTTCCATATCTTCATCAGTTATTGTAGTTATATCTGCATTTATATCATCCAATAAACGTAATGCTACTTTTTTCCTTAGCTTTTCATTTTGATTTCTTATCCATCTACCATTACTATTATCATTGCTTATATTATAGTTATGCGTTACAAATTCTGCATACTTTTCATGATTAAGTTTATAACCTTGGTTTTGCAACTCTAATAAACCTATTTTATACAATTGATCCACTGTATAATCTTCAAAATTAAAATGGTTTGGTATTCTACTTCTTAAACCTTCATTAGTTTCTAAGAAGTCCATCATACTTTTCGTATAACCTGCGAAAATAATTACTATATCTTCACGATTATCTTCCATAAACTTCAATATTTCATTAATTGCTTCTCTACCGAAGTCGTTTTCTCCACCTGTTGCAAGTGTATAAGCCTCATCTACAAATAGCACACCGCCTAAAGCTGACTCTAGCGCTTCTCTAGTTTGTTTAGCCGTATGCCCTATAAATTTTCCAACTAGATCCGAACGTGAAGTTTCTACAAACTTATCAGATTTAATAAGACCTTTTTGATATAATATTTTTCCTATTAATCTTGCTACTGTAGTTTTTCCTGTTCCAGGATTTCCTAAGAACAATGAATGAAGTGTTAAAGGAGTCTCTTCTAATCCTTTTTCTCTTCTAAGTTTATTCATCTGTGCTAACGCAATAAACTCTCTAACTTCAGATTTTACCTTAGTTAAACCAATCATCTCATCTAATTTTTCGAAAGCAGTCTTTTCTCCAAAATACTCTATTTCTATTGATTCAGCAACAACTACAGGTTGATTTCTTTCATCAATTACAAAATTTCCTGACTCTTCTTTATACATTATTTGTCTTAAGTTTACTACATCAAATGACGAATTTTTCTCTACTTTTATAGGTGGCTCCGATAACCTTCCCATATTTATAAGATTAAGCTTAACCTCACTGTTTTGTGCAACATAAAAATTTACCTTTCCATTCATCCTACCAAAAATCGATATTACATCCCCTATAAATCTAGAATTTCCTTCAACAAAGACACTTTCTTCAAAAATAGAGTGTTCATCTACACTTACTGATGCTCTGTCATAAAACTTAGCCGAACTAGTAGCTATATTTAAAAGATTAATTTTTGAATCAACCCCACATAGTGCACTACTGTAGTTAGGTTGAACAATCGTCGTTGATTCTATTAAAACTTCTGATTCTTTAATAAAAACACAAGGGAAATTTTTTTGTACATTACCACCTCTTATAAGATTGTTATACATTTTACCTATTGATTTTTCCTTTATTGACATACCATTAGTAACTCGATATTCTATTGTCGTGTTCTCTATTTTAAATTTTGTATTATATAGATTTACATTTGCATAAATTACAGAAGCATTTATTTCTAATGTTGCATTATCAGCATATACTCTATGAGCAGGAAGAGAGGATGGTTGAACCGCTATTTTAGAAAATTTTGCATATGCTTTATCTTCTAAAAATATAATCGGATAATTCTCACCTTTTTTGACAGTATTCTCTATTATTAAATTTTCTCCAATAACAGTTGCCAAACTTCTTACATTAATCGCATTACTTTTTTCTCTATTTATCCTAATTGCGATATTTTTTAAGATAACTTCCGCTCCTTTTTTCGCAAATATCCCCGTTCTTATTTCTGGGATGAATTCCGACTTATCTTCTGAATTAAAATCATAATCCCCTATAATTTTAATACTTTTATCTATTACTATATTATTATCACTTTCATAACAATATCCACTAGAAATTATTATTGTATCCCCATAACTAGCCGCTTCTATTGCTTCTAACAAATTCCAATTTTTTTTCTTTTTAAAAAAAGATGAATTATTTGGTCCAACTCTAAACTCCGCCATATATTTACAATCCTCTACTTTTTTATTTATTACAGTCATTAAATATTATAATATTGTTATTATAGACTTGTCAATCATTGTTGTTGACTGTATAACAAGCATTAACGCTAAATAAAATAGCAATAATCACTAATTTTTTAACTAGTAACTATTGCTTATTTTTACTTTTTTATTTATACATTATTAGGTATATTATTAACCTTCTATGCCTATTCAAGGTTAACATACCATCTATTTTTTACTTTTTTCAATAATAACCAGTTTCCTGATCTATTCCTATTAGAATCTGGTTTCTCTTTCAACAAAGCATAAGGTTCTTTCCCATTTTCTTCTACTATTTTTTCTACCATTAAACCTTTAAAAGAAACATACACACCTCTATATATGGCTTTGTTTACGTACCTTTTTCTTTTATCATCTTTGTTTATTTCTTCTTGCAATTCTTTTCTGACTTCTTCCCTCCTTTCACTACAAGCATAGTAAACATAATCACTAGCTTTTAAATAATCTTCTTTTTCTATCGCCTCTAAAAATTTTTGAGATACTTCTTCAGGTGTTTTTCCCCCATAAGCATTAGATGAACGAATAAAGAAAAATATTCCTGCTATTAAAACAACTAATAAAGTTAAAACTATAGTTATAGTTTTTTTATTTAAACATTTTGGCTTTTTATTATGTTGTTGATTATTGCTTGCTTCACTTAATTGTGAATCATTACTTATGTTATCTTCTCTTTGAATACTGTTATCTTGATTTTCCATAAATACTTTCCTCCTTCGGTATTGTGACATAAAATTACATTATGTCGCAATACCACCTATTATCTACTTTTTTGACTGTAAAACTACTATATACTGCTTCATTAGGCTCAACCTTAAACATTAGTATTACATTTGCTTCATCTCCTTTTTCATCAACAGAGATGATTTTAAAGTCTTTATATGACTTATACATATATCTATGTAAGCTGGTTTGTGTTTTATCTTTATCTTTTAATTC
>CAUSKO010000033.1:0-13946 GCA_963532255.1 uncultured Gemella sp. | reverse complement strand
CGTATTAAAAGCGTTCAGGGCAGAAGGAGACGATAATAATGAGAGAAGGAATTCATCCAGATTACCGTAAAGTTGTATTTTTAGACACTACTAGTGGTTTCAAATTCTTAAGTGGTTCTACAAAACCATCTAAAGAAACTATTGAGTGGGAAGACGGAAATACATACCCATTATTAAAAGTTGAAATTAGTTCAGACACACACCCATTCTACACAGGACGTCAACGTTTTGCTCAAGCAGATGGTCGTATCGAACGTTTCAACAAAAAATACGGTATCAAGTAAAAACAGAAACAGACATATCTATTTGGATTGTCTGTTTTTATTCTATGTATACTAAATATTTATAATTTTAGTATTATTCATTAGGAGATAATAAAATGGTAGAAAATAGAAAATTTGGTTGGATTGAATGCATATGTGGTAGTATGTTTTCAGGAAAATCTGAAGAATTATTAAGAAGAATAAAACGTGGTGTTATAGCTAAACAAAAAGTACTTTTATTTAAACCAACTATTGATAACAGATATGATGAAAATAGAGTTTCAACACATAATGGAAATACTTATGAATCTATAAGTATAGAAAAATCAGCTGATATATTAAACTATGTTAAAGACAAAAAATATGATATTATTGGTATTGATGAAATTCAATTTTTTGATAATGAAATAGTAAAAATTATTAACAATCTTGCTGATAACGGAGTAAGGGTTATTGTTGCTGGTTTAGATATGGATTTCAAAGCTGAACCATTTCATCCTATGCCTGAAATAATGGCGATTAGTGAAATGGTTACAAAATTACATGCCGTATGTAATAAATGCGGAAATGAAGCAAGTAGAAGTCAGCGTTTAATCGATGGCAAACCTGCTAAATACAATGATCCTATAGTTGTTATAGGTGCTAGTGAGTCATATGAAGCTAGATGTCGTCATTGCCATGAAATAGAAAGATAAATATAGGAGGATACAATGGAAATATTAGGACAACTTGAAGTAGTTGAAGAACGCTATGAAAAACTTAATGAATTATTAAGTGATCCCGATGTTGTTAGTGATACAAAAAAACTAATGGAATATTCTAAAGAACAGCGTTCAATAGAAAAAACAGTATCTGTATTCAGAGAGTATAAAAATATAGTTCAACAAATTAAAGATACTAAAGACCTTCTTGAAACAGAAGAAGATAAAGAAATGAAAGAGATGATGCAAGAAGAGATTAAAGAATTAGAACCTACACTTGCACCTATGGAAGAAGAATTAAAAATATTATTATTACCTAAAGATCCAAACGATGGTAAGAACGTTGTTGTCGAGGTTCGAGGAGCAGCTGGTGGAGATGAAGCTCAACTATTTGCTGGAGATTTATTAAGAATGTACACTCGTTTCGCTGAATCTCAAGGATGGAAAGTAGACGTATTAGAACGTTCAGAAACTGGTATAGGCGGAATTAAAGAAGCAATTTTTATAATTTCTGGTGAAGATGTATATTCTAAAATGAAATTTGAAAGTGGAGCCCACCGTGTACAACGTGTTCCAACAACTGAATCAAGTGGCCGTATTCACACTTCAACAGCTACAGTAGTTGTTCTTCCAGAAGCAGAAGAAGTAGAAATTGAAATTAATGAAAATGATATTCGTGTTGATACATTTGCTTCAAGTGGAGCAGGGGGACAATCAGTTAATACAACAATGTCAGCTGTTCGTTTAACGCACATTCCTACAGGAGTAGTGGTATCTATGCAAGATGAACGTTCACAAATTAAAAATAAAGAAAAAGCAATGAAAGTACTTCGCGCTCGTGTTTATGATAAATATCAACAAGAAGAACAGGCTAAATTCGATGCAGAACGTAAATCAAAAGTCGGTACTGGGGACCGATCTGAACGTATTAGAACGTATAATTATCCACAAAACCGTGTAACTGATCATAGAATAGGTTTAACTATTCAAAAATTAGATCAGATAATGGAAGGAAAGCTTGATGAAGTACTAGAGGCTTTACGTATAGCTGAGCAAGCTGAAAAAATGGCAGAACTTAATAAAGGTGAAGAATTATAATGAACAGAAGACAGGCTATAATAAAAGCTTGTCTTCTTTTAAGAAGGCAAGAAAAAGAAGAATCTCTGGCTAAATTTTTATTAATGTATATGCTTGATGAATCATCACAGGAGTTTCACAATAAATTATCTGATGAATTAACTACTGCGCAAGAAAAAAGATATTTTGAATTGATAAATAAACATATAAGTGAAAATACTCCTTTGAGTCATTTAGTAGGTTTTGATTATTTTTATGATAGAAAATTTAAAGTAACTAAAGATGTTTTATCCCCAAGAATAGAAACAGAAGAATTAATTTATAAAGTTCTAGAATATACTAACAAATCAAATAAAGATTCTTTTCGAATTTTAGATTTATGTACTGGTAGTGGAATAATAGCTATAACATTGAAAAAAGAAATATCAAAACAAACTACAGAAGTTGTAGCCAGTGATATAAGCGAGAAGGCTTTAATAATTGCGAATGAAAATGCCATATTAAACAAAGCTGAAATTACATTTATTCAATCTGATTTATTTGATAAAATTCCAGGTGAATTTGATATAATTATTTCTAATCCACCTTATATTAGTTATCATGATAAAAATACTTTAGAAAATAATGTTTTAAATTATGATCCACATTTAGCTTTATTTGCAGATGAAGAAGGCATGTATTTTTATAGAAAAATAATAGAAAATGCTAAAAATCATTTAGTCAATAACGGCATTATTTTCTTTGAGATTGGATATGATCAAAAAGAGAAAATTCAAAAATTAGGAGAGAAGAATAATTTTATTACTAAAGTTCATAAAGATATAAACGGTAGAGATAGAATAGCAATTCTTACATTTAAATAAAAAAGAAGGTAAATTTTACTTTTACCTTCTTTTCTTAATATATCAGCATTATAGCTCTCTATAAACTCCCACGCATTCACCAATAATCTCTACATTACGGGTAACAATTGGTTCAAAATCAGGATTACAAGGATATAATATAACACTATCATTTTTTACAAATATTTTCTTTAAAGATGCTTCATTCCATTCTGTAAGTCTTACAGCCGCAATTTTACCATTACGAACAGAACTTTGTTGTCGAATAAATACTAAATCTCCATCAAAAATACCTGCTTCAATCATACTATCACCTTTTACACGTAATGCAAAATCAGCACGCATTCCTTGATCTATAAATATATGCTCATCATATTCTTCTTCAATATAAACGCCATCACCAGCACAAATAGTACCAAGAATAGGTAACTTAGAAATATTATCAATTAATTCTTCAGTTTGATCAACATTATTAGATATAGTTGAAGGTATATCCATATTATCAGATTCTCCAACAAGCCAATCGGGATTAACTTCTAAATATTCAGCAATTGCTAAAAGTTTATCACGTTTTGGAATATACTTTCCTTTAGACCAATCACTAATAGAAGACGGAGTAATTTTTGTCGAACGTGCAAGTTCTGCTTGTTTAATATTTTTTTCTTTTAAACATTGTTTAAATCTAATACTAAATAATGTAGTCATAAAACACAATCCTATCTTTTTTTTATTATTATATATTCATTATAAAGTAATCCGTATATAAAATCAAGCTTATATTTAAAAAAAATTAAGAAATATGAATTTTTTACTTGATTTTCGGTTTTCCGTATGTTATTATATGTATACAAAATAAATTAAGTTTTACGTATAAAAGAAAGCAGGTAATATTATGTTTATATATTGGTTAATAGTATTAGTAATTTTAGCGAAAGTTTTTACTTTCTTTGAAACAAATAAAGTTAAAATAGTAAAGAAAAATAAAGTTAATCGTAAAGTTTATTAAGAAATCTTTATACGGTTATATTAATTAAATATAGTATAAGATAATAGTGTTATTAATTATTAAACACGATAATATAATGACTTCATATTATTTTTAACACAAAAAGTATGTACTAATTTTAAAAAATATTGTATAATTAACAGTATAATTATAACACTAGGAGGATTTCTTAATGAAATTAGTATTAACTAGACATGGTGAAAGTCAATGGAATCTTGAGAATAGATTTACTGGATGGGTTGATGTAGATATTACAGAAAAAGGTAGACAAGAAGCAGTTAAAGGTGGTCAAACACTTAAAGAATTAGGTCTTACTTTTGATGTAGCTTACACTTCATATCAAAAACGCGCAATTAAAACTTTAAACTTATTCTTAGAAGAATTAGATTTATTATGGATTCCAGTATATAAAAGCTGGAGATTAAATGAGAGACACTATGGAGCTCTTCAAGGTTTAAATAAAGCTGAAACTGCTGAAAAATATGGTGATGAGCAAGTTCATATTTGGAGAAGAAGTTTCGATGTGGCACCTCCACAAGTAGAAAAAGATAGTCCAATGTATCCTGGTAATATTGATAGATATAAAGAAATACCAGAAAATGAAATTCCAACTGGAGAAAGTTTAAAATTAACAATCGATAGAGTACTTCCATACTGGGAAAGTGATATCTCTAAACAAATTAAAGCTGGTAAAAATGTTCTTATTTCAGCACATGGAAACAGCTTAAGAGCATTAATTAAATATTTATTAAATATTTCTGATGAGAAAATTCTTGATCTTAATTTACCAACAGGAACTCCATTGGTATTTGAAATTGATGAGAACTTAAATATCTTATCAGCACCAGAATTATTTTAATATGTTTTAAAAGTATGAAAAAAATAATAATATTAATTACAGCCTTGCTTTTATTGCAAGGTTGTAGTTCTAATAGTACAAATTCAAATATCCAATTTCAAAATCTTACGAATTCAGTTGAGATAAACCAGCTTGAAAAAACTGAATTTGATACCAAAAATAATAAACTTATAATCTTTACTAGCAATGAAGTTATAAATGAGAAAGAATTCAAATTAATTCTAAATACTTTAAAACTTAATAGTTTTAATGGTAATAAAATTTCATTTAATGAATTTTCATCTGAAAAATTTGATAATAAAGACTTTACTGTAGATGTTATTAGTAAAAATAACAATACTTTATCATTTAGTACTAAAAATATAAAGAATATAAGCTATAATATGAGTAGTAAAAAATATTCAAATGATTTTATTAAAAGTAAAATTAAATCTTTTTCAAAAGATGTACTTACTTTTAACGAGTTTGTTGGAACTATTGAGACTGATTTAAGTAAAGGTAGAAGTTTAGGAAATAAAGTAGATAAATTCACTGAAGTCAAACAAAGTATTTCTAATGACATTAAATTTCTTAGATCATTATCTAATAGTAATACAGATTTCAATAAACTAAGTGAATTAGATAATAACTTAAGTAAGATAGAAAAATTACTACCCGAAGTAGAAAGTGTAGTAGATAAAGCTTTATCTACAAAAAATGGTTCTTCAATAAACTCTGTGTTTTTACACATTAATGATATTGATAAATTTGCTCGTGAATTAGAAAATATATAAAAAAAGCTTGGAAAAAATTTTCCAAGTTTTTTTTATAAGAAATCTGAAGGTTTAATATCTTCCATACCTATCATTGGATCGATGGTATTAATATTTTGATAATTCAATATAAAATTTTTGTTAAGAACTACTTCTTGTTCATCTAATTGTTTATTAACAGTAAAGAACCAACATAAAGCAGTTTGTCTAACTACTGTATTATTGGGTTCTATTGATTTGTAAAAAACACTTGGATTTCCACATAAAATCAATTTTTTCTTTGCTCTTGTAACAGCTGTATAAGTAAGATTTTTATTCAACATGAAATTATAATTTTCAATAAATGGTATAATTATATTATCAAATTCAGAACCCTGAGCTTTATGAATAGAACAAGCATACGAAAGTGTTATTTGATTTAATTCTTGTTTTTCGTATGTTACAAGATTATCATCATAATCTACAATAATTTTATATTTACCATTTTCTTTATAAATATCATAAATATTACCAATATCGCCATTAAATATATTATCTTCTGGTCTATTTACAAGTTGCATAACTCTATCATCAATCTTATAAATTAAATCTCCATAATCTACATATAATTCATTATCATTAAAAAGTTCCTGTATAGTTTTATTGATTTCATTAATGCCACATACACCTTTATATATAGGAGCTAAAATTTGTATTTTTTCCTTACCGTTTAATTCTAGTAAAGATTTATATGTTGTAGTTATAACATCAAGCAATTCATTTTTTGTTGCTAGCAAGAACTCTTTATCATCAAAATTTTCTAAAATATCAAATGGAATATTATTTTTAATAGAATGCGATATATTAATTATACTAGAATTTTCACTCTGTCTAAATATTTTATTAAGTTTAACTGTTGAAATCTCTTTTGAATTTATTAAATCATTTAAAACATTCCCCGGTGAAATAGAGGGAAGTTGATCATTATCTCCAACTAATAGTATTTTAGAATTAGAGTCAATTATTTTCAAAAGATTATGCATAAGAAAGACATCTATCATACTTGCTTCATCAATAATTACTAATTCTGATTTAATCTTTCTATCACTTACAAATTCATCCATATTTTCATCTTCTGTTGTCCAACCAATTGCTTTATGAATTGTTGAAGCAAAAAATCCTGTGCTCTCAGTCATTCTTTTTGCAGCTTTACCAGTAGGAGCACAAAGTGTTAATATATTTTTACTCTCATCTTGTAAGTCAGAAAGGCTATAATTGTTAATCTTTTGAAAAATTTTTATTACAGCTAGAATAATAGTAGTTTTTCCAGTTCCAGGTCCACCAGTTAAAATAGAAAAATTATTTAAAATAGAATTTTTTATTGCTGCAATCTGAACTATATCATATTCAATTTCAAGTTCTTCTTCAACTTCTTTAATGTATTTTTCTAGAAGTTTATCACTTATTTCAAGTTTATTACTATTTGATATTCTTTTTTTTATATCACAATAAATAGAGTATTCAGAATAATAAATTTCTGGAAGAAAGATATTATTATCAATTTCAATTAATTTACCAACCTCTAAACAATGATTTAAAGCATTTAATATATCTTCCTTATCTAAAGCAACATTTCTAGAAGAATAAAGTACATTAAATGTATTGTATAGTAAAGTATTCTTTTTTATATAGGTATTTCCTGTTGAAAAACAATATGAAGATATTGTATATATAAAACCATAAATTATTCTATTTATATTATTAGGAGTAATATTATTTTTTTCTGCTATTTTATCTACTGTTTTAAAACTTATACCTTTTATATCTTTTATTAGTGCATAGGGATTTTCAGAGATTGTTTTTAGCGTATTGTGTTTATAAAAATTATAAATTTTTAGTATTAGATTATTACTTAAATTATATTCATTTAGTTTAAGTATAATATCTTGTGTTTGTTTATTAGAAACAATTGTAGAATATATAATATCTTTACGTTGTTTTGTTATTCCTTTTAATTTATAAAAAGATTCTTTATCTTCATAGATTTTATCTAGTGCATCAATCCCCATACTATCAACGATTAGTTCAGCTGTTTTCCTACCAATCCCCTGAAAAATAGAGCTTGATAAATATGAAATAATTGCTTCTTTATCTTTCTCTATCACAGGTTCTACTAATATTGCAGAAAGTTGAATACCATACTTTCTATGTTGAACAATTTGACCTTTAAACATATATAATTCTTCTTCTATAAAATCTATCTCATCAAACGTTCCAACAACACTTAGATAGTCTCCTTCAACAAAATCATATTTATCATTTAAAAATATAGATAAAATATAGTAGTTATTTTCTTTATTATGAAAAATAACTTTATTTAAATACCCCTCAACAGTTTGCATAAAAATCTCCTAATAATATTTTAATAATTACAATTATAATAATATATAATAAGTAAAAAGTCTAGTTTATAAAATAATATTAGAAATCACAAAAAAATTTGATTAAATGATGTTTTATTATATATATTACTATATGTTATTTTCATTACAAATAAGTGTCATTATGGCAATTTTTTTTATAAAATGATATAATTAACTGATAATGAATATTAAAGGAGGTAAAGGTGTGGTTAATGTAAAAGACGTTTTTGAACATTTAAATGCTTTAGCTGATGTGAAATTAGCAGAAAAATGGGATAATGTTGGTTTGATGATTGGTAATTATAACGATGAAGTTTCTAAAGTCTTAGTATGTTTGGATGTTACAACAGAAGTAGTAAAAGAAGCAATAAATAATGATATAAACTTAATCGTATCTCATCATCCTTTAATTTTTAAACCTTTAAAATCATTAAACTTTACAGATGATTTTAAATCTAATATAATAAGAAACTTAATTCAACATAATATTTCTGTTATTTCTTTTCATACTAATCTTGATTCAGCAACACTAGGATTAAATGATTATTTAGCTAAAAAATTAGATTTAGAAGAAATAAATGTATTATTTGAACATGATCTTGATAAAAATTCAGGACTAGGTAGAATAGGTAATTTATCTTGTGAAATGGAACTAGATGTATTTATAAAATATTTAAAAAATAAGTTCTCTCTTGAATCAGTTTCCGCTGTAATTGGGAATGAAAAGAAAATTAATTCAGTAGCTATACTAGGAGGTAGTGGAGCAGATTTTATTTACTCAATTCCAGAGGTTGATATATATTTAACTGGAGATGTAGGTTATCACGCTGCGCTTGATGCAATAGAAATGAAGAAAAATATTATTGATATCGGTCATTTTTCAGAGCATCTTGTTAAGGAACTATTACAAGACTATATTAGCAAATTGAATATTGTAGTTGAAAAATCAAATGTTGAAAAAACACCATTTGTAATTTTATAAGGAGGTAATATATGACAAAAACTACTCCAACCATGGAAGATTATATTGAAGTAATTTATTCTTTAGTAAAAAATAAAGGATACGCTAGAAGTGCAGATATTGCCGAAAAATTAGAAGTTTATCCATCTACCGTAACTAAAATGCTAAAGAAGCTTGATGTAGAAGGGTATATAGTATACGAGAAGTATAGAGGTATTGCTCTAACTGAAAATGGACGAAAAATGGGAGAATATGCTTTAACTCGACATGAATTATTAGAGGATTTTCTAAGAATAATTGGTGTTCAGGAAGATAAAATCTATGAAGAGGTTGAAGGGATTGAACATCATTTTGGGCGTAACTCTCTAGAGAAAATTAAAGAGTTAATTAAATATTTGAAAAAAAATAATTATAAAGCATAATGGAGAAATAAAGTGGTAGATAAAGAATATTTAGAATTATGTAAAAATATCTTAGATAATGGAATTGATAAAAAAGATAGAACCGGTGTAGGAACAAAGAGTATATTTGGTCACCAAATGAAATTTGATCTTAACAAAGGATTTCCATTATTAACAACAAAAAAAGTAAATTTCAATTTAGTTTGGTCAGAACTACTTTGGTTTATAAAGGGTGATACAAATATTAAATTTTTATTAGAAAATAACAATAATATTTGGAACGAATGGGCTTTTAAAAAATGGGTTGAGAGTGAAGAGTATACAGGTCCAGATATGACTGACTTTGGTCATAGAACATTAGTTGACGAAGAATTCACTAAACAATATAAAGAACAAATGAAAATTTTTAAAGAGAAGGTATTAACTGATGAAGAATTTTCATCAAAATATGGTGATTTAGGTAATGTTTACGGAAAACAATGGAGAAATTTCAACGGAGTAGATCAATTAAAAAATGTTATTGAACAAATAAAGGAAAACCCATCGTCTCGTAGACTAATAGTTTCATCATGGAATCCTGCAGAAGTCGACACTATGGCATTACCACCTTGTCATTCATTATTCCAATTTTATGTAAATGATGGTAAACTAAGCTGTCAACTATATCAAAGAAGTGGAGATGTATTTCTAGGGGTACCTTTTAATATAGCATCATACTCTTTACTAACAATTTTAATTGCTAAAGAGTGTAATTTAGGAGTAGGAGAATTTGTTCATACATTAGGTGATGCTCATATTTATAAAAATCACTTTGATCAAGTTAACGAACAAATGTCTAGAACACCGTATCCACTACCAAGTTTAAAAATTAATGACTTTAATAGCATTTTCGATCTGAATATTGATGATGTTGAACTTTTGGATTATGAATCACATCCGTTTATTAAGGCACCTATTGCCGTTTAGGAGGTTATATTATGTTATCTTTAATTGTAGCTTTTGATAAAAACAAATCAATAGGAAATGAAAACACAATCCCATGGCGTATAAAAAATGATATGTTACGTGTTAAAGAATTAACTACTGGTCAAACTATTATTATGGGAAGAAAGACACTAGAAAGTATCGGACGACCACTTCCTAATAGAATAAATAGAGTTCTAACAAGAAATGTTGACTCATTAAATACATATATTGAAAAATATGATAATATTGAAATTTATAATGATGATAGCATTTTAGAAAATACTACTACTGACAAAGTATTTATATTCGGTGGTGGTACAATATATAAAAGATATATAAATCAATGTGATGAAATGTTTATTACTGAAGTAGATACTATAGTAGATGCAGATACTAGATTCCCAGACTTTTCAGAAGATGAATGGGAATTAATAAATCGACAAGAATTTAAGAAAGATGAGCATAATGAATATGATTATGTGTTTATGCACTACAAGAGAAGAAATGGGGAATAAAAATGGAAAAGGTGAAAATTATTATCGATTCTTCAAGTGATTTAACTTCAGAAGAGATTGAGAAATATAATCTTAAAGTTATTCCACTTACAATTAATATTGATGGTGAAGAATATGATTATAAAACAATCGACAATGAAGAATACATAATTAGAATGAGAACAGCAAAAGATTTTTCCACAAGTCAACCTGCTATAGGTAAATATATAGAAGCATTTGAAAAATGGACTAAAGAAGGGTATAAAATTTTAGTGTTAACTATATCTTCGGCATTAAGTGGAACATACAATTCAGTATTAGCTGCTAGTTCTGAATTTAAGGATGTATTCGTGGTTGATACAAAAACTACAACTAGAGGAATGATATATTTATTAAATTCTGCAATCGAACAAATTAATAATAATATTTCATTAAACGAAGTTGTTGAAAACTTAAAAAAACAAGCAACAAATATATATACATTTGTTACGATTGATAATCTTGATAATTTGGTTAAGGGTGGACGTTTAAGTAAAGCTTCTGCACTTATTGGCGGCTTACTAAATATAAAGGTTTTAACACAATTAAAAGAAACCGAGCTTGTAGCTATTGATAAAGTTAGAGGAAAGAAAAAATTAGTTCATTCATTAATTGATCATATGAAAGAAGTAATAGGAAATAGAATAATTAAAAATATTTCGTTACCACACTCTATTTCTGATGAATACATAGAATTAATAAGGAAGGAAATATATAATAACTTTAATTACTATGTAAAAGATGAGGATATATTCGTAACTACACCTATTATTTCTACTCATACTGGTGAAAACGCTGTAGGAATTTTGATAGAATTAGCATAATTGGAGGGTAATAATTATGACAAATTTTGATGAAACTAGATTATTTGATAGTAATATTTATGATAAAAATGATATTCATAATATATTAAAAAACGTTGTTGAAACCATTAAACAACGTGGATATGATCCTATCAATCAACTTATGGGATATATAAAAACTGCTGATCCTATATATATTCCACGTGATAATCATGCTAGAGAGCAAATAAGATTAATAGAAATGGATGATATATTAGAATTTCTATTATACTTTTTTATACAGGAGTCTTAAATGTTAGATAAAAGAATAATGGGTTTAGATTATGGTTCTAAAACAATTGGTGTTGCTATTAGCGATTTATTAGGACTAACAGCCCAAGGAATTGAAACAATAAATATTAATGAACAAATTAAAGATTTTAAAATAAAGAGAATTAAAGAACTAGTAAATGAATATAATGTAGGTAAAATCGTTGTTGGATTACCTAAGAATATGGATAACAGCGTTGGTTTTAGAGGCGAAGCTACTTTGTATTTTGTCGAGGTACTTAAAAAGAAAATAAAATCTGTAGAAGTTATCTTACAAGATGAACGATTAACAACTATGGGCGCTGAGAGAGTCCTTCTTGAGGCGAATGTCTCAAGAAAGAAACGTAAAGATGTTATTGATAAAATGGCAGCTGTTTTAATATTACAAACTTATTTAGATAAATTAAATTAAAAAATTACGGAGGTAAAAGAAATGGAAGAGAAAGATTTAAAAAAAATTAGTATAGATAATACTGAAGAGGTATATACTCTTAGTACATTAGAAGGTGAAGAGAAAGAATATCGTAAAATATTAGAATTTACTAATCCTACTAATAACAACCTATATTATATATTCGCAGAAGAGGAAACAATAGATGAAGAAGAAATAAGTATCTTTCCTATGGTATGCATAGAAGATGATGAAAATAATGTAAGATTCGAACCTGTTGAAACAGATGAAGAATATGATATGATTTCAGAAGTACTAGATACTTTTTATTACGATGAAAGCGAGTAAAGAATGAGAGAAGATAAATCAAAACGTAGAGAAGAATTGCGTCAGAGGAATAAAAGAAAAACTTCGGTATTACCGGTAATATTTACTGTTATGTTGGCTATAGCTATAGCAGCATTATCATTTTTTTATTATATGACAACACCTGTTGATAAAAATAATAATGATGAAGTAAGAATTGAAGTAAAGGAAAACTATGGAAGTGCTAAAATTGCACAAGAACTAAAGAATAAAGGTTTAATTAAAAATGAAACTGTTTTTAGAATTTATACAAGATTAAATTCTAATTCTGAATTTTATATTGGGAATTTCGATTTAAAACAAAGTATGAGTCTTGCGCAAATTTTAAAAGAATTAACTTCAAAAGACAATGCAACAACTGGGAAAAAATTTGCTGTAATAGAAGGAGATAGTATCCTTAAAATATCTAAAAACCTTGAACACACAAGACTAAGTTCAGAAGAATTTTTAGAAAAAGTAAATGATGATGAATTTATAAAAAAATTACAATCACAATTCCCTGAATTAATTACTGACGAAGTTTACGGGAAAAATATCAAATATGCATTAGAAGGATATTTATATCCAGCTGTTTATAATATTGAAGAAAATGAAACAGTAGAGAGTTTAATAACGAAGATGGTTAAAACAGCTAATGATAAAATAGTGCCATTATATAAAAATAGCGACCAGAACTGGAATATAAATGGTAAAAAAACTCAGATATCAATTCATAAATATATAACTATGGCAAGCATATTAGAGAAAGAATCTACTAAAACAGATGAAAATAAATTAATTGCTAGCGTATTCTTAAATCGTCTTGCAAAAGGTATGAAATTACAAACTGACCCTTCTGCTAATTACGCTGCAGATAAACTTACTGGTGCTCCTACACAAAAAGAATTAACAATGGATTCACCATATAATACTTATACAACAGTAGGTTTACCTCCTGGTCCAATTGCTTCTACAAGTGAGGTTTCTTTCGATGCTTTAAACAATGCTGAAGATACAGATTATCTATATTTCTTACATGCAACAAAAGATGGTAAGGGATACTTCTCAAAAACATATGCTGAGCATGAAGAATTAGCTAAGAAACACATAGAAGGTTATATCCCTTCAGGTAGTTAAATAAATTAAGAGATTACTAAATTTAGTAATCTCTTTTTTATTGTATATAATATCCTTATTAATTTAAGTTGGTATGTCTATTGCTTTAAAGTAAATTATAATGTAAAATTATATATAAAGATAAAATTATAGGAGATTATATGCAACAGTATTTTATAGATAAAGATTTTTATATTAATTCTACTTATGAATTATCAA
>CAUSKO010000032.1:0-14687 GCA_963532255.1 uncultured Gemella sp. | reverse complement strand
AAAATTATTAAAATAATATAAAAAGAGCGAGTTGATATTTTCAACTCGCTCTTTTATGATTAGTATATTAGAACGCTGGAGTAGCATGTCCTTTTAGTTTTTCGTTGATGAAGTTTTTAATTTTTTCACTAGCTAAAGCTTTTTTAACGGCTTTTACAGCATCGCTGTCTTTATTATCTTCTCTTGCTACTAAACTTACTGCAAATGTAGAATCATTTTGATCTTCAATTATGATACCATCTTTTAATGGAGTAAGTCCTAATTTAGCAATGTAAGTAGGATAGTTAAATACTAAGTCTTTTTCATTATAAGCTTCGTTAAGGTTTAATAATGCAACTTCAGTAAATTTAAGATTTTTAGGGTTTTCTTTAATATCTGCTGTTGTTACAGTATAACTATTAGGATCTTTAAGTGTGATTACTTTATTTTTATCTAATAAACGTAAAGCACGAGCTAGGTTAGTAGGATCTGAAGGAATAGCTACGTCTGCACCATCTTTAAGCTCTTTAATATCTTTAATGTTTTTAGAATAAAAAGCTACTGTAGCATTATATATAGGTTGAACAGCTACTAAGTTAGCACCATTTTTTTGATTAAATTGTTCCATAAATGGTTTGTGTTGGAAGAAGTTAGCATCAACTTCTTTATTGTTTAATGCAACGTTAGCTTGAACGTTGTCAGAAACTTTTACGATTTCAAGATTATATCCTTCTTTTTGAAGGTCATCTTTAATCATTTCTAACATATCTGTCATTGGGGCAGTATGTGAAGCTACTTTAACAGTAACATTTTCTTTTTTCTCACTTTTTGTGTCTGATTTACTAGAACAAGCAGTAAGAACAAGTACAAGTGCTAATAAGCTTGTAAAAATTGAAATTAGTTTTTTCATTATTATTTCTCCTTTTTATTTATATAATTTTTTGCCAATCCATAACCAATGGACTGAATAATGAAAACATAGATAACAAATATAATAACTACAAGATACATAAGATTGTAGTCATATTCTTGATAGCCGTATCTGTAGGCAAATTCACCAAGTCCTCCTGCACCAATAACACCCATTACAGTTGAATAAGATAGTAAACTTATTGTTACAGATGTGAACGACAAGATTAGATCGCTTTTTATAGATGGTAGTAGGAAGTAACGAATTATTTGTAATTTAGTTGCCCCCATACTTATAGCTCTATCAATTATTTTTTTTGGAACATTAAGCAAAGCCTGTTCAACAAAACGTGAATATATACTTATAGAAACCAATGCTAATGGTAAAGTCGCAGCTAGATTACCGAATGCAGTTTTAAATAGAAATCTATTTACTGGTATTAATATAAATATGAATATTAAAAAAGGTACACTGCGTAAGGCATTAAGTAATATACTAAGTATTTGATAAATAAACTTATTTTTTAATAAATAATCTTTTTCTAATGAAAATAAAAGTATTCCCAATGGTAAAGAAAAAATCAGACATACTAACATTGAGACTGCCATCATAAAGTTAGTTTCCCAAAATGCTTTTATAATCCCATCAGAGTTTTTAATTAATAAATCAATCATTTAGCAAAAACTCCTTTACATAATTATAGTAGTTTTCATCATAATCTTTTTCATTATCTTTTTTAGGTACAATGACATCTTTTATAGTAGAGTCATCAATTATAATAACTTTATCACAAAAGTTTTTTAATAATGATAAACTATGTGAAATCATTAATATAGAAATATTAGTAGTCTCTCGAAGTTTATTTAATAGATAAAAAATTTCTTTTTCACTATTAGTATCAAGAGCAGAACTTATTTCGTCACATAACAAAATTTCAGGTTCTTGAAGTAGAGCCATAGCTATAGCAACTTTTTGTTGTTCCCCACCACTAAGACTTCCACAAAGACTATTTTTAAGCCTAGTAATATTCATAAATTCCAATATCTCATCTATTTTTTTATTATTTACATTCACATTGTTTAATTTATAAACAAGACTAAGATGATAATAGACACTCTTATTATCTAGAAGATTAGAGTTTTGAAATATGTATGCTAAGTTTTTCCTTGTGCTTCTAAGTTCTTTATTTGTCATTGATTTTAAAGATTTTCCTTTATAGAGGATATCCCCGCTATCAAAACTAACAATTCCATTAATCATTTTTAAAATTGTACTTTTCCCAGTACCATTTCTTCCGATTATACCAATAACTTCTTGTTTGTTTATATCAAAAGAAATATTATTTAATTTAAAATTAGCGTTTTTATATTGTTTAGATACGTTTTTTAATTGAACTAGCATAATTACCTCCAAAAAAAAATATATCACTTTTAGAAAATGATTTCAAGATAAATGCTTATTCTGTCTCAGTATTTTTTAAAATTACCCCCAATTAAACAAAGCAGGTAAATCAACACTTTTCGAAACTGTACTATACTCCTACAAGATTCAGGATAACACAGATAACAAATAGTGTAAAATTTATTTAATTTTAGTAAAATTACACCTATTTCGACTTTATTTATTTTAAAGGATAGTTTATAATTAGATATGGTTGTAAATATAATGATAGAAGTGAAAAAGGGGGCTATAATTTTTTATGAAAAAATTGACTATAGTGGATATAGCCAGAATGGCAGGGGTAGGAACTACTACTGTTTCAAGATATTTTAATGGTGGTAATTTAAAAAAAGATACAAAAGAAAAAATTAAAGAAGTTGTAGACAAATATAACTATACACCAAATACTTTTGCTAAGGCATTAAAAAGTACAGATAGTAAAATAATAGGTGTAATTGTTCCATGTTTACACTCATATGTTAGTTCTAATACTCTAAAATATATTGATGAAAATTTGAAGAAAAATAATTATGAAACTTTAATTATGAATGCAAATTTTGATGAAGAAAAACAGCTTGAATATATTAGGAAACTTGCTCGTATGAATGTTGATGGAATAATTCTATTACCAACAACTATGAGTAAAAGTTATGAAGATACTATAAAATCTATTGATGTACCTGTAGTGCTTTTAGGACAAGAAGGGGAATATACGTATAGTGTAGAATACAATGACTTTAACGCAGCAAGAGACTTAACAAATTTTGTTTTAGCTAGTGGTCATAGAAAAATAGCATATATGGGAGTAGGAGAAGAAGATATAGCAGTAGGATATTATAGAAAACTAGGAGTAATGCGCACTCTTGAAAATTATAATTTGGATTTTAAAGATGTATTTATAACAAACTTTGGTTTAGAAAATAGTTATAGACTTATCAACGAAAATATAGATAGAATTAGAGAGAATACATGTTTAATATGTGCTACAGATAATCTAGCTTACGGTGCTATAAAAGCACTTGAAGAACATGGTTTAAGTGTAGGAGATAATTTTTCTGTCGCAGCATTTGGTGATTATGCCTCTTCATCACTATTAAAATCACCATTAACAACTATTAAATTTGATTTAAAAGAAGCTGCTAAAAATACGGTAGATATGTTATTGAAAGTTATAAAAGAAGAAGAAACTGAAATGAAAATACTAATAGGCTATGAACTTAAAACAAGGAAGAGTGTAGTAGATCTTAATAATTATAATAGAAAGTAGAGAAGACATGACAAAAATAAAAGCAATATTTTTCGACATTGATGGAACTATTAGAAGTTTTAAAACTAAGACAATTCCAGATAATACAAAGGAGACTTTAAAAAAATTAAGAGAAAAAGGAATAAAAATCTTTGTGGCAACAGGTCGTGCACCGTTTCATACAAAATTTTTAGATGACTTACTTGATTTCAAATTTGATGGATATATCACAATAAATGGACAGTACTGTTATTTAAATACAGGAGAGGTCTTAAACGATAAAGTTCTATCAAAAGAAGATATAAAGCAAACTTTACCATATTTTCAAAAACATAATATAGCTTGTGATTTTGCATTATTAGATAGAGCATTTTTAAATTTAAAAAATGAAAGGGTCCAATGGTTGGAAGATGAGTTAGGAGATCCAACTAGATTTGTTGTTGTAGAAGATGCATATGAAAGAGCATTAAATGAAAAAGTCTATCAACTTAATGTTTTTGTATCTGAAGAGGAAGAAGGAGACTTTATGCAACTTATGCCTAATTCAAAAACTGCTCGTTGGACAAGCCATTTTACGGATATAATACCAAAGGATGGCGGAAAAAATAAAGGAATTGATGCAATTATCAATCATTTTGGAATTAAACTAGAAGAAACTATGGCTTTTGGTGATGGTGGTAATGATATAGATATGTTAAAACACGCTGGAATAGGTATTGCTATGGAAAATGCCAGAGATGATGTAAAAGAAATTGCAGATTTTATCACAACTAGTGTAGATGATGATGGAATTACTAATGCTTTAAAACACTATAATGTATTATAAAAACACATAAGGAACAGATTCGTTCCTTATGTGTTTTTTTACTCTCTGAATTTCTTTATAAACTCCTCAACACTTTCTTTATACATAATTACAGTAAGTCTATCATTGGCTTCCAGTTTAGTTGATCCTTTTGGTACTATTTCCCGTCCTGAACGCTCAATATTAGAAATTAATATTCCTTTAGTCCATGGTACTTCACTAATAGTTTTTCCAATTAGATTACTATCATTTGATATATTTGTAATTATTTCAACTTCCATTTCTAACTCATTGTCTTTAAGTTTATTGCTTGTAAGTATACGATCTAATAGGTACTCATATACAGGTTTTGTTCCTAATATGTTTGCTGTAAAATAAGCTAATAAACAACATAATGCAATAGGAAGGAAGTAATTTAGTTTTTGAGTCATTTCAAATAATAAAATAATAGAAGTAATAGGACTTCGCACAATGGCAGTTAAGTAACCTGACATTGATAATATAATAAACAATGCAGTATATTTAGCATCAAAAAAATTGCTAAATAGAGCGCCTAATACTGCACCTTGTATAAGTATAGGAAGGAAAATGCCTCCTGCAACTCCTGAAGTGAATGACACTAATGAGAATAATGTTTTAATAAAGTATAGGATTAATAAAAATGAGATACTAAATTTATTTTCAATAAGAAATTCTACTAAACTATGCCCACTTCCTAGGACTATTGGATAAACTATAAATAAAATAAATGAAATTATAAATGCAACTTGGGGTCTAAATACTATATTTAGATTTAGTTTTTCATAAATTTTAAATAAAACTTTAATAGTAGTATTATAAAATGTCCCAAAAATTCCAAGAAGAATCCCTAAGATAACAACGGCAGGATATATTTCTGGACCTACATAATCTATACTAGGAAAATTAAATATTGGCTTTAAACTAAAAATGTATTGTCCTATTATGTTTGCTACAACTGCCGCGCTAAAGCAACAAATAATAATCTTCTTAGTAATGTTTTTATGAACTTCTTCAATTGAAAATAAAACTCCAGCAAGAGGAGCTCCAAATGCTATAGAAAGACCAGCACTAGCCCCACACGTTATTAAATATTTTTCTTCGACTGGGTTTCTTTTTAAAACTCTTGAAACGAGTTTACCACTCATGGCACCTAGTTGAATAGATGGACCTTCACGTCCTAATGATAAACCACCAAGACTGGCAACTAAACCACCGGTAATCTTATAAATAAGGACTCTGAGTGGATTAGAGTCTAATCTACCTGTAATTTCTGCAGAAACTTGGGGAATACCACTTCCACTAGCCATCGGTTCTCTTTTTAGTAAAAATCCAGAAATAAGCCCAAGTAAAATAAGGACAATTAACAAAATAACTTTCCAAATAAAGCCCGTTTTAATAAAATCTGCAGTAAAATGAACTAACTTTTCACTAAAACCAATAAGTAACCTATAACTTGCTCCAACAATACCAGCAAAAATTCCAACAAAAATACCATTAAGAAGTAGAGTGGCTTCTGTTTTAAGATTTTTATTGTCAATATTGTTGATTTTACTGATTTTCATAAAATACCTCCTTTCTAAAAAAAATAGACATCTAACCATTAATAATATTATAAAAATAATAAGTATAAAATAAATACTAATAATATTTTACTCCTATTTATATAAAAAATCAAAGATATTTTTGGTTTAATTATTACAAAAATATAAAGAAATATGATAAAATATAATGGAAAAGAAAGGGGTATAGAAATGAATATATTATTAATTATTTGTATAATTCTGTTAGTAATAGTAATCGGACTATACGCGTTTTGGCAAAAATTACTAAAAGGAAAACCAGGTCGAGTACCAGGTGCTGAAGTAGAAAAGAAAACTTATGAGGAAGCACTGGTAGTAGATACTCGTTGGAGAAAAGAGTATGAAAGAGTACATGCTATTAACGCAGTAAGTTTACCGATAAAACTATTTAAAGATGGTAGTGATATCCTAGATGATTATAAAGATAAGGATATTATTTTATATTGTGTAGTAGATGTAACATCGCGAAACACAGAAAAACTATTACGTGAACGAGGATTTACCAAATTACATATTGGTGATGGGGTAAAACAGTATGATTATGGAAAAGCAATATATACAAATGTATTATTATCTGAATTCAAATTTAGAATTACAAAAACTTCAAACAAACAATTATTAAATTTAGGAGAAGAAGTTTTATCAGATGAAGAAATAAAAGTTTCACCTAACGAAGTAGATTCTATTATAGAAAAATTAGATAAAGATGCAACTATTTTTGTCTATAATAATAATCCAGAATCAAGTAAAGAAGTATGTAAAAAATTAGGAGAAGCTGGATATACTATTATTAATTTAATAGAACCATTTTATACAAAAAAATATCGTGATGCCTTCTATAATCCTAAAGATTATGAAGAAAATCCAGCAGAACAAGCTTCAACATGTAATGCTTGAGGGTAGAATTTAATAAAACGATAGGTTATCGTTAATATAAATAAAAAAGGGGTTCTTTATTAAGAATTCCTTTTTTCTGTGGTATAATAGTATGATAGAATAATTAAAAAGTTGAGGATGAAATTTATGCGAATTTTACACGTCTTAGCACAATTACCTGCAAAAACAGGTAGTGGAGTTTATTTTACAAATGTAATAGAGGGATTAGAAAAATATAAACATGAGCAAGCAGCTCTATATGGAACTGCACCAGAATATAATTTTAATATATTGGATACCGTTTATGAAGTAGAGTTCGAAGGGAAAGACTTAGATTTTCCGATTGTTGGTATGAGTGATATTATGCCTTATAATAACACTCTTTATAGAGATATGACTGAGGAAATGATTAATGATTGGCAAAATGCATTTAGAGAAAAATTAATAAAAGCTAAAGAAGAATTTAATCCAGACGTTATTATTACTCATCATTTATGGATGTTGAGTTCAATAGTTTGTGAAATTTTTAATGATAGAAAAATTTTAGGTGTATGTCATAATACTGATATTAGACAAGCTGAGAAAAATCCTGTTATGAAGGAAAAATACGTATTAAATTTAGATAAACTTGATAAAGTATTAGCCTTAAGTAGTGGACAAATTGATGAAATAGCAAAAGTTTTCAATTATCCTAAAGAAAACATAATAAATATTGGGGCGGGATATAATGAAAAAGTCTTTTTCCCATTAAAAGAGTACCCTAAAAAAGATAAAGTAGAAATTATTTATGCTGGAAAATTCGATGAGTCAAAAGGATTTTTTGAATTAATTAAAGCATTTAGAATATTAGAAACAAAGGTTGATAATGTTGAAATAGAGTTAATTGGTAACTTGAAAGAACAAGATAGGGATAGAATAGAGAGTTTAGTTGGAGATTCAAAAAATATAAATATATATAATGCCATGGATCAAGTTCATCTTGGAGAAATAATGCGTGAGAAAGATATTTTTATCCTACCGTCATACTTTGAAGGACTAGGGCTTATTGCTGTAGAGGCATTAGGTAGTGGATTAAGAGTAGTTGCTACTGAAATAGAAGGGTTAATTGAGTTTTTAGGTGATAAAATTAACAACTCAGATATTATAGAATATATAGCTATGCCAACTATTTATGATACGGATAAAGCAGTAGAAGAAGAGAAACCTGCTTTTATTGAAAGAATAGTAAAAGCATTAGAATTAATGATAAAAAGAACAAGAAAACAGCGTGAGATTCCAAAAGAATTAATGGAAGAAATAGAACGTCATTCTTGGAAGAAAAAAATAGAAACAATTCATAATTTATTATAAAAATAATATGTATTAAATGTGAGTGGCTTAATAACATTAATGATATATAAATTAGTGTTTGAGTCACTTCATTTATCGTTATGAAAATTATTTTATAGGAGGAAAAAATGGATAAAATAATTTTATTAGATGGTAATAGCTTAAGTTATCGTGCTTTTTATGCTATGCCCGCTTTGAAAAATAAGAAAGGTTTATATACAAATAGTGTATATGGCTTTACTTTAATGTTAGAAAGAATCTTAGAAGACACAAAGCCTAAGTATGCTCTAGTAGCGTTTGATAAAGGGAAGGAAACTTTTCGTCATAAGAGTTATGAAGCATATAAAGGAACTAGAGATAAAACACCTACTGAATTAGTAGAACAATTTGGATACGTTAGAGAACTAATAGAGTCTTACGGTATTAAATATGAAGAGCACTTCGACTACGAGGCAGATGACATAATAGGTACTTATGCAAAAATTGCTGAAAAAGCTGGATTAGAAGTAATTATAGTGTCAGGAGATAAAGACTTAACTCAACTAGCTAGTGATAATATAACAGTTTACTATACTAAACGTGGAGTTACAGAAATTGATTACTATACTCCAGAGTTTATAAATGAAAAATACGGTTTAACACCTCAACAAATAATCGATATGAAAGGATTAATGGGGGATAAATCTGATAACATTCCAGGTATTCCAGGAGTTGGAGAAAAAACTGCTATAAAACTATTAACTGAATATGAAACTGTAGAAAATGTGCTAGAAAATATTGATAATATTAGTGGTAAAAAATTAAAAGAAAGATTAACTGAAGGTAAAGAAGATGCTATATTAAGTAAAAAACTAGCCACTATCTTTACTGATGTTCCTGTTGATAATAAAATAGAGGACCTTACTTTTAAAGAAAATAGAGAAAAGAAAAAAGAGTTATTTGAGAAATTAGAGTTTGTTTCATTTTTAAGAAAACTATCTCAGGAGACAAACTCAGAAGAGATTAGTGAGTCTGAAAATAAAGAAGAGAATGTTAAGAAAGATATTGAGATTGTAATTGCTGATAAAGATACTAAATTAGATTTTAGAAATAGTTCAATACATGTAGAATGTTATACAGAAGACTATCACCAGTCTGATGTATTAGCTATTTCGGTATTTACAGATAATACTGCATTTATTTTTAGTGAAGGAAACTTTTTTGATAATAAATATGTTATTGAATATCTAGAAAGTGAAGAAGAAAAAATTGTTTATGATATTAAAAAGATTATTTATCTAGCTAAGAAAAATAATCAAGAAATTAACGGTGAAATTTTTGATATTAAAATTGCTAATTATCTAATCGATGTTACTGCTAAAAGCGAAATTGATAAAATAGTATTCAATTACTTAGGTGAAATAATAAGTAGTGATGAAGAAATATATGGAAAAGGCGCTAAACGTAGTTTACCTACCTCAGATGTGCTAAATCCATATATTGCTAAAATTGCAGCTAGTATTTTTGAAATCAAACCTCTTATGATTAAGAAACTCGAAGAAGAAAATATGTTAGATTTATATAAAAATATCGAAATAAAAGTAGCTAGAGTATTAGCTAGTATGGAATTTGAAGGAATTCATGTTAGTAAAAAAGCTTTAGAGGAAATGAGTCAAGAATTTGATGAAAGAATTAAAGTACTAGAAGGAAGCATCTATACCCTAGCTGGTTCAGAATTTAATATCGCTTCTCCAAAGCAACTTGGAGTTGTATTATTTGAAGAGTTAGGCTTACCTGTTATTAAGAAAACAAAGACAGGATATTCTACGGCGGTTGAAGTGCTAGAACAACTACAATATAAACATGATATTATACCATTAATTATGGAATATCGTACTGTAACAAAATTAAATTCAACTTATGCAAAAGGGTTAGTAAAAGATATTACTCGTGAAGGAAAGATTCACACGCGCTATGAACAAACATTGGCTCAAACAGGTAGACTATCTTCAGTTAATCCAAACCTTCAAAATATACCTACACGAATTGAGGAAGGGAAAAAGATAAGAAAAGCTTTTATACCAGCTTCTAAAGACAGAGTTATTTTATCAATTGACTATTCACAAATAGAATTACGAGTTTTAGCTCATATTGCTCAAGATAAAGGTATGATTGATGCATTTAAACATGATGTTGATATTCATACAAAAACTGCAAGTGATGTTAATGGTGTAGCATTAGATGATGTAACATCAGCGATGAGAAGAGAAGCTAAGGCAGTTAACTTTGGAATAGTTTATGGAATTTCTGACTTCGGATTATCAACTAACCTAGGAATCACAAGAAAACGTGCAAAAGAATTTATTGAAAAATATTTAGAAACATTTAAAGGTGTCGATAAATATATGAAAGATATAGTAGAGTTTGCGAAAGAGCATGGGTATGTAGAGACTTTATATAACAGAAGAAGAAGTTTACCTGAAATAAATGCTAAAAACAAAATTATTGCAAATCTTAATGCACGTATTGCTATGAATACACCTATTCAAGGGACAGCTGCTGATATAATAAAAATAGCGATGATTAATGCATTTGAATACATTGAGAAAAGTAAAGTTGATGCAAAATTATTACTACAAGTACACGATGAACTTATCTTTGATGTAAACAAAGATGTTTTAGAAGAATTTACCAGTAAGATGGTCAATATTATGGAAGAAGCGGCTAACTTAGATGTTAAATTAAAAGCTGAAGCAAGTAGCGGGTCTTCTTGGTATGATGCGAAATAAATAATAAAGTATTATTAATAGATATTAGGAGAATTGAAGTTTTTTGTGATAAAAAATTTTAATTCTCCTAATTTTTTAAGATGAAAGGTTAAAAATAAATATTCGAAAAGAATTTAAAGTTTAAGGTTAGTTGTTTTATCAATAAATATGTTGCAAAAATAAGTACTAAACCTCGATATTTATTTATAAATAAAATTACATTATGAAAATTCACAACAATTAAGTTTACATAAACATGATAAGAAGTCAAATACTTTAATAAAAACAAACGTTTACAAAACATTTACAAATAATAATGAAATTTGATATAATAAATATAAATAATATTACATAATAAATGTAAAATAATATTCTAAGGAGATAGTGCTATGAATAACAATCCATTAATTAACGCAAGAGAGCAAATAAAAAGTGCTTGCGATATACTAGGTTATAAAGAGGAAGTTTATGAATCGTTAAAAGATCCTCAAAGATTTATCGAGATTTCTATTCCAGTGAAAATGGATAATGGTGAAGTAAAATATTTTAAAGGATTCCGTTCTCAACATAATGATGCGATAGGACCGACAAAAGGAGGACTTCGTTTTCATCCATTAGTAACAGGAGACGAAGTTAAAGCATTATCAATTTGGATGACATTCAAATGTGCAGTTGCTAATTTACCATATGGTGGTGGTAAAGGTGGGGTTATCGTTGATCCTAAAGAACTATCAAAAGGTGAATTAGAAAGATTATCACGTGGATATATTCGCGGATTATACAAATACTTAGGAGAAAAACAAGATGTTCCAGCTCCTGATGTTAATACAAATGGTCAAATCATGTCTTGGATGATAGATGAGTATAATATATTAACTGGTGAACAGGGAATTGGTACATTGACAGGAAAACCATTAGAATTAGGTGGTTCGTTAGGAAGAACACAAGCTACAGGTCATGGTGTTGCATTATCAGCAAAACTAGCATTAGAAAAATTAGGTAAAACAGCTGAGGGTGCTAAATTTGCTGTACAAGGTTTTGGTAATGTAGGTAGTTATACGGTAGACACTGCTATAAAATATGGAGCTACAGTTGTTGCAGTTACAGAACGTGATGATGATGGAGTTCAATATGCAGTATATCGTGAAGAAGGGCTATCATATGAAGAATTACAAAATTGTAAAAACACTAAAGTTAGATTTCATACCCTACCAAATACAAAACGTTTATCATTAGATGAGTTTTGGGCACTTGATGTAGATGTATTATGCCCTTGTGCTTTAGAAAATGCTATTGATTCTCATGAAGCAAGCTTAATTAAGGCGCCTATTATATCAGAAGGTGCTAATGGTCCAGTAACACTAGAAGGTGATAAAGCATTACAAGATAAAGGTATCGTTGTAATTCCTGATATTTTAGCAAATAGTGGAGGAGTTACTGTATCGTACTTTGAATGGGTGCAAAACTTACAAGGTTATTACTGGAGCGAAGAAGAAGTTGTTGAAAAACAAGATAGAGTAATGACAAAAGCATTTAATGATATTTGGGAAGTGAAAAATAGATTCGATATTCCAATGAGAAAAGCTGCTTATGTTAACTCGATTGAAAAAATTGTTAAAAACATGAAGTTAAAAGGTAGATTAAGCTAGATATATATTTATTAGTTAAGCTTATAAATTTTTATTAACTTTATTTAAAAAGAGAGTGACTTAAATTTATATATTTAGGTCACTCTTTTTATAGTAATTAGTTATTCTTTTTTTTTCTATAAAACATAAAGGCTAATAATCCTAATGCAGCAATTGCGGTATATGAAGTAGGGTTATTTATACCAGTTTTTGGTAAAGATTTAATAGTAGAGTCATTATTAAATACGACTTTACTAAATTTAGGATAATTATTAATATTATTATTTTCTACCTTAAATTTATTTGAAGTACTTGATAGTTGATTATTTGTAGTAGTTTGGTTAGTATTATCTTCTATATTCAAACTAGGTAGTTCATCTACTATAGGAGCATAATTAGGTGTATTATATTCAAATTTAGTATTATAATTATTAATTCCAATTTTGTTTCCGTTTTCTGATGTTGAATTATTTCTAATACTTGAATTCATAACAAATTGATTATTGTCTTGGAAAAGTTGTCCCATCTCTAGAAGGATTTTTTCAGAGTTATTCTTAGCTGCAAACATTACACCTAAAGGAAGGTTATTGTCATTTTTATATACAGGTAGAGAAATTGACGGATTACCAGTAAGATTAAATAACCATGTAAATGGAGTTCTCTTCATCATAGGTTCCCATTGTTTTACTAATAAATCAAAGCGTTCTTTAGGGTCTTTAATGCTATTAATATTATATAATTTCTTTTCTATTTCAGAATCAACATAAGGATCAACTTTTTTATCATTTGAAGGTGCAGTTACCGCATTTGTTGCCATTAGGAATAAATCATATTTTTTATAAAATTCATCCATTTGTTTAATGTATGTGCTGGCAGGTTTAGCAGAAGAAACGTCAGTATTACCTACTACTTTTCCTTTAGAAATAGTTGAAGTGCCTAGAGCATAAGTAGCTGGATCTAAATCATATTTTGTGTTTTCATTGGCAAGTTTAGCAGCTTGAGCATAAGCTCCTCCAATAGCACCAACTGTATATGTTCTAATTCCTTCGTAGCCATCTACTGGAAATTCTTTAACTTCTTCAACTTCAAAACCTTGTGATTTTAAAAATTCAACAGCTTTTAGGACAGCTTTTTTTCCATCTTCGCTTAGTTCAACATCTTTAAGTGGAGTTTTAAGAGTATAGGCGATTTTTAATTTTTTTAAATCATTAGGTACTTTTTCTAAAGTTTTAGGTTTGTTTATTTTAGTTTTATCAAAATATACTTTGGCATCTTCTATAGTTTTAACAAGAGGGAATTTCACTACATGTCCTGTAGGTTTTAATCCGATTAATCCAGTCCATGAAGCAGGGATACGAATAGAACCTCCTGCATCACTAGCACTAGCTATAGATACCATACCACTTGCAACTGCACCGGCACTTCCACCTGAAGAACCACCAGTATTACGTGATGGATCAGAAGGATTCCCAGCAGGTCCAAAAAGTTTAGAATCTGTAATATTTCTAGTTCCAAGTTCTGGGTAGTTAGTCTGACCTAAAATAACAAATCCTAATTTCTTAAATTCTTTTGCGACCATTAAATCATTTTTAGATACTTTTCCTTTGTTAAAATAAACTCCATTTGAAGCATCTCCATTTTTTATTTGATCCAAACCTTTAATAAGAGTAGGGACACCTAGGAATGGTTGTTCTTCCCAGTTAACTGGATTAGCTGATGCATTTCCTGCTTTTATTCGATTATCTATTTCTTTTGCATCAGTATATGCTTGCTCTTTAATAGTTGTAGGGATTTTCCCATTTTCTGTAGTTAAAACAGCATTTAGTTTTGGGTTTTCTTGGTCAATAGTTTTGTATGCAAGATTTACTAACTCTTCACTAGTTACTTTTTTCTCGCGAATTAATTGTGCTAATTCTAGAGCGCTCTTTTGTTTATAATCTGCAATAGTCATAGGAACTTTATTAGAACTACTAACAGTTTCATTTGCTTTTGCGGTAGTTGGTTGAGTAGTTGATATTGCAGTATTTTCATTTGCTTTAACATTTTCATCTGCAAATATAGGGAACATTGCTGCTGTTGTAAATGCAGGTATAAGAACGTATTTTAATCTGTTATTTTTCATTTTA
>CAUSKO010000031.1:0-15743 GCA_963532255.1 uncultured Gemella sp. | reverse complement strand
GTTGTACCCCTTTATATTTGAATGCAGATCCACATACTACTGGGAAGAATTCTACTGATAAAGTAGCTTTACGGATAGCAGCTTTAAGCTCGTCTACTGTAATTTCTTCTCCACCTAAGTATTTTTCCATGAATTCTTCATCGAATTCTGCAACAGCTTCGATTAATTTTTCACGGTATTCTTCTGCTTGATCTTGTAATTCCGCTGGAATTTCTTTTTCTACAAGATTTTCCCCTACGCTTCCTTCATTGTAGATAGCTTTCATTTCAACAAGGTCAATAACACCTTCGAATTGATCTTCAGCTCCGATTGGAAGTTGGATTGGGTGTGCGTTTGCTTGTAATCTGTCATGGATTGTTCCTACAGAGTATAGGAAGTCTGCTCCTGTTTTATCCATTTTGTTAACGAATACGATACGAGGAACTCCATATGTAGTTGCTTGACGCCAAACAGTTTCTGTTTGAGGTTCAACACCTGATTGTGCATCAAGTACAGCAACTGATCCATCAAGTACACGAAGAGAACGTTCAACCTCAACAGTGAAGTCTACGTGTCCTGGTGTATCAATGATGTTGATTCTGTGTTTTTTCCACTCAGCAGTTGTTGCAGCAGATGTGATAGTGATACCACGTTCTTGTTCTTGTTCCATCCAGTCCATTTGAGAGTTACCATCGTGAGTATCTCCGATTTTGTGGATTTTCCCAGTGTAGAACAAAATACGCTCTGTTGCAGTAGTTTTACCTGCGTCGATGTGAGCCATGATACCGATATTACGAGTATCTTTTAAAGAAAATGCTCTAGCCATGAGTCAATTTTCTCCTTTCATATTTTTTAAAGTTTTTGAGTAATTTGTCTTCTATAGTGAAAAACTCAAGCTATAAAATAGCTTGATATTCACCTTATAATTACCAACGATAGTGAGCAAATGCTTTGTTAGCTTCAGCCATTTTGTGAGTATCTTCACGTTTCTTAACAGCTGAACCAGTGTTATTTGCTGCGTCTAAAATTTCATTAGCTAAACGTTGTTCCATAGTTTTTTCTCCTCTTAAACGAGAGTAGTTAACTAACCAACGAAGACCTAATGTAATTCTTCTTTCTGCACGTACTTCAACTGGTACTTGGTAGTTAGAACCACCAACACGACGAGCACGTACTTCAAGTACAGGCATAATGTTGTTTAATGCTTCTTCGAAAACTTCCATAGCATCACGTCCTGATTTTTCTTTGATGATATCAAATGAAGAATATAGGATTTTTTGAGCTGTACCGCGTTTTCCATCTAGCATTAATTTGTTAATCAATTTTGTAACTAATTTTGAGTTATAAATTGGATCTGGCAAAACATCACGTTTTGCAACTGGACCTTTACGTGGCATAATGTTGCCTCCTTTCACGAAATTCTTTTATCAAATTATTTTCTATTTATTATTTTTTCTCTTTTGGTCTTTTAGCACCGTATAGAGAACGTCCTTGTTTACGGTCGTTAACTCCTGCAGTATCTAAAGCTCCACGAATAATGTGGTAACGTACCCCTGGTAAGTCTTTTACACGTCCTCCACGAATAAGTACAACACTGTGTTCTTGTAGGTTGTGTCCGATACCTGGGATATATGCTGTTACTTCGATTTGGTTTGATAAACGAACACGTGCATATTTACGTAAAGCTGAGTTAGGTTTTTTAGGTGTCATAGTCCCAACACGAGTACAAACTCCTCTTTTTTGTGGAGAAGAAATGTTAGTTTCTTTCTTTCTCTTAGAGTTATACCCTTTGTTAAGAGCTGGTGAATCTGATTTTGATACTTTTGATTTACGAGGTTTACGAACTAATTGGTTAATAGTTGGCATTTCTATGGTTTCCTCCTTTCCTCGATAGTTTTATGAATCACTTATCCTGGTGGTTCATATTTTTAAAATAAATTTTAAGCCATAGCGGCTTTACACAGAGCGCTAAACACTCACGTACTAAATAATACCACTTTTATTATTTCTTGTCAACACTTTTTTAAAATTTTTTATATCTTTTTTTACTTGCTATTATCACATTCTTTTTTCACACTTAACCAGGTGTATCGCTTTTTAAAAATAAACAAACCTTTCCAGGTGTATCGAAATTAAGTTTTTTGCACACTTTTCCAGGTGTACCACATACATACTACAAAATTATATTTTTTATATTTTTCTTTTATCATAATTTATAGAAATAATTTAATAATCCCTCTTGTTGAGTAAATCGATTTCAAGTATAATATAGCTATTGATAACAATGGAGGGATGTTTATGATAGAAATTAAAAATCTTACCGTGCAATTTGACACAAAGTATGCTGTTGATGATTTAAGTTTTACAATCAATGATGGAGAGATATTCGGGCTTATCGGGCATAATGGAGCTGGTAAGTCTACTACAATCAAATCTTTAGTTAGTATATTAGAACCTACTTCAGGAGAGATTTACTTTAATGACCTACTTTTAAAAAATAATAGATTAGAATGTAAAAAGCAAATTGGCTATGTACCTGATTCACCTGATATGTTTCTTACATTATCGGCCTTTGAATATTGGTCATTAGTCGCTAGCATATATGAAATTGATAATAAAACAAGAGATAATATTCTTAATAGGTACTGCAAATTATTTAATTTGATAGGAGTTGAACATCAAGAAATTAGTTCCTTCTCTCATGGTATGAGACAAAAAGTATTTGTTATTGGAGCATTATTATCAGAACCTAAGTTTTGGATTATGGATGAACCGATGACAGGATTAGATCCACAAGCTGCATTTGACTTGAAAAACTTAATGAAAGAACATGCCACTAAAGGCAATAGTGTTCTATTCTCTACTCATGTCTTGGAGGTCGCTGAACATCTATGCGATAGAATAGGCATCCTCAGCAAGGGAAAACTGGTTTTTATCGGTACACTTAACGAGCTTAAAGAACAATTTCAGGGAGATAATTTAGAAGAAATTTATCTTAATATAGTAAAAAAATCAAATTCTAATGTTTTAGGTGGTGAGTAATTATGAGATTCAATGTAATGAAGGAATTATTCTTAACGAATCTTCTTTATAGTTTTCCTCCACAAAGAAATAAATATAGAAAAAAATTCAGTGGAAAAAGTGATATAAGACATAAGCTTTTTAGAAATATATTAATGATGAATTTTTTCAATTTCTTAAATATTTTATTTGTATTTTCAATGTTTTCTCGTGGTTTTAACTTTTCTGGATCGGGTTATAGGAGTATACTTTTCTTTATTTTATTAATGGTGTTTATTCAAATTTTAAATAATTTTACCAATATGTTTTATGAAAGTGATGATACATTGGCAATTATTCATTTACCAGTTACAGGGGCTGAGATATTCTTTAGTAAATTGTTCACTCTACTTTCACTAGTTATAAGTAATTTTATTCCATTAATAGTTATAAACTTGATTATTGGATTAAATGCAGAGTTTTCAATTCAAAAATTTTTCTTCGTATTATTATATAGTTTTGCATTTATTATTACTTTAATATGTTCTATAATGACGATACTTTCATTTATTACTTATATCCCAAATTTCAAGAAGAATAAAGGGAAAGTTAATGCAGCTACAATATTGATTGCGTTGATATTCTTCACTGGATACATATTTGATTTTGCTCATACTTTTAAAAATATTGGTTCTGAATATAAAGGAGATTTATTTTTAAATATACTCGTGTTAGATATTTCAAAGACCTATACTTATTTAATAATAACTATAATTCTAGCAATTATCTCTTTCTTTACTACTTATATATTCGTAGTAAAAAAATATATGAAAGACTTATATAGAATATCAGATAATACATACACATCTAGTTCAAAAACTGTAAAAATCAAAGAAAATACTAATAGTACATCAACTACACTATTTTCTAAACTAATTAAGAGAAATTTAAAACTATTGTTAAACAGTACAATTTCGACAACTGTATTTACTAATCTTATAATTACACTTGGTATATTTGTAATTCCAATTATAGAAATTAGAAAGCACGGAGGTATTACACTACCACCTATATTCTACCCAGTAGCTATGACTATAGGATTTACATTAGCATTGTACATTAATTCTAATCCTATGAATTTTACAAGTATAGCAATTTCACTAGAAAAACAAGATTACTATTTTTTAAAATCCCTTCCATTAGATTTTAAAAAATACCTAAAAATCAAATTAGCAATCGCCACTTGTTTACAACTTGGTTTTGGATTATTTGCTCTGATTATGATGTTAATTATAACTAAAACACCAATCTTATTAGCAATTGTAACAATAATATCTTATATTATTTCAAGTATTGTCTTTTCATTCTATAGTTATACAAACGACTATAAAAAATTATATCTAAACTGGAACACTATCACAGATTTAGCTAATCGTAGTTCAATAAATCAGGTACTATTAACTATTTTAGCTTTCGGAGCTATTTTATTATTAGTACTACTTAATGTCTTGACATTCTTCTTAGTTACTATGTTGCCATCATCAGCACATATAGTAGGAATAGTATACTCTTTAATATTAATCATACTGTTAGTTTTTGCAACAAAAAAATTAAGAAAAAATGTATTCGATAAAATATATTCGTAAACATAAAAAGCACTATTCTGCATCTAGAAAAGTGCTTTTTAGTCTAATTTAGTACATATACTAATTTTATTTATAACATTCTAAAATTGAATATATAGAAATTATCTCTCGAATTAATATATATTTCTTCATAAAATCATAATTTATAGATTCATCTTTATTTGTAGGTAATAATATTTTCTGACGTTTCAAGCGTGCTGTTCCCATCTTATAACCATACCCATACTTTTCTTTTTGACTAGAAATCATAAATGAGATAAATTTCGCCACATGGTCATTACTGTATTTTGGAATTAATTTCCTAGTATCATTTCCAAAAAGTGCAGGATATGAATGATAAAATGAATATCCTACCGAGCCATTACGATTAACAGATATACACTTTTCTTGCAAGGTTACATTTTCATTAGAAATAAAATACCCTATTCCATTATTGTTTGCTGTTGCTGTGATGTATGGTGTCATACCTTCAATTCTCTCTCGTTCATAAATATCTTTTCCTGATTTAATTTCACAAATATCTTCGATAAAAAATTCTTTCCATGAAACATTTTTCAGTAAATATTTGCTTTCAAGTTTCTTAGCCATTATATATATATATATATATGATTAAGCGTTTTCTCAATATTTTCTTTTTCAAGTTTCTTTACAAAGTTACTCATATATTTCCAGTGAGGTTCACCATTTTTGTCGATAGGAAGGAATAATTTTTCCCTTGAAATTCTCTTATCGTTTATTTCACGATTAAAGGAATATTTTTCTTCTAATCGGCTAATAATCGTTGACATGAATTTATAAACATATTCATCTGCATATTCTGAAGTTAATGCTGTTATATGATCACTTGCTATATATTCATACTTATGATAAAAACAAGAACCCACACTTCCACTATTAGCTAAAGATAAATTATTAGCATACTTTCTCACTTTTTCATCATTACCAATAAAATTATTAACACCATTATTTATTCCCGTTGAAGATACATATGGAGTATTACCATCAATTTGATTACTTTTAGTTAATCGTTTCCCTCGTTTAATCTCTTTAAAAATATCTGTAAAGAAAAACTCTTTCCATTCTACTTCTAAGTCAAGTAATTCAAAACCTAGCTTCATAAGTTTATTTTCATAGTAAGAAGCTACTTTTCTACTTTGAACTTTCATCTCTTGTTTGATATAATCCTCCATAAATTTCCAGTTAGGAGCGCTGTTAGAGTCAATAGGTAACATTATTTTAGATGAGCGCATCCTTTCTGGACGCCATTTTTTTGCATATTCAAAACTTTCAGCTGTTTTTCTTAACATAGTGGCTAAAAAATGTGCTATATACTTATTTAATTTTCCTACTTTTAGATAAAGTAGTGTTACATCATGACTACATGTAAAGGTATGGTTTTGAAAATATATATTGCCTACTGAACCGTTATTGGTCACAGCTAAACAATTTCCTCTATATAGTCTGTCTTCATAATTATGAGTATTAATTTTTCCAACTTTATCCCATTTTTTTATTGTTTCTAAATCATAAAATGCAGTAATTCCATTTTCATACTTCGTTGCGCCTAGAAAAGGAATAGTACTTTTAGTTTTTTCGTTTATAGGGGGTTTCTTATTATAATAGCCATCTTTTATTTCGAAAATATCTATTAACTTAAACTCTCCCCATTCTACACTATCCAAACTCAACTTACTCATATTTTTCACCACTTTCAGCTACTTTTAACACTATTTCTTTTATTTCATATTCTTCCTCATTTTCTTCTATTCCAAATAAATATCCGCGTCCATGAGTTATCATATTTACTTCAAATGTTAAGTAATCAGCAATAGTCTTTCTGAAATCTTCTTCACTTGGAATTTCATCATTGAAATAATAGAAAGAATGTAGCCATTCGTCAGTTGCTTCAACTGTTGTCTCTACACAAAATTTTGTAGGTGCTTCGTTTCTTCCGAACCATACATCAAGCAAGTGTTGTTTTTTATCTTTGTGTGAACCATCGTCGATAAGTCCAATATGCTTACTCACTATATATCCATCACTCTCAAAGTTAATAAATTTACATACTTTATTTTTAGGGTGTTTATTATGTGCGGTAAAGATGGCAATACATGGATTAGTTCCTACACCATAAAAAGTATTTTTATTAAGAGTTATAACACCTTCTAATGTATGTTTTTTCAAAATCTCTTCTTTGATTTTTTGTTCGTCATTTGTTTTTCCAGTGAATGTACTTTGTGGAACGATAATAGCAGCACGCCCGTCCTCGACTAACGAATCTAATAAGTGTCTTGTAAAATTAATTTCATATAAGTTAGGATTTTGTTTAGAGCCCATAGAATACGGTGGATTCATCATACCTACATTACACCCTTTTAGTTGTAATTGTGCTGGATTTTCTGCCAAAAAGTCGCAATTTTCTAAATTACTTTTTCCATCTCCACGTAAAATCATATTAGTTGTAGCTATAGTAAACATATACGATTGTTCTTCTATTCCAAAAAGTTGATGTTTTTTAATATGTTTGATTTGACCCTCATCATCTGTTTGGCCCAGCATATTATGCATAGCAGCAATTAAAAATCCTGCTGTACCACAGCATGGATCAAGTATTTTATCGCTTGGTTTTAAGTCTAACAAATCACAAAATAGTTCCGTAATATGTTTAGGAGTCAAAACAATTCCTAAGTTTTGTCCATCTCCTCCACTATACGACATGAATTCTCCATAAAATCTACCAAGATAATCTTCAGAAGAATTATTATATTTTATACTATGATAAATACTCCCATATAAAAATTCTGTAAAATGTTTTAGTGGTGTCTTCCCTAGATTAGGATTTACTTCATTTATTTTGACATTATCACGGATAATAGAGAATTGACTTAATAATTTATTTTTCTTAACTTGTGGTGAAACATTTGCACGCCCTAAATTTGCTTCTATACCATCATATATTTTTTGACCATCAGTTTTTTGTGTATCACCAATTAAACTATCTATACTAAAGTTTTTGTACTCAATTTCTCTAAGTGCAAGCAGTATCCCAGACACTACTAAAGGTTTACTTTTTTCTTCTAAGTTTCCATAATTTCTTAAATCTTCATGAAGTTCACTTGCATCTTTCAAAATTTCAGCTGTTTCTTTTTCTTTTTGAGTATCTTCTTTTAAAATTTCTTTTGTATAATACTCATCAATATTTTTTTCACTAAATGAGATTAGGGTTTCCAAATCATCAAGGACTTTATAATTACCTCTATCATCTATGTAGATAGGGGTAATTTTATGATTTTTTTCATTTCCACTAATACCTAAAGCAATTATTTCTTTATAATTTGTATTTTTGGCAAGGTGCTTTCCATAAAACAATGCACCATTTACAGCATAATCACAAACACTAGCTACTTCTTCACTGATTATCTCTTTATCTGTTAAATCTATATGTTTATTTGTATCCGCTTTATCTTCAATTACTATTAAGAAATTTTTAACTACACCTACATATTCAGGAAATCCTACTTTACCAGTTCCACGCTTGGACGCTGTTTGTAGTGCTTCGTGAATTTCTTTTATATTACTTCCTTGAGCTGTAAATTTATCATTTATTTTAGCTTCTTTTAATAAATCATAAACCCAAAGGTCTGTATTTACTTCTTTCTTCGCCATTATTATCTTTTCCTTACCATTATTTATTATATTTTTTAATTATACCATAGATGATTATACTGGACTATATTTTACATAGAAAAACCTACAAGAAAGAAAATTTTATCCACCCTGCAGGTCTAACTTCTAATTTATTTTGAAAAGTATCCAAAATATTTTATATTATTTTAGGTCTGTATATAACGTTATAGATACTTTAAAAATAAGGTTTCTCTATTTAAATTACTTTATTATTCTATTCCCCTATAATAATCACTATCTATTTCTCTATAAGGAGCTATATCCTGAACGTATTCTAATACTCCTTGAAATTCACCATTTTCGTCATATACACCTGCATAAGTAATATGAACAAACTTCCCTCTTGATTCTGATTTAAACCACATTTCATACTTATCTTTTTTACCATCACGCAAATTTTGCATTATTATTTTTACTTTTTCTAAATATTTTGGCGGATGACATAGTTCTACATTTCTACCTACTTGACTAGGTGTACGTTTAAATATCATATCCTTTTCAGGACAATGATCATTATAATATTGGAATATCTCATCTTTATTAACGAAAGTAATTTCCATTGGTAGATGATTTAATATCAAATCTGCTTGATCTACAGATAAATATCCTTTACCAAATTTTTGAGGAGTAGTTCTATCTACTACTTTTTCTTCTTTTTTGTTTGGTTTAAATGAGATAGTTATTTCACCTTCTGGTGTTGAAATAACCTTTTGCATTAAACCTTCTTCAGTTATTTCTGTTTGACAAATTTCTTCTACAGGCTCTTCAAAACTTTCTCTCTTAGGAACCCATTCTTCAGTTGGTGTAATAATTGCATATCCATAAGCATCACTTTCTTTTGCGATAGTTAACCAGTCATCTTGATTAAATGTTTCTAATAGAATCATAAGTAAAATTGATTCTTCTTTAAAAATCATTTCCTCAAATTCTTTAACAAATTTTTCAAATTTTTCTTTTACTACTTCTATATCACTATTAGGTAGTTTATGAGCTTCATGTAGAGCATCACTGAATAAGTCTCTTATTTGATCATCTACGCCCCACATTACTTTCGGTGGTGCATCATGACCATAACGCTCCATAATAGGAAACATTAACTCTTCTTTCCTCTTATAATGAATATCAAACTGTCCTAATAAAGCTAACTGACGCCCAAGACCTTTTAGCACTGCTTCTTGAGCTGAAGTATTTTCAACCTTTTTGTAGTTATCTAATATACGTCTTACTCGAATAATAGCCGCTCTTAGCGCTAGGTTTTCTTGTTTAAATACCTGCACAGGATGGCCTGGGTGTTCACTATCTTCTACTTCTACTGTTTTAATAGCACCTTTAAATAGATTCGCATGAACATTACATAATTTCATAACATCTTCAAATGTTACACCAGAATCAGAATTCATAAGTTCATGTTCCATTAAACTTATTTCTATAGCTGATACACCTGTAAAATGTTCATTGAATTCATCTTGTACAGAGTCCGCACTCGCTCCATTATGTAATCTTAATAAAATATCTTTTAAAACTTCTATTCTTGTTTTTGTCATTAGTTTAATCCTACTACTTCATATCCATTAGCTTCAAGTGTAGCTACTATATCTTCTATTTTTATACCAGCTAACTTAGACCCCATTTTTAATGAAGTCTTTCTTCCTAGAGTATTTCTCATTATTGGATTAGCTAATGGTTTAAATCCTAAATCTACTAAAATATCTAAAACTTCTGGGTGTTTATCAACAACTTCCGCTACTGGAACTGTTACATCAATAATATTATCCATTTTCTATACCTCACTACCTTATATTATTATTTAATTATAACATATGTGAAAGTGATAGTCATTATTTTTATGAATATAAAAAACACGTAATATAAACCTTACGTGCTTTTTAGTATATTATAAATTATTTCTCCATTCAAGAAGTTTTTCTACGTCTTCTTGTTTAATATAATTACTTGCTACCGCTTCTTCAATTAAAAAGTTATAGTTAGTTAATGTGTAGTATTCTACTTTATCCGCTGCAAAAGCATCTTGAGCTTTTTTAAGTTCGTAACTAAATATTGCTACCACTCCTAGTACTACTGCCCCTGCTTCTTCTAGTGCTTTAGCTACTTTTAACGAAGATAATCCTGTAGAAATTAAGTCTTCGATAATAACAACTTTTTGCCCTTCTAATAGTCTTCCTTCGATTTGGTTAGTTTTCCCGTGTTTTTTTGCTGAGTCTCTAACATAAATCATAGGTAAATCTAACACTTCACTTACCCATGCAGCATGAGGAATACCTGCTGTTGCTGTCCCCGCTACTACTTCTACTTCTGGAAAATTCTTTTTAATTACTTCACTTAATCCAGCAGCAATTTCTCTTCTAATTTTTGGATAAGACATTGTTATTCTATTATCACAATAAATTGGTGATTTAATACCTGAAGTCCAAGTGAAATAGTCATTTGGTCTTAATGCAACTGCTTCTATTTCAAGTAAGTTTTTAGCTATTTTTCTTTCTAAAGTCATTTTAATTCTCCTTAGCTTCTATATTTTTTTACTTAGTAAATTGTTCTTTAATTAGATTATAAACTTCTCTTGGGTTTTTAGCTTTTGTAATTGAGCGGCCTACTACTATATGTGTACTACCTTCACTTGCTGCAACAATTGGTGTTGCAACACGTTTTTGATCTCCTACTTCATCAGTTTCTAGACGTATACCAGGAGTTACTTTTAAGAAATCCTCACCACAGTTTTCTCTAATGATTCTAGCTTCCCAAACTGATGAAACAACTCCGTCAAGTCCTGCTTTTTTAGCAAGTTTTGCGTAATTTATTACACTTTCTTCTAATGAAACTGCCACTAATTGCTCTTCTTTCATAGCTTCTTCAGATGTTGATGTAAGCTGAGTTATAGCTATTACATTTGTATCTGGACTTCCACCTTCTACCATTCCTCTTTTAGCTGCAGCTAACATCTCATACCCTCCTGCACCATGTACAGTTAGAATATCTACTTTGAATCGTGCTAATCCTTTTGTAGCTCCGTAGACTGTATTTGGAATATCATGTAGTTTTAAGTCTAAAAATACTTTATGCCCTAATTCTTTTATTTTTTCAAGAACTACTGGACCATTTTGTAAATATAATTCCATCCCAACTTTAACGAATAGTTTTTCATCATCAAATTTATCTAAAAAATTTAGTGTATCCTCTAATGTTGGAAAATCTAATGCAATAATTACGTCTTTTTTCATCAATTTGTCTCCTTTAATATAGTTTTATTATTTGTAAGCTCGTCCTTTTATATCAAGTATGTGTTCCACTCCAAGTTCATCAAGAGCACTTTCAAGTTTATTTATTATTTTTGGGCAAGCATATGGATCAGCAAAGTTTGCAGTACCTACAGCTACTGCACTTGCACCTGCTGAGATAAAGTCAATAACATCCCACTCATCCATTACACCACCCATTCCTATAATAGGAATGTTTACAGCTTGGGATACTTGATATACCATTCTAATAGCAACTGGTTTTACTGCCGGTCCTGATAAACCTCCTGTTACATTAGCAATTATTGGTTTTCCAGATTTTCTATCTAATCTAACACCTACTAACGTATTTATCATAGTAATACCATCAGCTCCACCTTCTTCTACTGCTTTAGCCATAGACACTATGTCCGTTACATTAGGAGATAGTTTTACATATACTGGTACACTAGATACTTCCTTAACTTTTTTTGTAAGGTTTTTTGCTGTTTCTGGATCTGTACCAAATTGAATACCACCGTGTTTAACATTTGGACAAGAAATATTTAGTTCTAAAGCACAAACATTTGGTGCTTTACTAATGTGCTCAGCTACATAAACATAATCATCTATTTCACTTCCAGCTACATTAGCAATTATTGGAACATCATATTTTTCCAATTCCTTTAGTTTTGTTTCCATTATTTCATGTACTCCAGGATTTTGTAATCCTATTGCATTTAGCATCCCGCTAGATGTTTCAGCAACACGTGGTGTAGGATTTCCAAATCGAGGTTCTTTTGTTGCAGCTTTTATCATTATTGCTCCAAGTTGACTTAAATCATAAAAATTAGCATATTCTAAGCCAAATGCGAAACAACCTGAAGCCGGCATTATTGGATTTTTTAAATCTAATCCGGGTAATTTTACTCGTAATCTTTCGCTCATATTTCCTCCTATAATGCTATTTCTGTTGATTCGTATACCGGTCCATCATAACAAACACGTGAAATACTTCCATCTTGTTTTTCACAGACACATGCGTAACAAGCTCCAACACCACAAGCCATTCTTTCTTCTAAAGAAATATATCCTATTTTTTCTTCATCCATTGTTGTTAATGCTTTAAGCATTGCAAATGGTCCACAACTAAAATATTTATCATACGCAATATCATATTTCTTTATAACATCTGTTACAAATCCTTTTTCTCCATATGTACCATCCGCTGTTGCCACATATGTTGTCCCTAATTCAGAAAACTTATCTTCATAAAATACATCTTTTTCGTTATTAAAACCTAAAATATGTATTGTTTTAATTCCTTCATTTTTAAACTGCTTAGCTAATTCATATAATGGTGGGACACCTATTCCCCCACCAACTAGTAATGCAGTTTGACCTTCCTTTAGTGTATAAACATCATAACCTTTTCCTAGTGGACCTAAGACATCCACTTCTTCACCTTTTTTCAACTGTGAAATTTTCTTTGTTCCAGCTCCATCTGCTCTATAGACCATAACAAAAGTATTTTTTTCTTTATTAATTTCACAAATTGAAATAGGTCTTCTTAATAAAAATTCATAACTATTACTTACCTTTATATTGACGAATTGTCCTGGTGTATTCATTTCTTTAACTATATCACCTTGCAATTCTATTCTAAAAATTTTATCCGCAATTTGTTCGTTACTTACTACTGTCGTTAAATAAGTATCCATCTACCCACTCCTTTTTTCAAAATAAGGGAGTCACTTAAAAATTTAATTGTTAATATCAACTTTTAAGATTCCTCCCTGTATATTTTTACCAACCTTAATCTCAGTAGTTTTATTAATTACTGATAACTTCTAACCTTTTCTATCTTTACTTTATTAAAGTATTAATCCCAATTGATTTTTGAACCTTCTTCTTTTAATACTTTATACAACTTTTCTTCATTTTCAATTAAATCGATAATGATTTTTTTAAATTTTTCTGCCTTTTCTTCATTTTCTAGAGTATTATCATAATATGCTGTAAATATTCCCGCTTCAGGATCTATCTCTACGCCTTCTAATACTTCAGGAGCATTTTTCTCTAAATAATAGTTTAGAAATGCTTCCCAATTATAGCCATTCATATATGCTTTATCATATATTTCATTCATCTTTTCACCAATATCAAATGGCTTATCGTGTTCTATATAAAAAGTTAGATTTATTATCTTTCCATATTTTAAAATTTTTACGTAATCCATACTTAACTCCTAAAGTGGTAAAATATTGAATGAAATTGATTCTAATACTTTTAGTAATGCATCTGCAGTATCTAATGATGTTAAACATACAATCTCTTGTTCACTTGCCACACGACGAATTTTGAATCCATCTTTTGTAACATCTTTATCTTTTGATGTTGTATTAATTACTACATCAACATCTCCTTTATAGATTGCATCTAACACACTATAGTCGCTTTGGTTAATTTTTCCTACAGCAGTTACTCTTAATCCATTATTTTCTAAGAATTTAGCTGTTCCTTCTGTCGCAAGTAGATTATATCCGATATCAGAGAATCGTTTAGCTATGTTTAGAGCTTCTTCTTTATCATCATCACTTATAGTAAATAAGATGTTTCCTTGATCACTTACTTTGATTCCAGCTGCTAATAATCCTTTATATAGAGATTTTTCTAGTGTAACATCACTTCCCATTACTTCCCCTGTTGATTTCATCTCAGGTCCTAATGTAGTATCTACATCTTTAAGTTTTTGGAAACTGAATACTGGAACTTTTGTATAAACATTTTTACTTTCTGGTAGAAGACCTGTTTCATACCCTTTTGATTTTAGAGTCTCTCCTATTATTGCTCCTGCAGCAAGTTTTGCCATAGGAACTCCTGTAATTTTACTTAAGAATGGTACTGTACGTGAGCTTCGTGGGTTTACCTCAAGTACGAATACTTCTCCTTTACTAATTACATATTGTATATTTAGTAATCCAACAATGTTTAGTCCTTTTGCCAGTTTAATTGTATATTCTATTAACTTTTCTCTTTCACCTTCAGTTAGTGTTTGAGGAGGATATACTGCGATTGAGTCCCCTGAGTGTACCCCAGCTCTTTCAATATGTTCCATAATACCTGGTATAATTACTGTTTCTCCATCACTAATTGCATCAACCTCTATTTCTCTACCAACTAGATAACGGTCTGTTAATACTGGATGCTCTGGAGTAAGTTTAACGGCTGTTTTCATATAACGGCGTAATTCTGATTCCTCATAAACTATTTCCATCGCACGTCCACCAAGTACGTATGATGGTCTAACTAATACTGGGTAACCAATTTCTTTAGCGTTTTGAACCGCTGTTTCAACATCAAATGCAGTTTTTCCTAATGGTTGAGGAATATCTAATTTGCGAAGTAATTCTTCAAATTTATCTCTATCTTCCGCATTATCAATTTCTTCTAATGCAGTACCTAAAATTTTCACTCCATATTTTTCTAATTTATCTGCCAAGTTAATCGCTGTTTGACCACCGAATTGAACTACTACTCCAATTGGATTTTCATGGTTAATAATTGCCATTACGTCTTCTTGAGTAAGTGGTTCAAAGTAAAGTTTGTCAGAAATAGTAAAGTCTGTAGATACTGTTTCTGGGTTATTATTTACTATAATAGCTTCATATCCAGCATCTTTAATCGCCATTACTGCATGTACTGTTGCGTAGTCGAACTCTACCCCTTGTCCAATTCTAATTGGTCCTGACCCAAGTACAATAATTTTTTTCTTATCACTAACGATTGACTCTTGTTCTTGTTCATAACTTGAGTAGAAGTATGGTGTTTCAGAAACGAACTCTGCAGCACATGTATCTACCATTTTGAATACTGGTACAATATTTTTTTCTTGACGAAGTTTATAGATTTCTTCTTCTGTAGTATTCCATCTATGTGCAATTACTTTATCAGAGAAACCATATTTTTTAGCGTATTCTAATAGGTCTGTATTCCCTACATTTTCTTTTAATTCATGCTCAATATCAATAATATTTTGCATTTTTTCTAAGAAGAACATATCAATTTTAGTTATGTCGTGAATATCTTGTGTACTTTGTCCATGTCTTAAAGCTTCTCCGATAAAGAATAATCTCTCATCTCCAGCTTGTTTTACTTTATCTAATATTTCTTCTAATGTGAAGTCATCACCATTTGGTAA
>CAUSKO010000030.1:0-17327 GCA_963532255.1 uncultured Gemella sp. | reverse complement strand
CCCATTTCTTTTTTAATAGCTTCTTGTACAGCTGGAATACGAGTAGATCCACCAACTAAGATTACTTGATCGATATCACTTGGAGTTAATCCAGCATCTTTAAGAGCTTGACGAGTTGGTACTAATGTTTTTTCTACTAAATGACGAGTTAATTCATCAAATTTAGCACGTGTTAAAGTATTTTCTAAGTGAACTGGTCCGCTTTCTCCTGCAGAGATGAATGGTAATGAAATTTGAGTAGATGTTACACCTGATAAGTCTTTTTTAGCTTTTTCAGCTGCATCTTTTAGACGTTGCATTGCCATTTTATCTTTTGATAAATCAATACCTTGTTCTTTTTTGAATTCGTCTACTAAGTAGTCAATGATAGCTTGGTCAAAGTCATCACCACCAAGTAAGTTATCTCCTGATGTAGATAAAACTTCGAATACCCCATCACCTAATTCTAAGATAGATACGTCGAAAGTACCTCCACCAAGGTCAAATACTAATACTTTTTGATCGATATCAGTTTTATCTAAACCGTAAGCTAATGCCGCAGCTGTTGGTTCGTTGATAATTCTTTCTACTTCTAATCCTGCGATTTTACCAGCATCTTTTGTTGCTTGACGTTGAGCGTCGTTGAAATATGCAGGTACTGTGATAACTGCTTTAGTAACTTTTTCTCCTAAATAGCTTTCAGCTGTTGCTTTTAAGTTTTGTAAAATCATAGCTGAAATTTCTTGTGGTGAATATTTTTTACCATTAACTTCTACTTTATAATCTGTACCCATGTGACGTTTAATAGAAATTACTGTATTTGGGTTAGTAATTGCTTGACGTTTTGCTACTTCTCCTACTTGAATTTCGTCACCTTTAAAAGCTACTACAGATGGTGTAGTTCTGTTTCCTTCTGGGTTAGGGATGATTTTTGCTTCCCCACCTTCTAATACTGCTACTGCACTATAAGTTGTTCCTAAGTCTATACCAATAATTTTTGACATGTTTTTGTCCTCCTATTTTATATTTATTCTAAAGTTTCTAGTTTTTTTGTTAAAATATACTATTCTAACAAAACATTTATATTTTTTTATTTATTATTCTTACTCCTAACTTTTTTCTTCACCTTCCAGGTTTGAAAAAACTAAGAGTTAACTTTTACCATTGCTGGTCTAATTACTCTATCTTTTAATTTGTAACCTTTTTGGAAAGTGTCTAAAATTGCTCCACTTTCTTTTTCACTATCTTCTTCTTGCATTACTGCATGGTGATAATTTGGGTCAAATTGAGCATTTTCTGTTTCGATTAATTCTACTCCTTCTGCTTTTAATACATTTAATAGCCCTTCATAGACCATCTCAACACCTTTTAGTAATGATTTGATTTCCTCGTTATCACTTTTTACCTGTAATGCTCTTTCTAAATTATCTAAGCTAGGTAAGATTTCAGTAATAACTTTTTGACTTTTATAAACATTATTTGTTTCAATTTCTTTATTTTTACGACGTTTAAAGTTTTCAAACTCCGCATAAAGTCGTAAATACTTGTCTTCCGATTGTTTTAATTCTTCTTCTAATTTTTCAACTTTTTCTTGAAGTAATTCTTCTGCTGTTTTTTCTTCAACAACTTCCTCTTCAGTTTCAGTTGTTTCTTGATTCTCAACAGTTTCTTCTACTACTTCTTCTATGTTTTCATTTTTTTCTTCAGTAGCCATCTCTACCTCCTAAATTATTTCAAATTGTTATTTAGATTATCTCTGACACATCCTATTAATGTCATTATTTTTGAATAGTCCATTCTCTTAGGTCCAAAAACGGCTATTACACCTTGACCTTTTGATGTGTTATATTTACTAGATACCAATGAAAGATCTGCAATATTTTCAAGTTCTAATTCTTTACCTATTTTTATACAAGTATCTGAATCAGCAACTTCTACATTATGGTCTAGTAACTCAACAATCTTATCATCATCTAAGAGCGATACTACTTCTTTTAATTTTTCTATATCATCTATATCAGGTTGTTTAAGTAAATTGTACTTACCTCCTAATGCTACAGTTTTTTTTATTTTATTTTGAAGCAATCTATTTAAGGCAACTACGATCATATCGTAATTATTAACTTTTGTTTTTAAATACTTCTCAAGTTCGCCATGTATTATTACATGGGCAGTTGCCATATCTACGTCATAAAAGTAAGTTTGTAAGAGTTTATTCACCTCAACTATATCCTCTTCAGAAAAATCTGCATCAAGTTTATAGTTTTGTTGGAATACTTCTCCTATATTAGTTACTAATATAACTAAAATACTTCGACTACTTAAGAGTATAACTTCTACTTTATTAATTCGTCTATCAGTTTTTGTAGGAGCTAATATAACTGCTGTACAATCTGTTAAATCTGATAAAACTATAGCACTCTTTTCTAAATAGTTATCCTCTGATACATATTTATCACTCATAAGTTCTTTTAACTTTTCACTCTCGCTACTTGTTAATTCATAATCTTTTTTTATGCAATCTACATAATAGCGATATCCTTTTTCAGAAGGAACTCTCCCTGATGAAATATGTGTTTTTTTTATCAACCCTTCTTTTTCTAATTTACTCATATCATTTCTTATAGTTGCTGGACTAAAATCAATGTTCTGAGCAAGTTGCTTAGAACCAACAGGTTGATTAGTAGTTATAAAATTTTCTACTATAGATTGAAGAATAAGTACTTGTCTTTCTATTAACATGTTTATCACCTATCTTCATTTTGTTTTTAGCACTCTAAACACTTAAGTGCTAATCACATTATTAATATTAACACTAAGGTCAAAAAAAGTCAATAGTTTTTTTGATATTTTTTTGACTTTTTTTGACTTTTATTTTTTTATCTTCGAAAAAGGCTTAAAATAAAGGTTTTTGTTATTTTATTATATATTATTAAATTAAAGTTAAAAAATTAAAGGTTGCTTTTACTAATTATAATCAGTATGTTATAATAAATACTAATATATAAATACACTAGGAGGAATTAGATGAAAAAATTACTTACACTATGTACGTTAATTTTATCCGCCGTACTTATACTAACTGCTTGTAGCGGTGAAAAAACAAAAGTTTATACAGAAAAAAATGGTAAACAAGAACATGTAACTACAATATATTATAAAGGTGAAACTGTAAATAAAGTCGTTACTAATTCAACATTAACTACTAATGCAGCAAATTTAGATTCTACATTAGATGATATTAAATCATCTATTTCACAAAAACCAAATTTTGATGGATATACACGTTCTGCAGAAATTAAAGATGGAAAAGTCGTTATTACTACTGAAATTGACTATAATAAGTTAGACTTTGAAAAATATAGAGGAAGAGTTCACCTATCTGGTTCAGATACATTAGAAAATGAAAGAAAGTTAGAAACTGTTGAATATCATCTTAAAGATGCAGGAGCTACTGAGAAAGAATAATAAATATTATACTGAGGTAAATAAATGAGAAAAATACTAAAATTAATTACACCATTACTAGCAATACTAATTTTATCTACTGCTTGTAGCAAGGAAAAAACAAAAGTATACATAAGCACAGGAGATACTGAGGAGATACAAGTAACTGTTTATTATAAAGGAGATACTGTAAATAAAATGATTACTGTTATTATATTATCTGACATTGGTGATGATATTAATGCTGAGGTGGAATATCAAAAAAAAATACTTGAAAATAATAACAATAACTATGGACACACTTTTACAGTTGAAGGAAAAAATGGGAAAATCTATATTACTAGGGAGACAGATTATACTAAAATAGATTTCAATATATTTAAATCTAAATATAATATTACAGAAAATTCTCTTGAAGAATTTAGAAAACTTAGTACAGTTGAAAAACACTTAGCAGATACTGGATATAAAGAAAAAAAATAATTGGAGGTTACTTCTAGTATGAAAAAAATTCTTAAAACTAGTTTAATACTTTCTTCTATACTATTAATATTTACTGGATGTTCAAACAAAGAAAATAAACAATCTAATAATGTAGAAAATCAATCACAAGATAATAATAAACCCAGTGAAAATACAGAAAAAAAAGATACTGTTCTTGTTAAAAATTATGTTATCTCTGAAGAAGGTAGTATGATTGATGTTGAAGTTGAATATAAAAACAATGTAGCTCAAAAAATGACTCAACTTTTCGTTAATAAACCAATCTCAGAGTTAACGCAAAATGAAAAATTCAAGTATGATGATGTAATCGAATCAATGCAAGCTACAGAATCTAAAGAAAAAATAGTTGAAGAATCTAAAGGTCTTAAATTAATAGTTAAAGAAGAAAAAACTAATTTAACTATTAAAGCAATATTAGATTTTAATGAAATTTCTGAAAGTGATGCAAAAAATGCCCTAGCTAATTTTGATGGTTCACTGGACGACGCAAGAAAAATCGATAATTTTGAAAAAATTCTTGCTAAACGTGGCGTCATAGAGAAAAAATAACTTAATAAAGAAGCTGAACAATAGTTTTAGCTTCTTTATTTTTGCCGTAACTTGTATCTTACAAATAATTTTAGTATAATTAATAAGCAATAGAAGTTATAGAGGTGAAAAATTTGGAACTAATAGAACTTAGAAAAGAACTTGAAGAAATTGAAAAAAGAATAACAGAGTTTAAAACCTCTTTAAAAATAGAAGACAAAGAACAAAGAGTAGCTGAAATCGAAAATATGATGCTTGAAGCTGATTTTTGGAATGATAATGATACTGCAAGTGCACTCGTTACTGAATCAAAAAGTATAAAAAAAGAATTAGATGAATTTTCTAATATGGTTGACTATCTAGAACACTCTCAAGAGATGATTGAGTTTCTTCGAGATGAAGAGGATAAAGAGATTTATAATGATTTAGAAGAAACAGTCTCAATGTTGAAAGATAGTGTTGAAGAATTTAGTTTTAGACTTCTATTCTCAGAAGAATATGATAATAATAGTGCTATTTTAGAAATTCATGCTGGTGCTGGTGGTACTGATGCTACAGATTGGGCAGAAATCATGCTACGTATGTATGAAAGATTCTTCTCAAAACAAGGGTTAAAATATAGTTATTTAAACTATCAATCTGGTGATATTACTGGTGCAAAGTCTGCAACGATAAAAGTTGAGGGGGATTTTGCTTATGGATTGTTAAAAGGTGAAAAAGGAGTTCATCGTGTTATTCGTATCTCTCCTTTTGATCCTTCTGGAAAACGACATACTTCATTTGCATCTATTGATGTAATGCCTGAATTTTCAGATGATGAAATTAATATAGAAATTAACAATGATGATTTGAAAATTGATACTTATCGTGCCCAAGGTGCTGGCGGTCAACATATTAACACAACAGATTCAGCAGTACGCATTACCCACCTTCCAACAGGAATAGTAGTTCAGTCACAAGCAGAAAGAAGCCAAATTAAAAATAAAGATTCAGCAATGAAAAACCTTAAGTCTAAGCTTTATCAATTAGAGTTAGAAGAGAAAGAAAAAGAATTAGCATCTATTAGAGGTGAACAAAAAGATATAGGTTGGGGTTCTCAAATTCGTTCATATGTCTTTACACCATATACTATGGTTAAGGATCATAGAACAAACTATGAAGTTTCTACCGTTGATAAAGTAATGGATGGCGACATTATTGATTTTATTGATGCTTATCTTCACTACAATATGAAAGAAAAAGAAGTGTTGTAAAAATACAACACTTCTTTTTATATGTTAATTCTTATTTACTTTTATATATCCTTGGCTTAACAGACTATATTCATTTTTTTTCAAACTAACATCTGTAGTAGTAGTATCAACAGACGCACCTGGAATACCTATTAATTTAAACTTATCTACCTTTGTATAATCAACAGTTACAGTTTCATATGCTTTATCATCTTGAAAATCAACTTTTTGTTCTAATCCTTCAATTCCTCTGTATTTTTCCATTATAGGTTTGGCATATTCAATAAACTGCTCTTTAGTAACACCCATTTTTTTATAATCCATTACATTATATGCAATTTGCTTTAATACTTTATCTCCCTTATGGTAAAATTTAACTTCTAATTCTACTCCATTTTTTTCGGTATAAAACGTAGTAGTTTCTACTTCATTTGCATCACTTTTTGTGGAATTTTTAGAACTTTCTTCATTTTTATTACTTTCTGTAACGTTTGAAGTATTCTCCGAACTGTTTGTATTACCTTGTTCTTTTGGGGAACATCCCACCACAAACAGTAATAATATAGCTAATATTATTGATAATACTTTTTTCATTTTTTATTCCCCCTTTTGATGAAAATTTACTTAAGTATTATTTTTTAGTAAATCCTTGACTTAATAAAGATTCTTCTGTATTTTTTAGACTAACACTTTCTACATCAGTATCTATATCCATTCCAGGTAAATCTTTTAGTTTATTTAAATCAACTTTTGTATAGTCGATAGTTAATGTTTCAATCGCTTCATTATCATTAAATTCTATCTTCTGTTCTACCCCATCGATTCCTTGATACTTTTCAGATACTGGCAAGGCTACATCTTTTAATTCATCTTTTGTAACTGCCATTTTTTCATAATCCATTGTGTTAACTGTTGTTTGTTTAGTTACTTTATCCCCTTCATAGTAAACTGTTATCTCTGTTTTAACACCACTTTTTTCCATGACATATGTCTTACTTCCATCTTTTGATGATGAACATCCCGCAAGAAATATCAATAGGATTGCTGATAAAATTGTCAATATTCTCTTCATTCGAAATATGTCTCCTTATCAATTTTTTTTTGTCATCTTTATAATGTATCGAGCACTATAAAGATTGATAAAACTACCCATATTTTTTCAATAATATTGTTTTCCCCATTTATCAAACTGAAAATTATAATCTTTCGTATTCTTTCGGAACATCAAAAGGATTTTCTTTGTTAATATGATCATAGAACATAATTCCATTTAAGTGGTCTATTTCATGTTGGAAACATATTGCTGGTAAATCTGTAAGCACCAATGTTACTTTTTCATCATTTTCATCATAACCAATTACTTTGATTTTTGAATATCTTGGAACATATCCTTTTTTCTCTTCCTCTACCGATAAACATCCTTCTCCACCAGCTAGATAACACTTAGCTGCTGAATTAGAAATGATTTTAGGATTATATAATGCATAAGATACAGTATATTCTGGGTTTTCATCATCAGGTATATGTACTGCAATCATACGTTTAGAAACATTAATTTGAGGAGCAGCCAAGCCTATCCCCGGTTTTAATCCTAATTTTTCAGCTTTCTCATCATCTTGAGAAGCTATAACATATTCTAATAAACTTCTTAATATTTCTTTATCTTCTTCAGATATTGGACTTTTAACTTCCTCTGCTCTTTTTCTTAGAGTTTCATGTGGATCAATAATTATATCTTTTGTTGTAATCAAAACTTATCTCCTTTATTTACTTATTTCTTACTATTTATTATTTCATAAATATTTTATAATGTCAAAAAAGAGTTATATTTTACATATAAAGCATTAAATTTTTAATATATATTTATTTAATTATTAATATATATTTATTTAATTAAATGATAAATAATTTAATTATTCTGTTTAAAATTTCTTTGATTTTACAACTTATATTTCCTTTAGTATTATTTATGAATTCGCTTTTGTAATTTTACTATTTTCATGTTATTATATAGTTACTAATATTTTATTATATAAACTTTATGGGAGGTTATTTATGACTTTTGAAAATTACAAATATACTAGACCTAATTTAGAAGAAACATCTGAAAAATTACTAGATATTGAAAAACGAATTTTAGATGCTAATTCTGCAAAAGAAGTATTAGCTGTTTTTGATGAATACAATACACTTCGTAGAGACCTAGAAACACAAAGTGTTTTAGTTGAAATTAGACATACAATTGATACTACTGATAGTTTTTATGAAACTGAACAAAGTTTCTGGGATGATTACAAACCAGAATTAACAGCTCTTTACAGCAAAGTAGATAAAGCTATTTATAATTCACAATTTAGAGATGAACTGAAAAAAGAAATCGGTGAACACTACTTTAATCTAACTGAAACAACATTAAAAGTATTTAGCGATGAAATCATTGAAGATCTTAAAGAAGAAAATAGACTTGCTTCTGAGTATACTAAACTAACTGCGAGTGCTCGTATCCCATTTGATGGAGAAGATCGTAACCTTAGTGGTATGGCAAAATATACTCAACATGAAAATAGAGAAACAAGACTTGAAGCATCTAAAGCAGTTGCTAAATTCTTTAAAGATAATTTAGAACAATTTGATAATCTATTCGATAAATTAATTAAAGTACGTACTCGTATAGCTAAAAAACTTGGTTTTGATAACTTCGTTGAAGTAGCTTACCTACGTTTACGTCGTACAGACTACACTTCTAAAGATGTAGCAAATTACAGAAAACAAGTATTAAATGATGTAGTACCATTAGTAGAAGAATTTAAAGTAGCTCAAGCTAAACGTCTTGGATTAGAGAAATTATCATTCCATGATGAATCTGTAACTTTCAAATCTGGTAACCCTACTCCTAAAGGAAATCGTGAGCAACTTGTTGAAAGTGCACAAACAATGTATAAAGAATTATCTCCAGAAACAGATGTATTCTTTAAATTTATGACTGATAACAATTTATTAGATTTAGATACAAAACCTGGTAAATCTGGTGGTGGATACTGTACATATATTCCTAACTATAAAGCACCATTTATCTTTGCTAACTTCAATGCTACACCGCACGATGTTGAAGTACTAACTCACGAAGCTGGTCACGCATTCCAAGTATATCAAAGTAAAGACTTTATTCCAGAATATGTATGGCCTACTTTTGAAGCTTGTGAAATTCACTCAATGAGTATGGAATATCTAACTTGGCCATGGATGAATTTATTCTTCAAAGAAGAAACTGAGAAATTCAAATACTACCATATAACTGGTTCTCTTAAATTCTTACCATACGGTGTAACTGTAGATGAATTCCAACACGCAGTTTATGAAAATCCAGAATTAACACCATATGAGCGTCGTATGAAATGGTTAGAAATTGAGAAAAAATATCTTCCATCTCGTGATTACACAGAGATTGCTGACTTAAATGAAGGACTATTCTTCTATCGTCAACTTCACATTTTCTTATACCCATTCTATTACATTGATTACACATTAGCTCAAGTATGTGCGCTTCAATTCTGGAAAAAATCAAGAGAAAATAGTAAAGAAGCATGGGAAGAATACTTACATCTATGTCGCTTAGGTGGTACAAAACCATTTACAGAATTAGTAGAAGCTACTAGTCTAAAAAATCCATTCAAAGATGGAACAATTGAAAGCATAGTACCAGAAGTTAAAAAATATGTTGATTCTGTTGATACAACTGAATTTTAATAATTAGAGCGAGGTAAAACTCGCTCTTTAGTTTAATTTTAATTATCTCTACTATAATTAAAATTATATCTTGATTTATTCAAATGTTATTTATTCAAATTATAGAATAAATTAGATTGGAGGAAAAATATGAGTGAAAAAAAAATAGCAGCATTTTTTGATATTGATGGAACTCTGCATAGAGATTCACTAATGAATGAGCACTTTAAAAAATTAATAAAATATGAAGTAGTCGATGAACGCTTTTGGGTAAATGGTGTTAAAGATTCTTACATAAATTGGGATAAAAGATTCGAAGATTATGATAACTATCTCTTCGATGTATCTGCGGCCTATGTAAAAGCAATTACTGGTTTACATAAAAAGTATATTGATTTTGCTACTGAACAAGTTATGAAATTAAAATCAGATCGTGTATATAAATTTACACGTAATATTATTGAAAAACATAAAAAAGAAGGACATCTAATAATATTTATTTCAGGTAGTCCTGACTATCTAGTAGAAGCAATGGGGAAAAAACATCATGCTTTTCTTGCTATAGGTAGTAAATATATAATGAAAAATAATTATTTTACTGGTGAAGTTATTCCAATGTGGGATGCAGAAAGTAAAAATAATACTATAGATAGATTAGTAGAAGAATATAATATAGACTTAGATAAATCATATGCTTATGGTGATACTAACGGTGATTACAATATGCTTCGCCGTGTTGGTAATCCAGTGGCAATGAATCCAAGTAAGGAGTTATTTACTAAAATAAAAGCAAATGAAGAACTAGCAAAAAAAGCTACTATTCTTATTGAACGTAAAGATGTTATTTACAAAACAAAAGCAGACATAGACATACTAGAAATATAAAATAAACTCAAGGAAATGACGATATGTACATTCCTTGAGTTTTTTTAAAAGAAATATAAAAAGAAAGAAAGAGGACTTAATTTAATTATTCTAACTTAATGCTAGTTTACTTTTTCTTTTTACTCCATAAGTATTAGATATCTTTTTCTCATCTTTATAGGTATTAAAGACCTTTTCTAATAATCTGCATCCTTCTAACATATAACTTTCATGAAAAGAATAAAATGAAAAAATTTTTTCTTTACCATTCTTTAAATACGTAATTATACATTTTTTCGGATAACATTCAATACTTCTTATATCTCTATAATAAATTTTCAAACCTGATGGTTTGTAAAAATATCTTGGCGAAGTAATTTTAGCATAATCTTTTCTAAAATAAATATCACCAAAGAAACTTACAGTAATACAATAATTTACTCTATCTAAAATAGATAAATCTTTGTTTTTAAACAATATATTTAAATTATTTCTAATGTTAGAAAAAGGTGAATTATACTTCGCTTGATAGAAATCAAAGTCTTCCTCAATCAATACTCTCTCTACACTAGTTAATGCCTTTAAATTAATATTTTCCATAGCAAATCCTCCTTACTACACTAAGTATAGTAAATAAGTTGGACAAAATATGGGTAACTTCAATATTTATTTTTAAATTTTTATTATTTCATAATTTATTTTATAATCGTCTCTTAACTAATTTTAGTAATTTTGTAGCAAGTATAACACCTGATACTTTCTTTGGATTCAATACTCTCCTTACTGATTTACTCATCAGTATTCTAACTAGTTTATTCATTACTATATCTCCCTCTCTTCTATTATTTTCACATTATCACCTTGACTGTTTAGCCACATTTTTATTCCATCTCCGTAGCACTCTGCAGTAATAGTATAAATTCTATCTTTAGTTCCTATTACTTTAGCAGTTGGTAACCTATCTAATACCGCTTCGAGTGATGGTCCACTAAATTCAAAGGTGAATTTTTTCAGTTTTCCTGAATACATAAACTGGATTCTTTTTCTAAACTCTCCCTCTTCTAATCTGTCTTTATACACTAGACGGAAATTGTCTCCTTTTATTATCAGATTATTTATTCTATCTACTCGGAAAATTACCGGTATATCTTCTTTGATATTTACACCATATGAAATAAGATAAAAATAATATTCTGAAAACAATATTGCTGCTGGCTTAACTTCTTTTTTAGTCTTCTTCTTATCCATACGAGTATAGTCAAATGCTATCAATTTTTTCTCTCTAATAGCGTTTGATAGATTCCATAAAGTTTCTAATAAATCTTTACCATGTTGCAACTCAATATAATGATGTAATTCATCGGTAATTAAATCGGCTACTTCTCTCTTACTTTCATAACTTAACTGTTTTTGAAACTTTTTAATTAAAGGAATCATCTCATTTTTTGTTAAAGCTCTACTCTCCAGTAATATTTTACTTACAGCTAATATCTCTTGTTGAGTTAAAATAGTATCACTTTCTTCGACTGCTCTATATACATAATGCTTATTTTCTACTTTTATTTCGAACTCTCCTATTTCATTCTTTTTCTCATGAAGATAATTTCTTAATTCATCAATATCTCTTTGAATGGTCTTTAATGATACACCATATTCAGTAGCCAAATTTTCTTTTAGTAACTTTTCTCCTCTTCTAAACCTATCATATATTTCTAACGCTCTAAACGTTTTATCCCTTTGCATAACCTCCATCTTCCTTCCTTTACCTTCTGCCATTTGAAAACACTATCTATTATAATTCAAATAGTTGTTAATTTCAATAACATTTTTACATTATATGTATTTCATTTAGCTCCTTTAAATATATAATATCAATCTACTTGGACATATTTTGTCTAAAATAAATAATAATTATTTTTCTTCAAAAATTTTTCAATATTTCTTCACAATTATTAATGTAACTATAAAATTTTTAATCAAATTATAAAAAATTTTACTCTCTTATTACTTTACTTTCTAATTGATAATGATTATAATTTAAAGTAGAAGAATCTATAGAAAGCGAGTATTTAAATATATGAAAAAATCTAAATTATTCCTAGCAATTATGACAGGGGCATTAGTTATTAGCGGTTGCTCTGCTAAAACAGATCAAAAGAAAGAAGAAAATAAAACTGAACAAGTTGATACTTCTAAAAGCACCAAAGATCAGTTAAAGCAAGCGACTGAAGCTTACAAAAAATATGTTGAAGGTCAAGTAGATAACCTATTAAAAGATACTGAAAAATTTGCTGAAACTTTAAAAGCAGGAAATCTAGAAGAAGCTAAAAAACAATACCCTCTTATCCGTATGGCATATGAACGTTCTGAGCCTATCGCTGAAAGTTTTGGAGAATTGGACGTAAATATCGACTTCCGTCTTGCTGATTACTTGGAAGAAAATAAAACTGAAGAAGGTTGGAGAGGATTCCACAGAATCGAAAAAATTATGTGGGAACAAAATACAACTAAAGGTACTGAAAAATACGCAGAACAATTAGTTAAAGATGTTAAAGAATTAAAAGCTAAAGTTGCTACTGTAGAAGTTACACCAGACTTAATGGTTACTGGAGCTGTAGACTTACTTAACGAAGTTGCAACACAAAAAATTACTGGTGAAGAAGAAGTATATTCTCACACTGACTTATACGACTTCAAAGCTAATATCGAAGGTGCTGAAGAAATCTACAAAATCTTTAAACCTTTAATTGAGAAAAAAGATAGTAAATTAGCTAAAGACTTAGAAGAAAAATTTGCTACTATCAACGGTTTATTAGACAAATATAAAACTGATGATAAAAACTACAAACTATACACTGATCTATCAAAAGAAAACACTAAAGAACTTTCTGAAGCTGTTACTAAATTAGGTGAACCATTATCACAAATGGGTGTTATTTTAGACGAAGAGGCTAAGTAATATGGCTGAAAATGGTAATAATTGGACTGACAAAAAAATAACACGTCGTGATTTCCTAAAAAAAGCTGGTATGACTAGTGCTGGTGCCGTTGTAGGGGCATCTGCAATAGGTGGTTTTTTCGCAAACAAAGCAGAAAATCAGCGTGAAATTGCTGATGGTGATGAAAAAATCAGCTTTTACGGAGATCACCAAGCAGGAATCACTACGTTAATGCAAAAAAATATCTATTTTGTTGTATTAGATCTTCATTCAACAAATCGTGAAGATGTTATAAATATGTTTAAAGAATGGACTAAATATAGCGAAAAGCTAGTTAATGGTGAGCTTGTTGAACCCGCTCTTAAAAACCATTACTTACCACCAAAAGATACAGGAGAAACAGTAGGACTTAACCCCTATCGTCTAACTGTTACCTTCGGAATTAGCCCTAGTTTCTTGAAAAAAATGAAATTAGAGAATAAAGGACTTGATGAATTTAAAGACCTACCTCCTTTTGCTCGAGAACAACTAAAAGAAAGGTATACTGGTGGAGATATTTGTATCCAAGCATGTGCTGATGATGAGCAAGTGGCGTTCCATGCTGTAAGAAACTTAATACGTAAAGCCCGTTCTACTATTACTATGAAGTGGAGTCAATCAGGCTTTGCTGCTATAGGTAATAGAATGGAAACACCAAGAAATCTATTCGGTTTTAAAGACGGTACTGCTAATGCAACAAAAGAAGATCAATTTAATAAAATAGTTTGGTGCGACAAAGATAACTGGATGAAAGGCGGAAGCTACATGGCTGTTCGCCGTATCCAAATGCACCTTGAAACATGGGATAGAACCAACTTAAACGAACAAGAAAATACTTTTGGTCGATACAAAGAAAGCGGTGCTCCTCTGGGTGAAAAAGATGAATTTGCTACTGTTGACTTAGAGAAAAAAGGCCCTGATGGAAAACTATATATTCCTGAAGACTCTCATGTACATCTAGCTCATAAAACTGGAGTTGAATTACTGCGCCGTTCTTACTCATACGCTGATGGTATTAACGATACAACTGGTCAATTTGAATCAGGTCTATTGTTTATATCGTTCCAAAAAGATCCACAGCAATTCATTACTGTTCAAAATAGTTTAGGTAATGAAGACAAAATGAATGAATACGTTACTCATATAGGAAGTGGTTTATTCGCATGCTTTGGTGGTGTAAAGGAAGGTGAATATATTGGTCAAAAATTATTTGAGTAAAATTTTAATAGCATTTGTTATTATTTTCACTTCTTTTATACCTTTAGCTCATACAGCTATTGCTAAAGAATCTTATAGTGATTTATTTATTAAGATTACAGATGCTAATACTGCCCTTAAAAATAATGATAAGGACAAAGCAAAAAAATTAATCGAAGAATTCAGAAATGAATTTAATGCTACAAAAAATTCAGATTCAGAAGCGGGAAAACGAGTAAAGAAAACTGCCCTTTCTGAAAATCTAGATGAAGATCAGTTAAGAGAATTATCAACTGCCCTTCTTGCTTTTGAAAATGAACAAAATCCTATAGATATTGAAGCGGAAAAGAAATCTTTTAAAACAAAACTTTACCCTTCATTTGATAAACTCGAGAAAGCTGTTGATACTAAAGATGTAGAAACTATGAAAGCTGAGTATGTTAAATATAATGCCGCTTGGGTTCGTAATGAAGGAATTGTAAGAACAGTTGAACCAGCTTACTATGGTAAAATCGAAACAACAATGTCATTTTTACGTAGTTCTATGGAAGTTGAACCTTATGACTATCAAACTACAAAAATGTATTTAACAGACTTAAAAAAAAATCTAGACGACTTTTTAGCTGGTAAAAAGATAGAACAAAATTCTGATATAAAAACTCTTGATCAAGGAATTAAATTATTAGAAGAAAGTTATAATGCTTTTGTTTCTGGTGATAAAGCCCAAGGTTCTCAAAAAATGAAGAAATTTATTGAAGTATGGCCTATTATTGAAGGTGATGTTCGTACTAGAAATGCTTCATTATATACAAAAGTTGAGAGTGAAACTCCTATAATTATGGTAAAAGGTGGAGAACAGAAATATCAAGAACAACTTAAAAATTTAATTGCTGAATTATCAAAAATCGATACAAAATCAAACTATAATGCTATTGATTCTATGTTAATCCTACTACGTGAGGGTGTTGAAGCATTAGTAATCGTGCTATCACTTGCTAGTGCTCTAAGAGCAGCAAAACAACGTAAAGGTCTTGTTTGGGTTTATGCTGGAGCTATCGCTGGTATTTTAGCAAGTATCTTAGCTGCAGTAGTACTAAAATACTCATTCCCTGCCCTATCTTCTGGTACTAACAGAGAGATAATAGAAGGTGTTGTTGGTATTTTTGCTGTTATAATGATGATTGGTATTGGTATTTGGCTGCATAGTAAATCTTCGGTTAAGGCATGGAAAGATTATATGGATAAAAAATTAAATGTTGTCTTATCAACAGGAAGTTTTGTCTCAATGTTTGCTCTAAGTTTCCTTGCAGTATTCCGTGAAGGTGCTGAAACAATACTTTTCTACGCAGGTATTATGCCATTAATTACTACATCTAACCTACTTATTGGGATTGGTTTAGCAATAGTTGCACTTATCATTCTAGGTTTTGCTATGATGAAAGCATCTGGAAAATTACCTATTAGTAAAGTGTTCCTAGTATTATCATGGTTAATCTATATTCTTGGATTTAAAATGTTAGGAGTAAGTATCCATGCATTACAAATTACTGATATGTTATCAAATCATATAATCGATCATATGCCGACAATTGAATGGTTAGGTATCTATCCAAGTTATGAAGTAGTAATTTCACAAATAGTATACATGATAATAGTTATTATTAGCATGATATATGAAAAATCAAAACATAAATAGGTGTTAAAATATGAAATACGGCGATAAAGTATCTACCGTTGATCATTTAACTGAACTTAGAAGGAGAATGATATATTGTTTAATATTTTTTATCATCTCCTTCGTAGTTAGTTTAATTTGGTCAGCTGATATATATAAATTTTTAACGAGTAATTTTAATCATAAGTTGATTGTTTTAGGGCCTAATGATATACTATGGATATATCTTACTTTAGCAGGAATTTGTGCAATAACATTTACTATTCCATTTACCTGCTATCAAATATGGGCATTTATTAAACCTGGATTAGAAGAAAGAGAAGCACATGCTTTATTAGCATATATTCCTGCAGTATTTATTTGTTTTTCGCTAGGATTAGCATTTGGTTTCTTTCTTGTAACACCAGCAATTCTAAATGTATTGCTGTCTATTGGTGATGATTTATTTAATACTCAATTAACTGCCCAAAATTATTTATCTTTTGTGATAAATACCACGATTCCTATTGCAATTTTATTTGAATTCCCTGTAATTATTGCATTTTTAACATCGCTTGGTATTATTACTCCGCTATTTTTAACACGTAACAGACGTTATGCCTACTTTATACTTATATTTGTTGCAGTAGTCATCACTCCTGCAGATTTTATTAGTGATATAGTAATGTCTATTCCACTAATACTTATATATGAAATAAGTATAATAATAAGTAAGTATATTTATAAAAAAAGAGGTGACTAGAATGGGATTCTTGCGTGATATAGGAGCTCCTGGAGTTATAGTATTAGTTCTTGCAGCACTCCTTATTTTCGGGCCTAAACGACTACCAGAATTAGGTGAATCAATCGGAAAAATGTTTACATCATTTAAAAAATCAATATCTGGATTAACTGATGATGAATCATCTTCTGATAAAAATGAAAATGAAAAAAAATAAAAAAGTAGTTTTTTATTAGTTTGTTTTACTAATAAAAACTACTTTTTTTTATATTTACAGTTTATTTAGCTAATTCAGTTAAATCATAAGGAGTTAATTGATAAACCTGATTTATCCAGTTATGATAGAATAAATACGCTACACCTCTCCATGTATTTTGAGGTGTTTTAGTATCGTCATCGTTTGGATAATAGTTGAATGGTACTTCTATAGGAAGATTACTATTTTTATCTCTTAAATATTCATTTTGAAGTGTATC
>CAUSKO010000029.1:0-17602 GCA_963532255.1 uncultured Gemella sp. | reverse complement strand
CTTGTTTTACTTTATCTAATATTTCTTCTAATGTGAAGTCATCACCATTTGGTAACCCTAAGTGATGCACACCATATTCTAGAGAACGAATAGCTTTTAGCAAACTTTCTTCATAAGTTCTACCCATCGCCATAACCTCTCCAGTCGCTTTCATTTGAGTTCCTAGTTTTCTATCAGCATTCTCAAATTTATCAAATGGGAATCTTGGAATTTTACTTACTACATAGTCTAATGTTGGCTCGAAGCAAGCGTAAGAATTTTTAGTAACTGGGTTTATAATTTCATCAAGTGTTAATCCTACCGCAATTTTTGCCGCTATTTTCGCTATTGGGTAACCTGTAGCTTTTGAAGCTAGAGCCGATGAACGAGAAACCCTTGGGTTTACTTCGATAATGTAGTATTTAAATGATTCTGGATCAAGTGCAAGTTGCACGTTACATCCACCTTCGATTTTTAGTGCACGAATAATTTTTAAAGATACATCACGTAACATGTGGTATTCTCTGTCTGTTAATGTTTGTGACGGAGCTACTACTACTGAGTCCCCTGTATGAATACCAACTGGGTCAATATTTTCCATATTACATACAACTATCGCTGTATCATTTGAGTCACGCATTACTTCATATTCAATTTCTTTAAATCCTGCGATTGATTTTTCTAATAGACATTGAGTTACTGGTGAATAGTGTAGTCCACTACTTACGATTTCTTCTAAGTCTTTATCGTTATAGCAGATTCCTCCACCTGTTCCTCCCATTGTAAATGCTGGACGAACAATTACTGGATACCCTATTTCACGAACAAACTCATAAGCTTCTTCAACTGTTGTAATAATATCAGATTCAGGTACTGGCTCATTTAGTTCATTCATAAGATTTCTAAATAATTCTCTGTCTTCTGCTTGCTCAATTGAACTTAATTTAGTTCCTAATAGCTCTACCCCATATCTGTCTAATACACCACTTTTATGAAGTTCTACAGCAAGGTTAAGTCCTACTTGTCCTCCTAATGTTGGCAATAGTGCATCTGGTCTTTCTTTGCGGATAACTTTACTAACGAACTCTAAAGTAAGAGGCTCCATATATACTTTATCTGCAATTTCTTTATCAGTCATAATAGTCGCTGGATTTGAGTTTACTAATATTACTTCATATCCTTCTTCTCTTAATGAAAGACATGCTTGTGTTCCGGCGTAGTCAAATTCTGCAGCTTGTCCTATTGTAATTGGTCCAGAACCAATTACTAAAATAGTTTTTATATCATTACGTTTTGGCATTGTTATTCTCCTTATTATCTTAGTGCTAAACTTTTATACTTATCTATTTACTATTATTTTTTCTTACTTTCTTTGAAAGTTTTCATATTATCTATAAATTGGTCAAATAGATAGTTAGGATCATGTGGCCCTGGTGATGCTTCTGGGTGATATTGAACTGTGAAGACTGGATATTTTTTATGTCTTACACCTTCACAAGTTTTATCATTTACTGATAAATGAGTAAGTTCTAAGTCTGTGTCTTTTAACGATTCTATATCAACACTATAACCATGGTTTTGTGATGTTATATCAACTTTTCCTGTTAATAGATTTTTAACTGGGTGGTTAGCTCCGCGGTGCCCAAATTTTAATTTATAAGTTTTTGCACCTGATGCTAAAGAAATAAGTTGGTGTCCCATACAAATACCAAAAATTGGAATTTTCGGTATTACTTCTTTAAGCATTTCAATTGTTTCTGGAACATCCACTGGGTCCCCTGGTCCATTACTTAACATAATTCCATCTGGATTTAGTCGGAAGATTTCTGCTGCTGTTACATTATGAGGAACTACTACGATATCACAGTTTCTTTCATTTAATTCTCTTAATATACCTGATTTCATACCTAAATCTACTAGGACTACTCTATATCCGCTTCCTGATGATAAGAAAGCTTTTTGTGTAGAAACTTGTTCTATTTGGTTAGTTGGTAATGTTGTATTTCTTAATTTTTCTAACTCTTCTTCTGGATCCATACAAAGGTCTGTTATTATCCCTTTTACTGTACCGTGTTCTCTAATTTTTCTAGTTAGACTACGAGTATCTATACCTGAGATACCAGGGATATTTAGTTCTTTTAGTACTTCATCTAAACTATATTCCGTTCTAAAGTTTGATGGTTTGTGACATACTTCTCTTACTACTAATCCTTTAATACTTGGATTAATTGTTTCAAAGTCATCTCTATTGATTCCGTAGTTTCCTATTAATGGATAAGTAAATGTAACTATTTGACCATTATATGATGGATCTGACAATGTTTCTTGATATCCTGTCATACCAGTATTGAAAACTACTTCTCCTGTCATTGGTGTATTAGCTCCAAAACCATAACCTTTATAAACCGTTCCGTCTTCTAAAATTAGCTGTCTATCGTAACTATACATAGCTTCTCTCACTTTCTTTGTTTTTTATATTAAAAATTTTTCTTATATATCAAATACTTCTGAATCTTTATAAGCTACTTTACCTTCACTTAATGTTAAAACTGGTATACCGTAGATTTCTTCTCCAACATATGGAGTATTTCTACCTTTTGATAAAAATTTTTCCGGGTCAATTTTTAATGATTTTTCTAAATCAATTACTACTAAATCTGCATATCCATTTTCTTCTAATCTACCATATGGAAGGTCAAATGTATCTGCAACTTTTTCAGTCATTAGTTTTACTAGTAAGTCTAATGAGAATACTCCAGTTTTTACAAATTTTGTATAAAGTTGGCTAAATGCTGTTTCACTACCAACAATACCAAAAGCTGCTTTTCTCATCGATAAATCTTTTTCATGAGTTGCGTGTGGTGCGTGGTCTGTTGCGATAACATCGATTGTTCCATCTAATAATCCTGCGATTAAAGCATTTCTATCTTCTCTTGCACGTAAAGGTGGATTCATTTTCCACATTCCATTATCTTCAGGTATATCCATTTCATCACTTATTAAGTGATGCGGACAAACTTCACAAGTTACCTTAATTCCTGCTGCTTTCGCTTCTCTTACTACACGTACTGACTCTTTAGTTGATACGTGACAAACATGGTAATGACATCCTGCTGCTTCAGCTAATAGCACATCTCGAGCGATTTGTACTGATTCACAAACTGATGGAATACCTGGTAAATCTAGTTCACGACTTCTACGACCACAATGCATACAACCACCACGTATTAGTGAATTATCTTCACAGTGTGCAACAATCGCTTTATTTAGTTTTGCTGCTACCATCATAGATTCAAACATCATATTTGCATCTTGTACACCACGACCATCGTCACTAAAGGCAAATACATGGTCAGCTAATTCTTCGAACTCAGCATAATCTTTTCCAAGTTCTCCTTTTGTGATTGCTCCAAAAGGAATCGCACGAATTACTGAATCTTTTTCGATTATATCTAATTGTATTTTTAAGTTCTCATAGTTATCTGGTACTGGATCTAAGTTAGGCATTGGCATTGCAGTAGTAAATCCACCACGTGCTGCCGCTCTAGATGCATGGTAAATATTTTCTTTATATTCGAATCCTGGTTCTCTCCAGTGAACGTGAACATCTATAAATCCAGGAGAAACAAATTTCCCTTCTAAATCTAGTACTTTGGCTTCTGAATTTTCTATTTCCTCGGCAATTTTTACTATTTTTTCATCTTTTATTAAAATATCTTTATTTACTAAAACACCATTTTCTAAGATTTTTCCATTTTTTAAAAGTAACATATTGTTCTCCTTTGATTATAAATTATTGTCTTTTATTATTTTTTCTATCATTGCTTGTCTCATATACATTCCATTTTTCATCTGTTCAAAAATTACAGATTTTGGTGCTTCAACTAAATGAGAAGCAATCTCCATATCTCTATTTACTGGAGCTGGATGCATCACTATAGCTTTTTCTTTTAACTTATCATATCTTTCTTGAGTTAATCCAAAATTTTTGTGATACTCATCTTTAGATAAGCCCATTTTTGAATCATGTCTTTCATGTTGGACACGTAACAACATACAAACATCCACTTCGCCGATGACTTCATCAAAATCAACTACATCTCCTAAAGTTTCATCTTTAAAAATATCTGGACAGACGAATCTAACTTTAGCTCCTAATCTTGTAAGCATATTGTAGTTACTTCTTGCAACTCGTGAATTTTTTATATCACCTGCAATTATAATGTTAAGATTTTCAAATGTTCCAAATTGTTCATACATTGTCATTAAATCTAATAAGCATTGGCTTGGGTGTTCTCCGCTACCGTCTCCCCCACTAATAATAGGTATATTTAGATTAGTTAATTCGTTGTAATAAGCATCTTGACTATGGCGAATAACTAGTATGTTACAACCTATCATCTCTAAAGTTTTACAAGTATCATAAAGTGTTTCACCTTTATTTACAGATGATGTAGAAGCATCAAAATTAATTACATTCAATCTATGTTTATGTTCAGCTACTTCAAAACTATGTTTTGTTCTAGTTGAATTTTCAAAAAATAAGTTTGATACGTATAAGTCTTCTCTTGGAGATACTTGTTTACCATTTTTTAATTCTAAACCACGTTTTATTAAACTAAAAACTTCCTCATTTGTTAAATCAGACATTTTTACTATGTTTTTCATAGTCATTCCTCCATTTATATAAAAAAATACCTTGCAGCAAGGCTACAAGGTATGACTTATCATCAATTATTAAATCTAAATTATTATATTTTTGAACATAGCTACAACAAAGCGCAGCTATACCCATAAAGTATATACTCTAAATTTAATCCCTTGTTAGCCTCTCTGGACTAGCTTAAAAAGATTTATATTTAAATTAGTAATATCTCATCATGTTCATCTACTTCTTTTAGGCAAACTTTTACATTTTCACTACGTGAAGTAGGTATATTTTTCCCAATATGATCTGCTCGTATTGGTAATTCTCTATGACCACGATCAATCAATATCGCTAATCTAATAGCTTTTGGACGACTAACATCCATAATCGCATCAATCGCAGCACGTACAGTTCTTCCAGTGTACAACACGTCATCAACAATAATGACTACTTTATTTGTTAAATCAAGTTTAAACTTAGAAGTTTTAATCTCAGGTTCATTGCTTCTTTTTTCTAAATCATCACGGTAAAATTTAATATCTAATACCTCAACTGGTATATTAATACTTTCTAGTTCACCAATTTTTTTCTTTAATCTTTTAGCTATATGTATACCTCTAGTCTTAACCCCAACTAAAACTATCTCTTCTAATTTATTTTGTTCGATAATTTCATTGGCAATTCTTGTTATCATTCTAGATATCATAACTTCATCAAAAAGAATTCGTTTTTTCATACTTCACCTCAAAAAAATAACCTACTCTATTGAGCAGGACAGCATGTTTAAACTTGGTATATTCATTACAACAAATTAATCTTCGCTGACCTCTCTGGATCACATTAAAGATATGTTACTTAAATTATTAATAGTATATACTATATAGATATATTTGTCAAATGTTAAACGGATTATTGGCAATAATTTACTTTACCAATAATCCAACTACTATTTACTCAAATTTTAGTAAATCTTTATTTGTAATGTTTATAACCTTAGTTGCAATATTATCAATAAAATCCATGTCGTGACTTACCATGATTAATATACCAGGATATTTTTTTAATACCTTCTCTATAGCCTCTATCGCAACAATATCCAAAAAATTAGTTATTTCATCTAATAACAATACATCTGTTTTTCTAAAAAGCAAACTTACTAAATAAAGTTTAACTTTTTCCCCTTTACTTAAGACTTCTATTTTTTTATTAATATCGTCAGCTCTAAAATTTAGTAAAGCTAGTATATTTCTCAGTTCTATATCATCTAGTGTAGTGCATTCTTTCACAAATTCAAACAAGGTTTTCTCTTCTTCAAAAATATCAAATCTATTTTGTTCAAAATATGCTACTTGTAAATAACTAGGAATAGACTCCTTCACATAATTTAGAAAAGTAGTTTTCCCTGAACCATTTTTTCCCTTAATTAAAACTTTATCGCCACTACTAAATGTTAACCTAGGTGATGACCAAAGAAATTTTCCGTCAATTTCACACTTCTTCTCATCTATGCAAAAACTCTTTTTATGACTTTCCTTGAAAATTTCTAGAAACTTAATATCATATTTTTCTTTTAACGGCTTTGGTTTTAAATTATTTTGTAGCTTATCTTCTTGTTTTGATATTTTCTTCTGTAACTTCTTTTTGTTTTGGGAAATTTTTGTTTTTACACCTATAATCCTATAATCTGATTCACTCATATTCTTTGGTTTACCAGATTTTCTCCCCTGTTCTTCTTTCATTTCTTGGATACTTTTCTTTATTTTCTTTGTTTCTTTTTTGTACTTTTGCAATTCTGATTCATATTTAGTCATCTCAATTTCTTCTTGAAATTTATACTCATGATAATTCCCATTAAACTCTCTTACACTATTGTTTTCAATTATCCATAACTTAGTACAAACACTATTTAAAAAATTTCTATCATGACTAGCTATACAAAAGGTTGCTGGAGTTCTTTTTATAAGATTAGCTATTTTACTTGCATTATTATAATCTAAATACGTCGAAGGTTCGTCTAGTAAGTACAACTCAACATTTGACAATAAACTCTCCCTAATCTTATTTACAACAATTTCTCCACCACTTTTTCTATGATGAGAATTTTCTCCAAATTCTAAAAACTCTGATGAAATATTATTTTCACCTTTAATTAAATTGTTTATATATTTTAACAGAATTGTCTTCCCAGAACCATTTTTCCCTATTAATCCAATAATATCACCAGTATTTATACTTAATTTCTCTATTTTAAATAATGTTTTCCCTTGTTTTTCAAATTCTATATTCTCTATATTCAATATATGCATACATTAACTCCTTTGTTAATAAATTCTATCTATTAATTTAATGTATCCACTCTCCCTCCTTCATACAGAGTGTTACCAGTATCTATTTAGTCATATTATATCAAAAATAAAAATATTTGAAAGCAATTTCTTTAACAATTTTCTATTTATTATATTTTTTATGGTATAATATAGTTTATTAATTGTACTCATAAATATGGAGGACTTATGATAGAAAATTTGATAAAAAATGAACTTAATAGTTTCTTTCCTGAAATGATAAAACTTCGTCGCTACATGCACATGCATCCAGAAGTTTCATTCAATGAGAAGAATACTGCTGAATTTATTAAAAATTACTTATTAGAAATTGGTATTAAAGATATAAAAATAAATGTCGGTTTATATGGTATTGTTGCAAGAATTAAAGGACAAGATTCAACTAAAACAATTGCTTTTAGAGCTGATTTTGATGCATTATCTATTAATGATATGAAAGATACAGAATACAAGTCAACAGTACCTAATGTTATGCATGCCTGTGGTCACGATGGCCATACTACAACTTTGCTTGCAACGTGTAAAGTTTTAATAGATAACCTAGAGAAATTACCTCATGATGTTGTAGCTATTTTTCAATATGGTGAAGAGCAAGCTCCAGGTGGTGCTAAACCTATGATTGATGCTGGATGTTTGGATAACGTCGATGCAATATTTGGAGCTCACCTTTGGACTCCACTACCTCTAGGAACTTTAGGTTACAGCTATAACGAACTTTGTGCTGCTGCGGATAGATTCGAAGTGAAAATATCATCAAAAGAAAATGCGAACTTAATTGCTGCTGAATTCGTTAGTATGACTCAACAAATAGTTTCTCGCTTTTCTAAACCTAGAGAAACTCTTGTTATAACTTTAGGTAAATTAGAAAGCACATGTAATGAAGCTAGTATTACAGGGACAATAAGACATTTCAATAAGGAACTTCATAAACTTGTTTTAGATAAAATACAGAAATTATGCTTATCTTTAGAAGATGAAAATACAGAAACAAAAACTGATTTTATTTACTATGGTGGATACCCTCCTCTAATTAATCATAAAAAAGGAACAGAAGAGTTATTATCTTATGCACCAAAAGTCCTTCCACAATTAAACTTAGAAGAAGTTGAACCACTAATGATTGGTGAAGATTTCGCATATTACTTAGAAAATGTTCCAGGAGCTTTCTTCTTAATTGGTGCAGGAAATGATACTTTTGCGAAATATCCTCATCATCATCCAAACTTTGATTTTGAAGAAGAAGTGATGAAACATACAGCTTCTATATTTTTATCACTAGCTTTTAACTCTAATAAGGTTATTCTAACTTAAAGGAGGAACAATAACATGAAGCAATATAAACTTTTAATTTTTGGTAAAGGCGGTCATGGTGCTGAACCTCATATGGCTATTGACTCTACTATTATAGCTAGTGAGTTTGTTAGGAAATCATTAAAATATAAAAACATAGAAATAGTTTCAGTTCAAAGCGGAGATGCATTTAATGTTATTTCTGGTAAGGCTGAGATAGTTCTAAAAACAGATAATATTAAAGTAGTAAATAAACTAGCGTCCTCTCTTTTAATTTATTATGGAGAAAGTACTAGTTATAAAATTGAAGAAATATAAAAATTAAACGAGGTAATTATTATTTTACCTCGTTTGCTTTTTATTTATAGTCATCTACATCAAATAATTTATCTTTGTAAATATAATCTATCTCTTCTTCCTTAATTTCACGAACTACTCTACATGGGTTTCCCGCGGCTACAACATTAGCCGGAATATCTTTAACAACTACACTACCCGCTCCTATAACTGTATTTTCACCTATTGTTACACCTGGTGTAACTACTACATTTCCACCTAACCAAACATTATCACCTATAGTAATAGGTAATCCATACTCATACCCAGAATTTCTACTAACTGGATGGATTGGATGACCTGCCGTATACAAACTTACATTGGGACCAAACATAACATTATCACCTATTTTTACAGGAGCTATATCTAATATTACTAAATTATAATTTGAGAAGAAGTATTCCCCTATACTTATATTAAAGCCATAGTCACAATAAAATGGTGATTGAATTGATAACTTTTCACCAGTCTTAGCGAAAAAGCCTTTTATCATATTCATTCTTTCTTCACGTTCTAAAGGAGAAATATTATTATATTTAAAACAGAAATCTCTTCCTTTTAATAGTGCATCTCTTAATTCAGGACTTGATTTATATGGTAACCCTGCTATCATTCTTTCTTTTTGATTCATATAATAATACAACCTCCATTTTTTATCTTTCATTATACCATAAAAATAAACTTAGAAATATTCTTTTCTAAGTTTATCTTTTTAAAGTTTATTAATTAATATTATAATCTAAGTCTTTCAAATCTCTTTTTCCTGTAGTATCTTCATTTAAGAATTCAAATTGTCTTAATCCTTTTATTGAAGCTACTAATGATGTTGGGAATGATACTATTGCTTGATTTATTATTCTAACGTTACTATTAACAATACGTTTTGATGCTGCTAAATCTTCATTTTCTTCAGCAATCTCTCGTTGTAAGTTTTCAAATTGCTTTGAAGAATATAGTTCTGGATAACTTTCTCCAACCGCTTTAATTTGTGTTAATACATCATTTTGGTTAGCTAAAACTTGGTTAGTTTCTTGGATTGATCCACCTTGACGTAATGCTACAAGTTCTGTAAATACTTTCTCCTCATGTTTAGCGTACGATTTCGCTACTTTTAACATTTCAGAAATTGTATCATATCTTTTTACTAAAATAATATCAATATTTTTTTTAGATTCTTCTATTGAAACTTGATATCTATTTAGCTGGTTGCTTTGGTTAATAAACCAAAGAGCTATTAATACTACTATAACTATTACTATAATTCCAATTGTCATTTTCTTTCTCCTTTATTGGTTATTCTTGTATTTGAAATATTTTTGTGAAGTTTCTTATATAATCTACAGCCATTCTAAGTTTTTTGTACTCTTCTACCATAGATAATTGTTTAATCTGATCAAATGATGTAGGCGGCATAAATAGGAAATACTTCGTATTAAGTGAAATATACAACCTATCATTATTAACGAACATACTTACGGCATTTTGTGATATATTATTATCAAACCATTCTAAAACCCTCGGACTTAAGAATTTTCTCGCTGATAGTTCATCTGTACAATAGATATTATAATTCTCATTATGATTTATATCCTCAGTATCTATTTTAACCTCACCCTGTAATAATTTTGGATAATTGTGCTGCACCTCTCTTTTTAAAAAGAAAGATTTTTTAGTAGGTACTACTCTTATATAACCGTTTAAATTACTTGCTACACATAATGAGAATACTTGTCCATCAAAGTCAGTAACATCTACCGTATATGTTTCAGTCGAAGAACCTACTGATCTTGTTCTAGTCTCTTGGTGATAAGAATGTAAGTTACATACTGTTAAATCACTAGTATCATTAAAAGCTAATAAACAAAATTGATTATATATTTTTGAATTAGGTGTAGAAAATTTTAGTATATCTATTGGATATCCACCGTGATAATTTAATGAAGCATTTGGAAAAATTTCTTTAAGTACTGGATCTAAAAAATCTTCTGTAAAAATCTCTTCATTGGTTCGTTGTCTACCATTAAATAATTGTTTTCTTTTTCTTGATTGCGGTAGGTAAACAAAAAAATAAAGTAAAGCTACAGCTATAGCCCCATAAACTCTAAATTGTACAATAATTAATATTCCAAAAAATACTGCTATGGGAAAAGCTCTCTTCCAAAAAAGATTATTACTCATCTGATTACGCAATAAGTTTAGCCTATCTTGATACTCTTTTGTATTTTCTATTGCTCTTATTCTTTCAATCTCAAGCTCAAAATCTCTATACTTTTCCATAAGATTCACTCCTTATTAATTCCTATAACCATTGTACAAAAATAAAAAGTGATTATCAAGCAATAATCTGAACAATACCAAAAATAACAAATATTGTTACAAATAAATTCTGTCACTAATATATCAACATTTATACCATTAACTTCAACTTACTTCCAAGTTTAAAAAATAAAAAGAACAAGCGTATAATTTTCACTTGTTCTTATTTTCTTCTTACTTATTTATTCAAGATTTCTGAAACTCTTTTTTCTAATTTTGGCACTACATTTTCCAAGAACCATGGGTTTTTATTGTGCCATCTGAAATTTAGTGGTGACGGATGAACTATTGGAAAGTATAGCGGACCGTATTCTTCATAGTGAAACACTGTTTCAGTTAAATTTGATTTTTTATTTTCTTTTAGATAATAATCTTGCGCATATTTTCCAACTAAAATAATTAGCTCAATATTCGGCATTAACTCCAATACTTTATGATGCCATTTAACAGCAAAGTTTTTTCTTGGAGGTAAATCACCACTTTTACCTTTCCCAGGATAATAGAAATCCATTGGAACTACACCTATTAAACCTGATTTATAAAAAATATCATCATCAATCCCCATCCATTCTCTAAGTTTAACACCACTTTTATCATTAAAGAATATTCTACTTTCTTGAGCTTTTATTCCCGGGGCTTGTCCTATTATTAATATTTTTGCTGAGCTTGGTGCAGAGAAAAGAGGTTCTATACCTTTATCAGTATATTTTTTATTATCATCATCTAACATTATATCTTTTTTTAATTTTTGTAATTTTTTATCCAAAATATTCACTCCCACTTTGTATACAAATTATTTTTTAGGAAACCAAGGAAAGACTCTATTTACTCGACTGCAATATTTAATATAGTCCTCTCCAAAAGTGTCTATTAGCCACTTTTCTTCCGTTAGTTTTAATAAAACTGTCATATACTGCCAAAATAATATTGGAAGTATTAACAACCACAGATTTGCTTCTATTAATAAACATCCTGTAAAAACAAAGTAAAAAGCTGAATATATTGGATTTCTTACTATAGAGTAGACTCCAGTCGTTAAAAGTTTATTATTTTTTATTGCTTTTACCATTTTTTGAGATACTACTGCATTTAGCCATAAAATTATACCTAAAGCAATACATGCAACGCCTACTAATACCATAAATCCTTTTTGTTCATATACTTTTCCAGAGTTTAAAAAACCTTTTTCAGACATACATATTGATAGTATTGTCATTATTAAACAGGTAATTACATACACTGGACCAATCCCTAATATTGACATCTTTTTCATATTTACTCTCCCTAAGATAACCTAAAGCTGACTGTCTTACTTTCTAATTAACTCAACTACCGCTTCTACTGCTGCTGTTCCTGGGAACATATCAACTGGTTGAATACGTCTAATTTTATATTTTCTTGTAAGAACTTTCAAGTCGCGCGCAAGTGTAGATGGGTTACAGCTCACATAAACAATTTTCTTCGCATCAACGTTTAATAAGTTTTTCGCTAAGTGTCCTAATCCTACACGTGGTGGATCTACAATTGCAACATCAAAATTGATTCCTTTTTTCTTCCAACGAGGTACAATTTTATTAGCATCTCCTGCGACATATGTACAATTAGTTAGATTATTCAATTTAACATTATCATTTGCATCTTTGATTGCATCTGCAACAATGTCTACACCATAAACTTCTTTACATTTACGGCTAACATATTGTCCAATAGTTCCTACTCCACAGAAAGCATCAAGAACAACGTCTGTATCTTTTAAATCAGCAAATTCTACTACCTTATCGTATAATTTTTTCGTAGCTAATGGATTTAACTGGAAGAATGATTTAGCTGATAACTCATATTTAGTATCACCAATTTGTTCAACTATATAGTCCGCTCCATATAATGTTATATTTTCACTTCCCATTACTAAATGATCGTTTTCATTGGTAACATTTAATATAATACTTTTAACTATACGTTCACGCTTAATTTCATTGACAACTTTATCTAGATTTTTAATTTTATCGGTATTAGCTACAAATGTTAACTGTACATCACCATTGTAAAAAGATGTACGTGTAGCAATATACTTTACCCCATAATTCTTTTTATTAGTTGATATAGCAACCTTATATTTCCCTAAATATTTTTTAGCTAATGCAGTGATTTTATTACCATTTTCATGTAAAGCAATATCTTCCGTAATTTCTACTAATTCATTAGTTCCTTCTTTATATAATCCAGCAATTACCCTACCATTTCTTACAGCAAGAGGAAATTGATTTTTATTACGATAATGTTCTATTATTGGGCTTGCTAAAGTTTTTAAAACCAATTTATCTGGTTTAGGTATTCTATAATATTTATCGAATGCATCTAATAGTATATTACGCTTGTATTCTAATTGTTTCTCATAGCTCACATGTGCTAAACCATATGCTCCACTCTCACTATATTCTTTTTTAATTTCTACTCTATGTGGGCTTGGTTCTTTTACTTTAACTAGTTTTCCAATAATATATTTTGGAGTCTCTTCTACTATCTCACATACTATTACCTCATCAGGCAATGCACCTTTTACAAAGGTAATTTTCTTTTTATAATATCCTATTCCTTCTCCATTAATTCCTATTTTTTTAATAGTAAGTAATACGTTTAGTTTTTTTCCACCGTTTTTCTTTTTCATTTTATCCTCATTCATAAAGATAAGCTGAGTAAAAGCATATTGCCCCCACTTCAGCTCATCTGTTTATTATTTTATTGTTTTAATTTCGTTGTCTAACTCTTCTACTAATGCGATCAATCTGTCAATTTGAGTAATATCTACTTTTTCTGGTTCAATACTTTCTAATTCACTCGCAAAATCCTCAAATTTAGTTTTTAATTCTTCTAAAATATTATTAGGCATTTAGTATTCTCCTTTTTTATTCTCTATTCCATTATAATATAAATCCATAAAAATTCAACTCATAATATTAAATTCTTGGAATTTTTTTAAATTATTAAAGTTTTCTACTATGTATTTAGCCTATATATTTATAATTTTTGTAATAAATTTATGTAAATATTATCAATAGACTTTTTTATTCTTTTAAGGTACTATTAAGCTAGGAGTGATATATTATGATTTATATAAATTTAAATGCAAGTGTATATTTAACAAACATTTTTAATTATATACCCAACTTATTTAGTGATATTCGTGTAGATATCGATATACTCCTTACTATATGTCTAATAATAAATACATTATTAGCTTTTTCTATAGTTTTTTTAGAGTATCAAACTACACATTCATCTTGGGCTTGGATCTTAGTTTTATTTTTAATTCCATATCTAGGTTTTGTTCTTTACCTAATATTTGGAAGACCTATTTATAGGGAAAAAATCTTCCCACTTTCCAAATTGGAAAAAATAGAGTATCAACAAAGTTTATTAAAACGTGAAACTCCGTATGAAATCTCAAAGGAAGAAAAAATTATTTATAAACATAGAAACCTTATAGAATTAAACTATGAAACTGATCAGGCTTTCTTATCAAAAAATAATAAAATTAGAATTATTACAGATGGAAAAGAAAAATTCAAGCTTTTATTTGAAGATATAAAAAATGCTAAGCAATATATTCACATTCAATACTATATTTTAAAAAAAGATGGTATTGGAAAACAGTTATTCAGTCTACTAGAACAAAAATTAAAAGAAGGTGTCCAAGTATACATTCTTTATGATGATATAGGCTCTAGAAAACTTAGTATATCTTCGCTTAAAAACTTAACTGATAATAATGCAAAAATAAAAAGTTTCTTCAAATCTAGATTCCCATTAATTAACTTCCGTATGAATTATAGAAACCATCGAAAATTAGTTATTATAGATGGAGATATAGGTTATACTGGTGGTTTTAATGTTGGAGATGAATATCTAGGTTTAGATAAAAAATTTGGTTATTGGAGAGATACTCATCTTCGTATTGAAGGTGAAGCTGTAGGATCTTTAGAATATCGTTTCATCGATGATTGGAATTCACAGTCATCTAAGAAAACTGAACAATTAAAACTAAAATCTGAACACGTCTCTACTCCAGTGGATAATTACCTACCTATTCAAATGGTAGCTAGCGGACCAGATAATAAGCTTCAAAAAATTAAGTATGGTTACTTGCACATGATATCACGTGCAAAAAAATATATTTATATCCAATCACCTTATTTCATACCAGATGAAAGTGTAATGGATGCTTTAAAAATGGCTATTTTATCTGGTATTGACGTTCGTATTATGGTCCCTAATAAACCTGATCATATGTTTGTTTATTGGGCAACCTACTCATATATTGGTGAATTAGCTCAGTATGGGGCTCAAACATATATATATGATAATGGTTTTATCCATACAAAAATGATTATTATAGATGACGAAATCACTAGTTTAGGTAGTGCAAACTTTGACTATAGAAGTTTCAAATTGAATTTTGAATTAAACGCATTTATGTATGATGAAAAAACTACAAGAGAATTTAGAGAAATCTTCTTAAAAGATATGGAAAAATCTACATTAGTTTCATATTCTAAGTATCAAGAACGAAGCATAATAATCAAAATCAAAGAAGCTTTTGCACGCTTGATATCACCTATTCTTTAGTTGTTTTATATTAAAAAATATGTTATATTTATACATAGTTAAAATTAGGAGGAATTCTCACAATGGAAAAGTTTAAAAAAGCTATTTTACCTGTAGCTCTAAGTATTTCAGTTATAGGTTTAGCAGGATGTTCATCTGGAGGAACTAAATACGTTTCAAGTAAAGCTGGAGATGTAACAGAAAAAGACATAGTAGAAAGTATTGGATCTAACCAACTTTCTAAAGCAGCAACGAGTATGATGATTCAAAAAGTTCTTTTAGATAAATATAAAAATAAAATTGATGAAAAGGCTATTGATGAACAACTTCAAAAAGCTCAAGAACAATATGGCGGAAAAGATAAATTCGAACAATTATTAAAACAACAAGGATTTACTTTAGATAAATATAAAGATGGACTTAAAGTAAAAGCCGCTCAAACTATTCTTATTAATGAATATTCAGGTTTAACTGAAGAAAAATTAAAAGAAAGTTACGAAAAAAATAAACACCAATATCACCTAGCTCATATCTTAATCAGTGTGAAAAGTGATTCGAATCCTAATGGATTAAGCGATGAAGATGCTAAGAAAAAAGCAGAAGAAGTTCTTAAAAAAATTAAAGATGGTGGGGATTTCGCTACTTTAGCTAAAGAAAACTCTAATGACACAGTAAATGCTTCTAACGGTGGAGATTTAGGTTGGTCTGCTAAAGAAGACAACAAATTTGTATCTGAATTTAGCAATGCAGCTTATTCATTAAATAAAGATCAAGTGTCTGATGTAGTTAAAACTTCATTTGGTTATCACATCATTAAAGTATTAGATACTAAAGATTCTACATTTGAAGAACTAAAATCAACTTTACAGGAAAAAGCTGCCGAAGAAGCTGTTCAAAATGATAAGGCAATTGTTAGTAAAGCACTTAAAAAATTATTTGAAGAATATAATGTTAAATCTGACAATAGCGATGTAGAAGCATATATCAAATCTATGCTTGAAGGATCTTCTTCAAACTAATAGCTTATTAAAATACCATTCCACGTATGGAGTGGTATTTTTAGTATATAAAAAAAGAAGAAGATAAGTTATCTTCTTCTTTTTTAATTTACGTCGTCTCTCGCACCTAAAATCTTAATTGCATTTTGTACTCTATCTTTTGTTGGTGGATTAATATCGTTAAGTTCATACTCATAGCCCAATTCTTTATATTTGAATTTAGCCATATCATGGTATGGTAATACTTCAACTCTCTCTACACCATCTAAAGTATCAATGAATTCACGAAGTTTTTGTAAATAATAGTCATCATCTGTCCATTTTGGAACTAATACGTGTCTTATCCACATTTTTGCTCCATTATCGCTTAAAAATCTTGCAAATTGTAGAATATTTTTATTTGTTCTTTTTGTAAGTTTAATGTGTTGCTCATCGTCAATATGTTTTATATCCATTAAGAATAAATCTGTTAATGAGATTAGTTCTAGAATTTTTTTGTTCATAGTAGGAGTATTCACATAGAAACCTCCACACGTGTCAACACAAGTATTAATATCTAGTGCTTTTAATTGTCTAAATAATTCAAGAACAAAATCTAATTGTAGAAGAGATTCTCCCCCACTTACTGTAACTCCTCCACCTTCGCTGGCTTCGAAGAAATTTCTATATTTAACTATTTCTTTAGATAATTGACTTACTGTAACGACTTTAGCATCAGGATTATGCATCTTCCAAGTATCAGGATTGTGACAATATTTGCATCTTAACATACACCCTTGAAAGAAAACTACATATCTTATTCCTGGTCCATCTACGTTACCAAATGATTCTACAGAGTGAACATTTGCAGTTAGTTCATTTGTATCCTCAACAGGTGCTAAATTAGATAGTTTCATAATTTGCCCCCTCCTTTACTGTTTTCTATATACTTATTATAACGTATTCTATAACTTTGTGTAAATACTTTTACAATATTTTACAATAAAAAAGTGGGGGCTAAGAGCCCCCTCCTTTTTCGTTTAATTATTATATTACATGAATTGGTGCATTGTACGGCTTAATACGTCACGTTGTTGTTCTGGAGT
>CAUSKO010000028.1:0-18157 GCA_963532255.1 uncultured Gemella sp. | reverse complement strand
TCACGACCGATAATACGACCTTTCATATCATCACTAGGAAGATCAACAACAGAAACAGTAGTTTCACTTACTACATCTGTTGCATAACGTTGTAGAGATTGTACAATTAGTTCTTTTGCTCTCTTATCAGCAACGTTCTTCGCTTCTAATTCTTTATTTCTTATATATATTGCCATGTCTTTAGCCATATCAGTTTCCACTGCGGCCATAATCTCTTCACGAGCTTGTTGTTCAGTTAAGTTTGCAATTCTTTGCAACTCCGTTTCTTGTTGAATTTTAAGCTGATTCACTTCATTACTTTTCTCATCTAGTAATTGTGATTTTTCTTCTAATTTCATCTCTCTTGAACTTAATAACTCATCTTTTTTATTTAAAAGTTCAGTTTGTCGTTCTAGTGAAGATTCTTTCTGAAGAATTCTATCCTCTTGTCTTTGAATATCTTGCTTTTTAAATTCTGCTTCTTTATTTGCAATATTAATTATTTCTTCCGCCTCTTTTTTAGCGATACTAGTTTCTTTGTCAACTATATATCTCGCTTCTTTTCTTGCTTCACCTATAATATGATCTGCATCTTGTTTAGATAATTCTAATTTTTTTTGAATTGAATTTTTTGAAATAATATATCCAAATAAAAGTCCAACAAGCAAAGCTGCAACACTGATTATTCCATAAATCATCTTGCAACCTCTTTCTATATTAAATAATTTCTTTATGATATCTTCTTATAAACTTATACAAACATTAGTAAAATAAGCAATATATCATAAATATAATTCTACACCACTAGCAATAAAAAGTCAATAGCACTCTTGCCCTACTGAAACTTAATTTTCATAATTTTTTATATAAAAAATTTATAATATTTTATCTTTATAATTTATAAAATTTTTTTATTTGACTTTATAATCATTGACTCTCATTAAAAAAAGGTATATTATAGGTAAATACATATGAATAATTTTTTTGAATTTATTTACTAAAATACTTGCAATCTAGTTATTGGTATGTTATCATATTCAAGTATGTAAAAATACAAAACATGTTTGAGTGGGAGAGCGAAAAATTCAATACGCTCAAATGACCACATCACGAAAAATAAATAGGAGGTTTTATCGTGGCTAAAAAAATAATAAAAGTTGTTAAATTACAAGTACCAGCAGGTAAAGCTAACCCAGCTCCACCAGTTGGTCCAGCGTTAGGTCAAGCTGGTGTAAACATCATGGGATTCTGTAAAGAATTCAATGCTCGTACACAAGACCAAGCAGGATTAATCATTCCAGTAGTGATTTCAGTATATGAAGACCGTTCATTTACATTCATTACTAAAACACCACCTGCACCAGTATTACTTAAAAAAGCAGCTAAAATTGATAAAGCATCTGCGGTACCAAACCGTGACAAAGTTGCTACAGTATCAAAAGCACAAGTTCAAGAAATCGCTGAACTTAAAATGGCTGACTTAAATGCAGCTTCTTTAGAAGCAGCAATGCGTATGATTGAAGGTACTGCTAGAAGTATGGGTATCTTAATAGGAGAATAGGAGGATAATTATAATGGCAAAAAAAGGTAAAAAATATCTTGAAGCAGCTAAATTAGTAGATTCTTCTAGTCTATACTCTGTAGTAGAAGCAATCGAATTAGCTAAAAAAACAAGCACAGTAAATTTTGACGCAACTGTAGAAGTTGCATTCCGTTTAGGAGTTGACACTCGTAAAAATGACCAACAAGTTCGTGGAGCAGTAGTTCTTCCAAAAGGAACTGGTAAAACTGCTAAAGTTTTAGTTTTTGCTAAAGGTGATAAAGCAGCAGAAGCTGAAGCAGCAGGAGCTGACTACGTAGGACAAGGTGAATACATCACTAAAATCCAACAAGGTTGGTTTGATTTTGACGTAATCGTAGCTACTCCAGACATGATGGGAGAAGTTGGTAAAATCGGTCGTGTATTAGGACCTAAAGGTTTAATGCCAAACCCTAAAACTGGAACAGTAACTATGGACGTTACTAAAGCAGTAAATGAAATTAAAGCTGGTAAAGTTGAATACCGTGCTGAAAAAGCTGGTGTTGTTCACACTCCAATCGGTAAAGTTTCATTCTCTACTGAAGATTTAGTAGAAAACTTCAACGCTGTTCAAGACGCTTTAGCTAAAGCTAAACCAGCTGCTGCTAAAGGAACTTACTTCAAATCTGTAGCTGTAACTACAACTATGGGACCTGGAGTTCGTGTTAACACAGCAGAATTCAAATAAGAATTTAAATTAAAAGAGTATTTCTTCGGAAGTACTCTTTTTTCTTTGTTTATAATTGCTAGAATAAAAAAGTAGAATAAGGTATTGTAAAAAATACCTTATTCTACTTTTTTATTATTTAACCCAATACATACCTTGATAAAACTGTAATGCAGTTGCTAGCGTTACTGCAATAATGAATATTATTTGGTAAACTCTACTTATTTCTTCTTTTCTTCTTGAATCTACTATCAGATTTGTGCTGCATATTTGAAATAGTATTGCTAATATTACTAACATTGTTATTTTTAATAAATTAAATTTTGTATTATCAAAAGTTGTTAAATATAATCCATTTAAAACTATTGAAATTATTTTTACTGCCAATGCATATATTAGTACATCTAGAGCTACGAAATTCCAAAATGAACGTCTGGTTAAAATCATTTGAATAATAGCTAAATTCGAAATTATTATTATTGTTAGTAATACATACAGATATTCGATTATATTTGCTTGATAATAAATATACCTAAACGTAAAATCTAGTATTACAGATGGAAGTAAAAATATATATGTCGTTAAATATATTTGTCTTACTCTTTCTTTAAATGAAATAGGTAAGTACTCTGTTATAAGCCATTCCTTATCTTCATATTTTCTCCCATTTAAAACAAATACTATAGCAGATAATACTGATACCACTATATAATTTTTATCGAAAAGAACTGAAAGTGCTATTAGGATTGTAAAAAAATAGTATCCAAAATAGAATATTTTATAAATTTGTGGTGTTGAATAATTTCTATTTGAAATAATATTTAACAAAGCTCCACACTTTGTTTTATATTCATCTTTATTCATTTTCTTCTCCCCCTTTTAATATAGAAATTAAAATGTCTTCTATATTTTTATTATTGTACCTTTCTTGTAATTCTACTACATCTTCTTTTATTTCAACTTGTCCATTATTTAGTACAATTATATAGTCTGCTAAATTTTTAATAACACTAGGTTCTTCGGTAACTATAATCGTTATCTTATTTTCATCCATAAACTCTCTAATCATTGAAAGCATCTCCCTTTTAGCTATTAATCCTACACCAGCTAATGGATTATCTAAAACTAAAATATTAGAGTTTGTAGAAATACCTATACCAAAAAGTAAAATCTTTTTTTCTCCTTGAGATAATTCATAGATTTTTTTATGTTTATAAATTTTATATTTTTCTAAATATTTATAACAACTATTTTTATTAAATCTATAATCTAACTTTGAAATTTTATTTAATATAGTTTCTACGCTTAGTTTATCAGAAAATAATGGCTTATCTGGTATATATGAGTAAATAGATTTTATCTCTACTTCATCTTCATAAAAATTTAATTCATCATATAGTACCATTTCTTTTTCTATATCTATACTACCTAAAATACTTTGTAAAAGTAATGTTTTACCGCCCCCACTATTTCCTGTAACTGCATAAACATAACCTTCATTAAAAGTATAATCAATAGGACCTAGTTTAAAATTCTCTTTAGTTATCTCTAATTTATTTACCTTAATTCTCATAGTAATTCTCCCCCAATACTTTTTCTAAAATTTCATTTATATCTCCCTTTGTTAAACCATCATCAATTGCTTTTCCTATCATTTGTTTCAGTTCTACTAAAAGTTCACTTTTTTTTATTGATAAAATTTCTTCAGTATTTACTTCATTTACAAAGTATCCGACCGCTCCTTTTGAATAAATAAGATTTTCTTGTAGTAACACTTCATAAGCTTTTTTTACAGTTATTATACCTACTTCAAGTTCTTTAGATAGAGATCTAATAGATGGTAGCTGTGTATTTGATATATATTCTTTTGATAAAATCTTATTCCTTATGCTGCTTGCTATTTGTTGATAGATAGGTATTGATGATAGATTAGAAATTTTAATTTCCATTTACTTCACCTCTTTTGTATCTACTGTGATTATACAATAGATACAGTTAGAAGTCAAGTAATTATAATAATTTTAAAGCGTAAGTAATTACTATATATTTATATTTTATTTTATAAATATATATCTACATGTTATAATAGTAATAACTTATTTTTCAGGAGTAATTATATGATTTCTATTATTGTACCTATTTATAACGAAGAAAAAACCATTCGTGATTTTATATATAATTTATATTGTCTACATGATATAGATAAACATGAAGTATTATTTATTGATGGAGGTTCTAGTGATAAAACTCATGAGATTTTAGAAGAACTTTCACATTTTGGATACTCTTATCATGTTTCTGACAAAAAAGGACGAGCTAATCAAATGAATTATGGTGCCAAAATTAGCAATGGTGATATGTTGTGGTTTGTTCACGCTGATAGTGTACTTCAAAAAGATGTTATTCAAAAAATCCTCGACTGCCCTACTCCTGTTGGTTGTTTGAAAATTAGGTTTTATCCAAATAGTATTAAGATGAGAATGAATGCCTTAGTTTCTAATATGCGTGCTAGTATCACAAACCTTGCATTTGGGGACCAAGCTATATTTATAAAAAGAGAAGTCTTTGAAGAAATTGGTGGGTACAAAGATATGCCATTAATGGAAGATTATAGAATATCTGAAGATTTAAGTGCAAAATCTTATAAGATTACTGTAATTGATTCACCTATTACTGCATCTACTAGACGTTATAAAGGAAAACCATTATCAACAATGTGGCAAATGCAGAAATTCCAAAGAATGTATCGTCAAGGAGTTCCTGTTGAAGAATTAGCTAAGTTATATAAAGATATAAGATAAAACAATGTTTTACTATTTTTTAGTAAATTGTTATTTTTTTCTAAACACTCTTTTATTGATTATTTACAAAAACTAATTTATAATAGTTTTAATACAGTTTAATAAAGGAGAGAATTGTTATGGCTGATTATTTTAAAAAGAAACATTTAGTAGAATTTGGTGAAGGTAAATTTGGTGAAGATGCCCCTGATTATTGGAAAAACTTTATGAATTATTATGGTAATGTAATGGCAGAAGGAGAACTTACTACTCGTGAAAAAGCTCTTATTGCTTTAGCTGTTGCACACTCTGAAGCTTGTCCTTACTGCATTGATGCATATACAAGTACTTGTTTAGAAGAAGGTTGCGACCAAGATCAAATAGCAGAAGCAATCCATGTTGCAGCTGCGATGAAAGCAGGTATTACTTTAGTACACGGTCTTCAAAGTAAAGAATTATCTGATAAACTTTCTAATTAGGATGTATTATGACAGAACTTAATATTCCTAAATTTTTTGATCAAGTAGAAGAAAAAGAATATCTACTTACAGAAGAATATCCAGAAGTTATGCAAATTAACGTTGGAAGCTTATGTAATATTACTTGTAGTCACTGTCACGTCGATGGTGGTCCACATAGAAAAAATAATATGGTTAAAGAAACATTTGAACAAATTATTGAAGCTTTCAAAGTTGGTAAATATAAAACTATGGATATTACTGGTGGAGCACCAGAGATGAATCCCAACTTTAGATGGTTTTTAAAAGAAATTTCTCAGTATGCTAAAACTATCATCGTTAGAACAAATCTTATAATATTGGCTGTTCCCTCTTATCGAGATATACCTGAACTATACCGTGATTTAAAAGTTCAAGTGGTAGCATCACTACCATACTATAATGAAAAAGTTGTTGCTAAGCAACGTGGAAAAGGTGTTTTTCCAAAATCTATAGAAGTGCTTAGAAGACTTAATGAACTTGGTTATGGAAAAGAAGATGACCTTGTTCTTAATTTAGTTTACAATCCCAATGGAGCTTATTTACCACCAAAACAAGAAGCTTTAGAAAAAACATATAAAAAGAAGCTTTATGATAACTTTGAAGTGGTCTTTAATAACTTATTTGCAATTACTAATAATCCAATTGGTCGATTTTCAGAGTTTCTTCATAGAGAGGATCTTTATGAAGGTTATATGAATAAACTTTATAAAGCATATAATCCAGCTACTCTGCCTGGTTTAATGTGCAGAAATATGATATCTGTTGGTCCAGATGGAACTCTTTATGATTGCGACTTTAATATGATAGAAAAACTTCCAGTTTCTGGTAAAGTAAAACATGTTAGTGAGCTTGCAAATGAACATACTGGAGTAAGGAGAATAGTTACTGGTATTCATTGTTATGGGTGTACTGCAGGAGCTGGTTCTTCTTGAGGCGGAGAAACTTGTTAGTATAGGTTATGCTAATTAATTACAAATTAAAGAAATACTAAGTTAAAATTTTTTAGCTTAGTATTTCTTATATTAAAAAATCTCGAGGAGAACTTTCCTCGAGATTCTTATTTATTATTTTCTATCTTCAATGACTTTTACTAAGTCTTTGATTGCTACGATACTCTCAGCATCTTCATCTGAAAATTCAAATCCGTATTTTTCTTCAATATCCATTACTACATCAGCAATGTCAATAGAATCTGCATCTAAATCTTCGTTTAATCTTGATTCTAAAGTTATTCTTTCAGGATCGATTTTAATATATTTTGTTATAATTTCTTTTACTTCTTCTAAAATAGCCATTATTTTTGTTCTCCTTTTTCCATTGTTTCTATCATTATATCATAAAGTTTAGTTTTGTGTATTTGTTTTGCTTGTTGAACAGCATAATAAAGTGCATTTTCATCAGCAGCACCATGTATTTTTATACTTGGTTTTTTAATACCTAGTAAGAATGCTCCACCATATTCACTATAGTCAAATTTTTTCCTAAAAGCGTTAATTCCTGACTTCACTAATAATCCACCAATTTTTGTTTTAAGATTTTGCATAAAGATACCTTTAATCATTTTCCCTAGTGAACCAGCTACACCTTCTATGGTTTTAAGTAAAATATTACCAGCGAATCCTTCAGATACAACAATATCATTTGTATGTTCTAATATATTCCTAGATTCAATATTTCCATTGAAATTAGGTATATTTGATTTTAAAAGTTGATGTGCTTCTTTATAGACTTTATTACCTTTTGTTTCTTCTACACCTACATTAAGTAAAGCTACACTTGGTGATTCTATATTGTATATATATTTCATATATAGTTGCCCAAATCTAGCATAGTTTAAGATATCTTCCGGTCTAGCTTCTACATTAGCACCCAAATCAGTTAACAAGAATTTATGATCTGAACGAGTTGGAAGTAATGATGCTAAACCAGGTTTTGATACTCCTTCGATTCGTCCTAACATAAATATAGAGCTTGCCATAAACGCTCCAGTACTACCACCAGAAATAGCTACATCAATTACATCATTTTTTAAATCTTCTAATAATCTAATCATTGAAGCATCTTTTTTCTTTCTATGAACACGCGCTGAATCATCTTCCATAAATACCTGTTCAGTACAAAGATTTTTCACTACATTTTCTGTTTTAGTAACTTTTGCTAGTTCATTTTCCATTCCATATACATATAATTCTACTTCATCATCTTTGTAACTATTAATGAAATTTATTATTTTTTCAGGAGCATCTACTCCTAGTATATCTAATCCTATTTTCATAATTTTATGCACTTTCCTCTCCTATTAGTTTTGCTTCTACTACAAAGCGGCTATCCCATTCACCTGTTTGAGGATTATAGTTATCACAAGTAAACATTGTTAGTATTTTATCTTTCCCTTCATGTTGATCTAAAATTTCTACTTGTGTTGGCATTACATCATATATTCTACTGACTTCATAAGTTCGTAGTTTATCTTTTGATATAATTTGTACTTTTGTACCCATTTTTATTTTACTTAAATTATTAAACCTTATTCCTACCCCTTGAACACTATGTCCTGCTATTACAACATTTTGAGCGTCTAATGTTGATGGTTCTTGTGCTGTTGCTACACCATTAATTAAATTAATTTCAGTAACATCTTGGAATATAGGTTCTTGAATATCAATATCATCAATTTTCAATATACCTAACATAGAATCGGTTAGTTTTATTTTCGAATCATTATCAGTAAACATTTTTTTCCACCAAGGTACTTCTACTTCACCTTGATTATTACGATAAGCCGTTATAATTTTATCATTTACATCATTTGTGAAATATTCTCTAATTTGATTTTTGAATATTAGTACTACTGATGTTGCTAATAATACTACTATAAGAATATTTATTAGCCAATTTTTTAATTTTTTGCTCATCTAAATCCTCCTTAAATTATAGTTTCGTTTAAGCCAACGTATTGTAATAAACGCTGCTTATTATCAGTAACTTCAATAATTTTTAAAGCTAATTTTTTAGCTAAATACATAAGATCTACATCATTAATTAAGTCTGCAACTTTAAAACTCGGTACTCCACTTTGTTTAGTGCCAAAGAAATCTCCTGGACCGCGTTGTTTTAAATCAAACTCAGCTATTTTAAAGCCATCATTTTCTATGCACATTATATCAATCCTTTCACTTTTAGAATCAGTTACTAAAATACAATATGATTGATATTTGCTACGACCAACACGTCCTCTAAGCTGGTGTAAAGTCGCTAAACCAAATCTATGTGCATCTACAATAATCATAAATGTTGCATTAGCAACATTAACTCCTACTTCTATGACTGTAGTAGATATTAATATATGTATTTCTTTTTTTAAAAACTTCTCAACAATTTCATCCTTTTCCTTATTAGTCATTTTACCATGAAGTACAGCAATTTTGTACTCATTTGGTAAATATTCTCTAATTTTTTCATAAGTTTCTTCAACGTTTTGAAGATCCATTTTTTCAGATTCTTCAATCAAAGGACAGACTACATAACCTTGACGACCATTATCTAGTTCCATCCTGATATTATCTAGTACTTTATAAAAACTTTTATTATTTGCTTTGTATGTTTTTACTTTTTTACGACCTGCAGGTAATTCATCAATAGTAGATACCTTAATATCAGTAATTAAAGTAATTGCTAAACTTCTTGGAATTGGAGTTGCGGTCATCATTAACGAATTTACTGCATCACCTTTATTACTAAGCGTTTGTCTTTGTTTTACTCCGAAACGATGTTGCTCATCAGTAATTACATATTTTAAATTCTTGAATTTAACATCATTTTGAATAAGTGAATGAGTTCCAACAATTAATTCAATCTCCCCTTCTTCAAGCAAGCTCAAAATCCTATTTCTCTCTTTTTTAGGTGTGCTACTTGTTAAAAGTGCTATCGAGATATTTAAAACTTTAAAAAAATCAAAAAATGTTTCAAAGTGTTGATTGGCTAAAATTTCTGTAGGCGCCATAATCGCAGTTTGATATCCAGCCTTGATTGCTCCATATAATGTAGCCGCAGCAACTGCAGTTTTTCCACTACCAACATCTCCCTGTAATAAACGGTCTGTTTTATATGGTTGTCTTAAATCATCTACTATTTCATTTATTGATCTATTTTGAGCATTAGTTGGAATAAATGGCAAACTGTCTATAAAAGTACTTATATCAGTATCCGATATAGCAACAGAATACCTTTCATCTTCTACTCTACTATTAATATTTTGAAGTTGTAATTTTAATTGATAATCAAACAATTCATGAAATGCAAACATTTTTCTAGCTTTATCAAATTCTTCAGCATTTTTTGGGAAATGTAAAGTATGCAATATTTTGTCTAGTTTCCAAATACCTTTAAAATTTTCAGGTACTAAATCTAGTATTACATTTTCCTTATCTATCATATTAAATGCTTCATCTACTAACTTAGCAAATCTTTTTTGTGTTATACCTTGTTTTAAATGATAAAATACTTCAATAGTATCGCCAGTAATTTGTTTTTTTTCATCAGGATTAAAAGAGATGCTAGATGCAGTGATAGTATTATTAGCAGAATTATATGTACCTTTTACCACTATATCTCTACCTTCTATTATATTCTTCTTTAAATACATCTGATTGAAATATACTATTTTCACACTTCCTGACGGTGTAGCTAATGAAAAGAATGATCTACTTCTTCTATTACCATAAAACTGGGTACTTACTCTTGTTTCAACCTTCCCAGAAGTTACTACTTTTTCATTATCTTTAACAGAAGAAGAAAAATCAGTAGAACTAGACACTCTATACGGAATATTATATAAAACATCACGAACAGTATAAATATCTAATTCGTTTAATGTTTTTAAATATTTTTCTCCTACGCCTTTAATCGTTCCTACTGATTTTTCTAATATATTAATCATTACCGAATAATAAACTCCTATATCTTTCTCCAGTTTTAGTTATTGCCAATCCACCTTTAGCAGTTTCTTTAAGAGTAGTTGACATTTCTAATCCTATTCTATACATTGACTCTAATACTTCATCTGCAGGAATACGACTCTTAATTCCTGCTAAAGCCATATCCGCAGCCATTAGTGCTATAGAAGCTCCTGCTGCATTTCTTTTAACACATGGTACTTCTACTAATCCAGCCACTGGGTCACATACTAAACCTAGCATATTTTTCATAGCTATTGCAAAAGCATGAGCAGACATTTCTGCATCTCCACCACGTGCTTCAACTATTGCTGCAGCTGCCATTGCACTTGCTGAACCTATTTCTGCTTGGCAACCACCTTCAGCACCTGCACACGAGGCATTATTTGCAACAACAAACCCAAAAGCGCCTGCTGTAAAAAGCATTCTTAATTGTGTTTCTTCATCAATATCAAATTTTTGCTTTAATGCATGTACACAACCTGGAAGTACACCTGCTGACCCCGCAGTTGGTGTTGCACAAATTAATCCAAGTGAAGCATTAACTTCGTTTGTAGCTATTGCAGCAGCAACTCCTGTTAAGAAATCTACTCCTGTTATTGAGTTACCACTATCAATATACTCCTTTAGTTTTTTAGCATCTCCACCTGTAAGTCCAGTTTTAGAACTAACACCAGCCATTCCTTCTTCAACAGCCTGCATCATTACAGTTAAATTTCTTTTCATTAACTTTTCTACTGCTGAGCGACTAACTCCATTAAGTTCTATTTCTTGTTCAATCATTAATTCAGAGACTGGTTTCTTCTCTTTTTTCGACTTTTCTACAATATCTTCTAAACTAGTAAACATATCCTAGTTCCTCCCCATCTACAATCTATTTGCAAATTTTATTTCATTAATATAATCTAGTTTATCAAATTTACTTAATGTTTCTTTACTAAGCTCTTCTATTGCCTCAACAACAACTAAGTTTGTACTTTCCAATATAGAACTTGAAAAATTAACACTTACTTTTTTCTCTGCGAAAATTTCATCAATTTTTTCTAGTATATTTTCTTTATTTGTATTATTAAACTTATAGAAAATAAAGTAACTTGGGAAATCACCAGAAATATTTACATCGAATCCTAATAACTCGAAGATAACCATTTTCCCACCACCTATAGACTTACCTACTAAGTCAAGGTTATGGCGCCCTGTTTCTACTTCAATTTTTGCAGTATTAGGGTGGATATGCTCTATTTCGCTTTCTATAAATTCAAAATCTATGCATTTTTCTTTAGCATCGTCCATGCTAGTTCTAATTCTCTTATCTGAAGTATCATAACCTAATAATCCTCCAATAAGCGCTATGTCAGTCCCATGACCTTTATATGTTTCTTTAAATGATCCATATAAAGTTATTTTGATTTTTTCTGGCTCCATACCAAAAATATATCTAGTGAATAAACCTATTCTAACAGCTCCTGCTGTATGAGAACTAGAGGGCCCGACCATAACCGGACCTATAATATCAAACACACTTCTATATTTCATAAATTATACCTCCAATATTGTTGGTAATATCACAGGTTTTCTACCTATTTCATTTTCTAAGAATTCACCTAAAGCCTCTACAATGCTTTGTCTCATGTGATAAACACCTGTGTTATCTTTTTCTAGAGCTTCTAGTACAGCTTCTTTTATAATTCCTTTACAAGCATTAAAAAGCTCCATTGATTCATTTATATTTACAAAACCACGACTAATAACATCTGGATTATTTAATAATTTTCTTTTAGCAAAGTCTATAGCAACAGATACTACTATAACACCTTCTTCAGAAAGTTCTTTTCTATCTTTAATTACTACACTTCCAATATCTCCAATACCTAATCCATCTACATAGACATCAGAAGCCTCGAATTTACCTGCTATTCTAGCGCTATCGCTAGTTAAAGCTAAGACTTCACCATTTTCCATAATAAATGAATTTTCTAACGGGATATCACATTCAGCCGCTGTTTGAGCATGAATAACCTGCATTCTATACTCTCCGTGTATCGGCATAAAGTATTTTGGTTTAATTAATCTAAACATTAATTTTTGTTCTTCCTTAGATCCGTGCCCTGATGTATGTACATTATTTACACTAGATGTAATAACATTAGCACCAAGTTTCGATAATAAATCAATGTTTTTATTAATAGAAAGTGTGTTACCTGGAATAGCCGAACTTGCAAAAATTACCGTGTCAGTCGGCATAATTGTTATTTTTTTATGAGTTCCATTTGCTATTCTACTAAGAGCAGCAAGTTCCTCTCCTTGTGTTCCTGTACATAAAATAAGTAGTTTATTAGGATCTACTTGGTTTAAGTATTTGCTATTTACAAAAGTATCTTTTGGAGCTTTAATGTATCCAAGCTCAGTACCTATTTTTATAGCTTTTTCCATTGAACGACCAAATACAACTATTTTTCTTCCGTGTTCGATACAGGCTTCTACTACTTGTTTAACACGATAAACGTTAGATGCAAAGGTTGCGAATATTACTCTATGTTTTTCTTTACGAAGAATATTTGAAATAGTTTTACCTACTTCTTTTTCACTTTGAGTAAATTCTGATCTTTCTGAGTTTGTTGAGTCAGAAAGAAGACATAATACTCCTTTATCTCCAATTGCAGCCATCTTATGTAAGTTTGTACCTTGTCCAACTGGAGTAAAGTCAAATTTGAAATCTCCTGTGTGAACAATATTACCTTGTGGAGTACCAACTATCACACCATAAGAATCTGGTATAGAGTGCGTTGTATTATGGAATGATACTTTAAGATATTTATATTCTAAAACAGTATCTTCATCAATAACGTTTAATTCTGCTCTTCCTAATAAGTTATGCTCTTCTAATTTTGATCTAATCAAACCAATAGCCAGAGGACCACCATAAATTGGAAGACTAACTTTTCTTAATAAGAACGGTAGCCCTCCAATGTGATCTTCGTGACCATGTGTTATTATCAACGCTTTTATCTTATCTATATTCTTTTCAATATATGAATAATCTGGAATAACATAATCAATTCCTAATATATTATCTCCAGGAAACTTAACTCCAGCATCGATAATAATTATCTCATCTCTATATTGAATGGCGTAAGTGTTTTTACCGATTTCCCCTAATCCACCGATAGCAGCAACCCCTACTTCATTTTTTTTAATGATCTTATCCATTAACTTTCTCCACTTTAAAGTCCTCAGATTGTTTTTCAAACTCTAAGTATGCTTCACTTAATTCTTGAACAAGCTCAACATTATAGTTTCTATCATCTAGGTACTTTCTTACTGCTGGCACTCCATCAGCTTCTACATACAATACTTGCGTATTCTCCCTTACTGGAATCTCTTTTGCATTTTCTTGATAAAATACTTTAAATACTGGCATTAGTTATCTCCTATCATTTTTTTTAGTATATTTAATGTGTAATCTATTTCTTTTGTTGTAGTATTTATATTAATGAAAGAAAATTGAATAATATTTCTTTCTACTAGGTACGAACTCTTATAATGAATAAATACATTATTTATCGCTAAAGATGTACCTACATTAAGAGATGAAATATGTTTAGGAAGCTCAACTGTTATTATTACAGGAGAAACCTCTTTCTCTTTAATTTTCATTATAGGTAAATTAAGAGATTTTAATCCCTCTTTCATGTATGTATAATTATTTTGAATATTTTCATACCTTTCGTTAGTTTTAAAAGCATCTAAAGCAGTACTTAATGCTTCCATTAAAATCGACGGTTGAGTGAAAGGTATTGATGTCATCTTATTAGCATAATGTAAATCAAGATATAACGGTGTATTCTCTAGTGGGATAAGCTCACAATTAGTACCTACAATCGCTAAACCTGCTACTGAACAGAATGCTTTTCCTGATGAACATGCAACATAATCAACATTTCTATAACTATATTTAACTGCACCAACTGATGATACTGCATCAACAGCTAATACTATATTTTTACCTTTAACTACTTTTGTTATTTCATCTAAATCATTTAAAATTCCAACACTTGTTTCATTATGAACTAAATAAACGAAATCATAATTTCCTTCAGTTAATTTTTTGTCTAATAAGTCTAAATCAAAACTTTCTCCAAAGCCAACTTCATAAGTATCAACATTTAAACAATGACGTTTAGTTTCACGGATAAGTCTATTACCGAACTCACCATTAGCAAGAATTAGACCGTTGTTAAGTCCTCTTCCTTTTAGTTGTGCCATAATTGCTTCATTTGCTAATGTAGCTGAACCATGTAATATCGTTGCTACTTCAACGTCAAGAATTCTTTCTAGTTTTGATAATGTATTTTTAGTCAAATTCACAAACTCATTACTTCTATGTGAGTAAAGTTGTTTTGTTAGTTTTTCCTTAACGTCATCAGCAAGATCTACTGGGCCAGGTAAAAAGTTAATTCTTTTAGCTCGTGCTAGCCTTCTAAGAACTTTATTATCAGCGTTTAAATCAAGATACATCGGTATGTATTCAGCGTCTTTAGTACCTACATTCTCATGAAATCTCCTAAATCCAATGTGATTATATAATTTTTCTTGACGTGTAGTTCCTGAGATAAACGCTATATCATAACCGTTTTGAATAATGTAATTAAATGTTCTTTGAATTAATTCTGTAAAGACTTTTGTTTGTCTATATTTTTGTTTTAAAGACAACAATCTAATCTCAACTGGTTTTTCATAACTACCTTTGTAGTATTTATCAATATCATTAAGTTTCGAATCTAATGAAAATGGACGTTCATCAGACAATGCCATCATTCCGACCACTTTATTTTCTTTTTTTGCTATTATATAAATATTTTTATCATGAAATTTATCTTTTAATTTTTTAGTTTCATTTTTTTCGTGCTGAGGAATTTCATCAACAAATGTTTCATAATTCAATTTAAAAATTTGTTCATATTCTTCTGCAGTATTTGCTATTTTGTAAATCATAATTTTTCCTCATAACTAATTTTAATTATATTTTCTCTACCCTATATCTTACCATAATTACATATTATTTTCAATTACACGCGCCAGAAATCTTAAGAAATACAAAAAAACAACTAATTCTTATTTTTATATCTAATAACTCTCAATATGAAATCTAAATTATTATTGCCACTTAATATAATACTATTAGTTAATAACTATATATATTAAAATAAGAGGCTTAATATATATTAAGCCTCTTACATTTTTATTAATTTATATTATAGGATACGTTGATTTTTTAATGCAGTTAAGAAATCTGTTAATTCATAAATTGCTTTTGCTTCAATTATTTTTTTAAGTTTAGCAGCTTTGAATCCTTTAGCTTTCTTACCACCCATTACATCTGCAATACCGTCTTTTGATCCTAGAGAACAAACTACACCACGGTTAATATATTTGAAATCTCCATTTTGAGCTCCACTAATTCTAGCACCAACGTAAGCTCCCATTTGGTTTGCGATTTGCGCTGTTGTTGGGTATGGTCTTTCTTGACCAGTTTCGATAAATGCTGCACAGTCTCCAACGATGTAAATTTCATCATGACCTGGTACAGTTAATTGTTGAGTAGTTACTAGACGACCACGTTTAGATAATTCTGGGAAAGTTTCATCCATAAGTTTGTTACCACGTACTCCAGCAGTCCATACTAAAGTACTAGCTTTTAATTCTCTTCTTTCACCATCTACTTCAATAATGAAGCTATCTTTAGTTGCTCCTTTGATTCCTGCACCTAAGATAATTTCAATTCCATTATCTTCTAAGTATTTTCTAGCATAGTCACTGTATTCTTTCTCAAACATTGGTAATAATGTTGGAGCAGCATCTAAACCATAAATTTTAACTAATTTTTCATCAATTCCATATTTATTACATAATTCTTTTTTACGGTGTACTAACTCACCAAGGAATTCCATACCAGCTAATCCTGTACCACCTACAATAACAGAGATGTCTTTAACATCTTTTTCTTCGCTAGTAGCATATTTTCTGAAGTTATCTTCTAAAGTAGCAGCAATTTTTTCTGCAGCTAATACGTCAGCGATTGGTAATGCATTTTCAGCCATACCTTCGATTCCAAATGTTTCAGGTTGGAATCCTAAACCAATTACTAATACATCATAATCAATTTCATGTTTTTTAGTTAAAACTAATTTTTTTTCAGTATCAATTTTAATAACTTCGTCTTGAATAAAATCAACACCTGGTGTTACTACATCTTTAATATCAATACAAATATCTCTTGCAGGAATATTACCAGCTGATACTTCGTGTAAGTTTACTGTATCATAGTGATATGAATTTTTGTTAACTAATGTAACTTTTACCTCTCCTGCTTTTACAGCCTTTTTAAGACCTTTTAATGTTGTTAGTCCTGCATATCCAGCACCTAAAATTACTACATTTTTCATTATAATCATTCTCCTTTATTTGTTATTTTTAATTAATGAAATTATCTACAACAGCAACCGCCACCACAGCAACCGCCGTCTTCTTCATCATACATTTCAATCATATTTGGATTATGTAGTGTGAATTCACTACCAAATTCATCTTGCACATAGTCGATTTCAAGTCCTTTTAATAGTAATTCATCCTCTTCATTTACTAGAACTTTAAGGTCTCCAAAGTTGTATACTTTGTCACCTTCTTCTAATTCATCTTTTATATCTATAGCGTAATGCATTTCTGTACCTTCTAAAGCAATAGATATTTTTAAATAACTATCTTTTTTATCGGCATCAAAAAGCATTTCTTGGAATTTTCCAACAGCTATATCTGTAATCAAGATAAGTTGTTCATTTGTGTTTGCCATAAAATATTTCCCTCGTTTTATATTTATTTTCTTATTTTATTATAACTGTTTTTACTAAAAATTAATAGTAGAATGCTTACATTCTAATAAATTATTTATAAACTTTTTGTGAAAGTTGATTTTTAAGAATTTTACAGGTATAATATCTATAGCGAGGTGGAGAGATTTTGAGTAAAGATTATTATGAGACAATTTCGAAAATTAAGATTGAGTTAGAAAAGATTAGACCAAAATTAATAATGGATGGCGGAGATATAGAATTTATTAATTTTAAAGATGGTATTTTAAAAATAAGATTTAAAGGTGAATGTGCACACTGTGAATTATCGCATATCACTCTTAAATTCGCTATTGAAAAAAATATAAAAGAGAAAATTCCTGAAGTAAAAAAAGTAACAGAAGTAAAGATGAGTATAGTATAACCTATACTCATCTTTTATATAAAGTTAATTTTATTTATTACTTTTATAAAAAAAATATATATAAACTAATATTTTAGATAGGAAATATCTATTATTATTTAGATAATATAAAATTATTTAAATTAAAAAAAAGAGTAGAAATAAATTTCTACTCCTTATGACGTCCCAGAAGGGATTCGAACCCCTGACCGACGGCTTAGAAGGCCGTTGCTCTATCCTGCTGAGCTACTGAGACATTATATAAATGCTACTTGCAAAGTACTTTACTAGTATAACAATATTTTATTAGTATGTCAATACCTTTTCTAAAAAAAAATTAGGAGTGGATACTAAACCACATGCATGGTTTTATTTCCACTCCTATAAAGCTAAATTATCTTCTTAATCCTAGAGCTTTAATTAATTCACGGTATCTTTGGATATCT
>CAUSKO010000027.1:0-18282 GCA_963532255.1 uncultured Gemella sp. | reverse complement strand
AAGGAAATGAGCAAAATGATAAAAAAAATTATACTAGTGATATTGGCGTTAGCAACAATTTGGTTTATAGGGGATACAAATTTAAAAGGTAATTCAGTTTATTATGCGAAACATTCATCAAGTAGTAATGTCAGAGATTTGGAATTGATGATGTTTACAGAAAATTTAGATATTCTTGGTAAGAAAGATGGATTTAAATATAAACATAAAATTCAAGAAGAAAAGTCAGTTCAAAATGTTGAAAAAAATGTTTATTTTGGATATAGTATGCATGATGATGAACAAATATATATATATATATATGGATTCTGATGATAAAGATTATTATTTCAATGTAAACTTTAAATTATTAAAAATAGTTGATTTTGGCAATAATATGCAACATATAGATATATCAACAATAGATGAAAATAAAATAAAGGAAGAAATTTATGAAAATTTTAAACCAATATTGGAAGAATTAGAAAATAACGAACCAGATATAAATCTTCAATGGATATTCAATTGGGTGTATAGAGATAGAATAAAGTAAGTTATAACTATAAAATACTAATATAAAAAGTTTGAAAATGTAGTTGTTTAATTGTGTTGAAGAGAGAATAAGAATTTCATAATTTATTTATTTAGAGATAAAGTTTAAACCTATCGTAGATTTTTTAGTCTACGGTAGGTCTTTTTTTATTTTACGGGTTAAAAATCAGCTAATTTCTTCTGCCTGTGATTTGTAGGGATAGTGGATAAATTTTCTAGTTTGGTTCTTAGATTATATCCAACTGTCCTATATCTACTAAGAGGGATAACTATGTTAAATAGGTGTAAAACTAACTTAAAGATTCTATATAAAATAGAAATCTTTTGGTTAGTTTTTTATTTAAAATAACAATTGATAAAAAAATCTGAATAATATTCAGAAAATATTGACTTTTTAAGAAGTGTAAGATAATATAGTCTATATACTTTAAAAAAGTAGGATTTATTTTATTATGGTATAAAAAATAAATGAAATTTATTGGGGGTGAACGCTATAGAATTCAATGTCAAATTAGCAAGAAGTTTATATCTATGTTTGAATCTAATATTGAGCGTTCTATATTCCTACATAACAGTAAAATTTATATCTGTGTATAATTTTCCTATATACATTATTTTGTTTATCACTACTTTAATAGAGTTTTTTATTTTATTAGATACTAGTTATTTTAAAATAATAACAGATATAAAGACAAAAAATCTTTATTATATGTTAATTGTTTTTTCTATAGTAATGTTTATTTTTAAAAGTAATATTAATATAACTTATGTACTTATATTTTATTTTGTTTATTATTTATTAATCACAGTAGTGCTTCTTAATTATAATTTATTTGTAATAGAGGAGAGTAAGTCTATCAAAGTTGGTGTGACAGATATATCTATATATAGCAATTTGTCTAAATTACTTGGTTTTTCTTTAGGAAGTTATATATATAAGATAAATATCGAGGAGTATTTAATTGTATTTATAATTGTGTTTATTTTATTTTCAAGTTTAAAAATAAATAATTTTAAAAATAAAACTGAGAAAAAGTCTGAAAGATTAGTTTTTAATGATTTAAAAAGAAAATATATTATTGTTAATACAGCGTTATTATCGGGAACAGCAGTATTTTTTATACCAATGTTTATAAAGCAATTAGCGACTAGAAATCTAATACAATATTCTAGTATTGTATTCTTTATACCAGGACTAACAGTAGTTTTATTTTTAATACTTACTAAGAAATATGAGATAAATTTAAATAATATACTTATATCTTACATAATTTTGGATATGGTATTCTTTATATTTGTTATATGTAAGGTATTTTTACCATTACAAGTTATATTATTATCTTTAATAGTGGCACTTGGGGTATCAATCAGTATAAAATTAAGGACTAATTTTATAAAAATTAATGATAAAGAATATAGAAAAAGTATATTACAAATTTTTAGAATAAGTGCACCGTTATTTACTATCATTTTAAGTTTAATAGGATTGTACTTAGAAAATATTGCTTATTACATTTTGTTAATAAACATATTGTCAGCTGTTCATGTATTATATGTGAATTTAAGTAATAATAAAGTGATTTTATAAGATTAAAATTGAGGAAGATTAGACTTTATAGAGTAAACATAGGTAAAGAGTTAAAATAGATAAGGTGGGAGTTATATGATAAAAAATATTTTAGAAGTCATAACATTAAATAAATTAAAATTGAGCATTATGTTTATTTTAACATTAATAGTTTCTATAGGAACTGTTTATGTCGTGTATGCTCGTGTTGATATCGTTAATACAGTAGTGTATAAAACTGGATCATTGTGGTATAAAGTAGCTATTATTATATGCATTTTAATAGCTGTGGAACTGTTAAGGGCTTGGTTAAAAATCATAGTTGCTCAGTTAATTAGACAGTGGAAAATTTATTTAGGAGATAGAATTAGTGAAAATATTGAAAATATGCCCCAATCTGATTTCAATAAAGTAGACTCAGGGGAGCATATGGCAAAGTATACATATCAATTAGAATTATTATCTGCATATTTATTCTCACCGCTAACTAGTTTGCTAAGCTCTATTGTATTATTTATATCATCGGTAGTTTTCTTGTGGATGATAAATTGGAAGTTTGTTATTTTTGCCATAGTATCATCAGGTGCAATGTTTTTAATAAGTGGAAAATTTGGTAATAAGATTAGAGTAGGTTATACAAACTTATCGATATTAACTGGTAAGTTTTCAGGTGTTTTAAAAGAATATATAAGTGGGTATGAAGATTTAAAGAATATTGGAAGAATAAAACTATTTTCAAAAAATGTTAAGTCTAGTCAGAGTCAAAAAGAAGATCAACAGTATAATATTTCTAAGCTAATGGCGTTTGGTGAACTAACTTTATAAAGCATAGAGAAGTTATTTGAGCTGTTAATTTTTATCTTTGCTGTTTATTTAGTTTTGAGAAACGAATTAAGTATTGGAGCAATAGCCTCAGTGTCTACTATATTAGGAATATATCTTACATCTACTGCTCAGCTAGTTGATTTATATATCAAAGTAATTGGGACAAAAGATATATTAGATAGTGTTGTAAGAAAATCAACTGTTAAGGAAACAAAGTATCCTCATGTTAAAGAAAAAATAGAATTTAAAAACTTTAATTACAGTTTTGGTGATAATCATGTTATTAAGGATTTCAACTTCAATATAAATAAAGGTGGTAAATACGCTATAATTGGTAAAAGTGGTTCTGGGAAATCAACTTTAATCAAACTTCTTCTAGGAAAGTTACACTCTGATACTGATAAAGTGTTAATAGATAGTGTTCCTCTTGAAACACAAGATGATATCAATTTTTCAAATGAAATAGGTTATGTAAGTCAACAAACTTCTATATTTACAGGTTCTATACGATATAATATTACTTTAGATGAAGGTTTTTCGGATGAGGAAATATGGAATGTTCTAAAAAAAGTGTGCCTAGATGATAGGGTTAAAAACTTAGATAATGGTTTAGATCATGAGCTAGAAAATATGGGAGAAATATTATCTGGTGGTGAAAAGCAAAGATTAGTTCTTGCTAGAGTATTAATTAGAGACTATCCAATTTTAATTTTAGATGAAGCAACATCAGCATTAGATGAAAAAACCGCAATACGTATAGAAAATAACATCTTAGCTGATAATCAACTTACCTTAATAATGATTTCTCATCATATACAAGAAGAAATTAAGCAACAATTAACAGAATGTATTGAACTAAAAGTTTAAATAGATTTTGTAGAATAAAATAAAGAGTTAGAATTTTTGATATATTTATAAAAACTTTGAAGATATATCATATATTCTAGCTCTTTTTATGTTATTTTTTATTTATATGGAATAATAATTAAAATTTTGATATAATATTGAGAATGTATAGTCAAGAAATAATTAAATACTCTTGTATAATTAGATATATGGAAGGATACTTTATATGTATAAATTAATAGTTACAGAAATAACAACGTAAAATAGAATACAATTAAACGATATAAAAGGCTTGCTATTAAGGGATTTGAAAAGAATTAGATATAGGATTGAACAGGTTGGAATATTTCGGATATAGTATACGATTTAAGTATTCTTTATAGAAAACACAAATCGTTTAGAAGTTTAGTAATCGTTAGAAAGTATAAAGTTAAAAATGATTAACAGTAACTTAGATAGTAAAATCTTTATTTGTTAATGAAGAGTTAATAAATGTACACTTTGTTGTGTTAGAAATGGCTAAGTGTACATTTATTTTTATTTTTTTACTAATCTTGCTTTTTGTTTATTTGATTTTTTTAGAGGTTTAGGTATGTAAGGTGGATACAGTTTACGTCCTAATAATATTTGAAATGCTACAAGAATACCACTGGCTACAAAATATATTCCAATGGCAGCTATACTCGTATATGTTATAAATGTTAACATTATAGGAGTAATCCAAACCATGTTTTTAGAGATATTTTGTGCACGTTCAGCTTCTGGTGTGTTTTGTGTCATTGGATTGCTTTGCATCATACTTTGAGAAATCTTTCCAACTACCATATATATAATAAATACAAGAATTAATAGAATATAAGATTTTTCACCAAGTGAAATAGATAAAAATTTTGAATCAAGAATATCTTTTGAATAAACTGGATTTTGTAATGTAAAGTATAAACCAGAAATAAACGGAGCCTGAATTAAAATAGGGATTAGGTTTCCGAAAATTGCGGGTGAACAATCATATTTTTTATATATTTTAAAGAGTTCTTTTTGTAGTTCAGTTTGTTCAATCCTTATTTTTAATCGTTCGTCATTATTAAATACTCTTTTTTGATCTTCGGTAAGTTTTTTTATTTTACTTTGCACAAAATCTAATTCAGGTTTTGCTTTTTCCATATTGATTGACGAGGTGCGTTGTCTTTTATAATTTTTCAACATAAAAGGAAGGATAATTCCTTTTACTATAAGTGTAATAATAATTATAGATACTCCCCAACTTTTAACATAAACATTAATATTAGATAAAAACATATCCATGTTTTTAGTAAAAGTATTATAAAAAAATCCGTCGTTATCCTGAGCTTAACATCCAGTTAAAATATTGTTCAATAACAGAAGGTAACAAAATAAAATATATTTTTTCATAGTTTTTAGTCTCTTTAATTAGTTATAAATACAAATTATCATATATTTTACAGAAAAACAACAAAAATATATTGACAATATAATTAAAATATTATATCATATCTTTAAGGAGTTGTAATATAACAAAAAAAGGTGAAAACCTCCTTGAAGATGATTTTAATTTAAAGTATTACAGTTTCTTATATCTTATTAGTTTTATACCAATTGTTATACTTCTTTTTGCAGTTTAATAGTAAGTATCTACTGATATATCTATCTTGGTTATTATTGTTTTATTATTTAGTGATAGATTTTTAATATTTTATATTTAAAAATTGATGTTTTTAAAAAAAGTATGATACAATGAAGGAGAAGAATAGGGGGAGATATAAATGGATTTTCGTTATTATGATTATTTAATGGGAAACAGTAAGTATTATATGCCAGCGCTCGATGATATTTCTAAAATTTATACAGTAGATACACCAAAATTATGGGTGGAAAATGTAGGTACTCATTGGGTTAATTTATTACCAGAAGAAAAAGGAAAGTATCTATCACAAGGATGGAAGATTCATATATCTTCTACAATAGAAGAAGCTCAAAAAATTTTAAAAATTGTTTCTAATTACTTATTTGCTAATAAAATACCATTCAAATATGTAAAAAATGAATTTCAATTAATAGTAAAAAATTCTAAAAATTCAGCTAGAGAATCTTCAGGGAAATTTATTACTATATATCCTAAAAGTATAGATGAATTTAAAAAAACTTTAAAAGAGTTGGAAGTTTTATTGAGAAATTTTGATAATGGGCCTTATATACTTTCTGATAGAAGGTGGAAGGAATCCAATATATATTATAGATATGGCGGATTTATAGAACGAAAATTAGACGATGGTAGATTAGCAATAGTGGATGATACTGGGAACTTGGTAGAAGATTTAAGATTACCTTATTATAATATACCTAGTTGGGTAGAAGTACCTGAGTTTATACTTCAAAATGAAGTTGAAACTGAGTGCGTAACAGAATTAGATAATTATGATATTCTGGGAGCTTTGCATTTTAGTAATTCTGGTGGAGTGTATGAGGTAGCTGATAAACAAGGTAAGAAATACATTTTAAAAGAAGCACGACCTAAATCAGGATTGGATGGTAGTCTTAAAGATGCAGAATTTAGATTAAAAAAAGAATATGAAGTTATGAGCTCTTTGGAAAAAGTAGAGAGTGTGGCTAAAGTATATAAATTATTTAAAGCATGGGAGCATTATTTTTTACTAATGGAGAATGTAGAAGGGATGAGTTTAGCAAATTGGATGGTTAGTAATTATCCCTTATCTTTTGAAAGTGAAGTCACCAAGTATGTAGAAAATTTGAAAAAAATTGCTATCAAATGTTGCGAAGGTTTAGTGGAAATTCATAAAATAGGGATTACCCATGGAGATATTCAACCTAGAAATATAATGGTTATTGAAAAGGAAGGGAATTATTCAATAAAATTTATTGATTTTGAAACTGCAGGAAAGATAGGAGAAAAAGGAGATAAAAGTTTAGGAACGCCAGGATACTTCGATAGTATTCAGGATTTTAGTGAGCAAAAAGATTGGACAGGTATGCTCAGAATATTTAAAAATGCATTAATGCCGATTGTTTCATTGGAAACGTTAGCTTCTAATGTATTTGACGTTCATTATAATTGGATTAAAGAAAATTTAGGAGAGCAGGCAACTAGTATTTTAGATTTAATATTAGATTATGCAAAAGATGAAAGATTTGATATAAAATATTCAAATAAGCAGTTACATTTAAAAGAAAATATTGATTATGAAATCTTGAATAATAATATTATAAAAGAATTAAATAATATTATCATAGAAAACGGTGAAGTACATGGAGATATAAAACAGTATCTATATCCATATGGAAAAGTCTCATTTGGTTATGGTTCAATGGGGATTATTGCAACTTTGGTGAGGTTAGGAGAAAGAATACCTCAACATATATTGAAGGGAATAATAGAAAATTTAGATATACATGAATATGATTTTGGGTTATTTTCAGGTTTATTAGGCATAGCTAATATGTTATATGAAATGAATGAAAAAGAGATCGCATGTAATATATATGAAATATTTTATAAAAACTATAGTTTAGCATTAAAAACAAATAATGTATCTTTAGAGAGTGGTTTATCGGGGATTGGATTATCTTTATTAGATATGTATATATTAGAAGAAGATAACAAATATTTAGAAGTAGCATTAGAAATATATAAAAAACTAAAAATAATATTTAGTGATGCCGAGAGTATAACTACAACTTCAGGAGTAACCAGTGATGGATTATTATATGGTTGGGGTGGAGTTAGTTTATACAGTTATGCTTTATACAATATTCTGCAAGATGAAGAATATATATCATTTGCTCATGAGGTGTTATTATACGAATTAGAAAAACTCCAAGAAGTGGAAGGTATGTTTCTTTTAAAAGTAAAAGACGAAAGATTAATGCCTTATTTCTCTGTTGGATCAGCAGGATTAGTTATTCCGTTACTATTAATGAAAGACTTTTTCGATGAAGAAAAAGTAAAAAGTGTATTAACAGGTATAGAGAAAACATTGTTAGCTAAACCGTGTGTATGTGCAGGATTATTTGAAGGATATGTAGGTTTATTGTATATAGCAAAATATATAGATAACTATTACAAAGATAAAGGTATAGAAAAAGGATATGAGAAAATACTAAAGAAAAATCTTAGTCAATATTTATTATTTGATGAAGATGATAAAGTGTATTTTCCAGGTAATTACTCTTTAAGATTATCGTTTGATATAGCGACCGGATTGACTGGGATGTTAATATATAATTGCGATTACCAAAATAAATTTTGTTGGTTACCGATAGTTTCGCAAAAAGAGTTGTTTAATTTAAAATAGAAGTTCTAAGTAAGGCTAGATGATATCTAAATATATTATAGGAGATTATACTTATGAATAAAAAAATTTTAGATTTACAAAAAACAAAGTTAGATGAAAAAATTACAGTAGTTGGACGTGATATAATGTCTCATGGTAGTTATATTTTCTGTAGTTCATTTAGTTTTGTTCATTGTTAGTAACATAGGAGGGATGCCTCGTGTTAAGTAGTATATTAATGTTGCAAAAGGTAAAAGTTAAAAATAAATCTGAGGGGAACTTTGATAAATCTTTACAAAGTATATGTTTTTGTAGCACCTTTAGTTTTATGTATTGCAGATAGGATTTAGAACTTAGTTTAATTGATATCATCTAGTTTTTTTCTGAGGGTGTGAGTGTGATGAAAAAAATTTTTAATGCGTATTATATGGCATATTTCTTAAAAAAATATGTTTATAGAATTATCTTAGTGAGTTTATTAGGGACAATTGTTTCAATATTGATGCTATATCAACCAAAATATATAGGTGAAATATTGAATCAGTATTACAATATTTCAGGAAGAACAATATTATATTTTTTAGGATTGACTATATCATTATTTGTAGCAAGTTCTATAAAATTTTATATATCTAAGTCTATAGCAGAGGGTATCGCTTTAGATTTGAGAGAAAAATTTTTTGGGAAACTGTTGTATACTTCGGTAGAGAAAATTTCTGAAAAAAATAGTGGAGAAATAATTTCAACATTATCAAATGATATTAATGTAATAAGGGATGCTATAGGAGCAGATTTTTTTGATATATTTGAAGGGGTAGTATTGTTCTGTGGATCTATTTATTTTTTGATAATGATAAATTACAAATTATTTATCTATACAGCATTATTATTTGTGGTAATAATAGTGTTTAGTTTTATGAGTTCAGTTGTTCTTAAAAAAGTTATATCTCAACAACAGAGAATTTTAGCCGAGTATGTTAGTTTTATTGAAAAATTTTTTCAAAAGATAATTATAATAAAATCATTTTGGTTAATAGATAAACTAAAGAAAAATTCAGAAAGATTATCATCAGAAATTTATAAAGTTGGCTTAAAAAATGCTAAAGTAAGATCAATAATAATGACTATGAATAGTTTGATTTTTCAAATAGGAATAATAGTAGTAGTCCTTTTAGCAGGATTAGATGTTAATAATGGTGATATGAAGTTATCAGATTTGGCGCAATTTGTTATATATGCTACTTTTTTAACTACTCCTATATCAATTATAGCTAATACAGTAGTATCTATAAATGTAATTTTAGCTGCAAGAGAAAGAATTTTAAATGTATACAATAAATTAGACTATTATGAAAAAAGAAAAGAACTAGCTGTTACTAATGTCTTAGAATCTGAGAATATTATCGAAGTGAGTGATGTATCATTTAGTTATGGAGAAAATACTATATTCGATAAATACAGTATAGCTTTCAAAAAAAATAAAATAAATCTTATAGTAGGCGAATCAGGTGTAGGAAAAACTACACTGGTAAGACTTCTTATGAATTTATATAGAGTAAATAATGGAAGGATATTGATTAAAGGGAATAATATATATGAGTACTCACCTAAATATCTGAGAACAAAAATATTTAGTTATGTTCCACAAGAATCAATAGAATGGGGAGATAGTATTTATGATTCTATCACGTTAGGTGAAGAGTACGAGAGTAGTTATATAGAGGAATTGGTAAATAAATTGAATCTAACTAAATGTATCAACTCTCTTGATGACGGATTAAATACAAAAATAGGAACAGTTATGGCAAGATTATCTTCGGGAGAATTGCAGAGATTATCTATTTTAAGAGGAATAATAAGAAAGTCAGAGATACTAATATTAGATGAGCCAACTGCTAATTTGGATAAAGAGAATGAGCTCTTAATAAATAATTTATTAAATAAAATAAAAAATAATAGAACTATAATATTAATTTCTCATAAAGAAGTTAGTAGGGGTATAGCAGACAACATAATAGAATTAAAAAGGAAAGGTGATTAAGATGCTAGAATTAAGTTTGAATAAGAGAGTTAGTTTGTTTGTTATGTATATTTCAACCATCATCTTTGTCGGAGTATTAGTAAGTGGTATGGTAGAAAAAAGTTCTGATTTAAAAACATTATTAATAGGTTATTTTTTAGATTTACTTTTAACTATAGGTGTAATTATATTTTTTAAAAAAAATAATATAGTAGTTTTGAAAATAGATGCCATTAAAAAAAGTGAAGTGCTAAGAGCAATAATGTTGGCAATAGTAATATTTGTCTTTATTTATATTTGTGGTAACCTTTTTAAAGAAAATGCTAGTATGATTTTTAAATATAAGTCGCTAAATATTCCTATATTATTAATATTATTGTTAAAAGTACTTGTTTCACCTTTTATAGAAGGAATATTTTATAGGTATATTGTTTTAAATATATCAAATAAGCATAGAGTCATATTATTAATAGCGTCTGTAGTAATATACTCTATTTTAAATGAAGTTGGAGTCGTTGGAATACTATTTACATTGTGTTATGGGGTAATATATTTAGTATATGGTTCTTTAGAATTATCAATTTTAGTTAATATCATAATTAATATTTTAATTTTTATATTTTTATAAAGAAGGGAGGAGAAAATAATGAATTCCAAAGTTTTAAATTTACAAAAAATAGAAACAAGAATGCCGCCGATTCCAATACCGCCAACAACTCAGATTCGTTCAGCGTATTGTTCAGAGGCAAGTATAATGATGTGTAGTAGCTTTAGCATTGTTGTTTGTTAAGTTAGTAAAAAAGAAAAAATCATATCAACCTGATATGATTTTTTCTTTTTTACTATTTTTAAATTATTTGAATTAAATTATTATACAATAAATTTTCAAAAAAAAAATAAAAATTATCAGAAAATATCGACTTTTTAAGAAGTGTAAAATAATATAGTTTATATACTTTAAAAAAATAGAATTTATTTTATTATAGAAAACAATATCTTAGCTGACGACAAGTTAACCTTAATAATGATTTCTCACCATATTCAAGAAGGAATCAAAAAACAACTAACAGAATGTGTCGAATTAAAAGTTTAGAAAGATTTTAGAATTATTTAATTTATTAACTTTAATGAGAATGTATCTAATAGACTCAGAGTAAAAATACTCGGAGTCTATTTTTGTGCTTATTACCAAGTAGAGGAGAGGAAATGAGGAAATTTTCTATGCAATACTAAGGTGTTTAGCTTTTTTAACTTATTTTCTAAAAAATTTATATCATATAAGATAAATAATAAATATAATTAAAATTTCTAATATAAAGTTATTAAATAGATTTTCATTTACTAATACTAATTCTCAAAGGATTTTTAGAATTGTGTAATTAAATTCTCTTTTTACTTTTCTTATCTCTCTTTTTCATTTTAAAAGAAGTCTATATCAGAATTATTTAATTCATCTTCTAAATCAATTTCTTTCACGCTCCAATGAGTATTATAAAGTTCAAAATCTTCTATACCAAATTCAAAATTATATTTGTACAACTCATGTTGGCTAAATGACGAGATAATCTCAAAAACAATTTTAGCATTATCTCCAAGTACACTTATTTTTCTAATAAAGCCATAATGAGCTAAGTCTCCATCTTTATGACCATTTGGACCTTGGTCTATTGCGAATATAGTTGGGAAAGAAGTAAGTATATCTCTTTCTTTAATTCCAAGTTTAGCTAGAGGTTTAACTAAATCATCACACCATAAATTTAAAACCCGTTCTTTTTTCATAAGGAAATATCCATTAGTCTTATTCTCATCTCTGAATGTAGCATTTTCTATTCCACCAACAATTAGATTATAGAAATACTTTTTATTGAAAAAGTTATAATTAACATTTCTATAGTTTATTATAGGTTCAGAAATTTTAAAATTTTTAATAGGATGTAGAGGTTTAACTTTTTCTGAGTTTTCGTAAGTTGGTATTCTATTATTTGTAGTAATATTATTGTTTTCAATTATGAAATTTTCTTTTTTAAATCTTTCGATTTTGGCATAAATAGTAATTGACTGTCCGATAGGATAAGATAATTTCCAAGGAGTTCTAGGTGTATCTTGCTTATATAATTTTTTGAATGTATATTTTCCTAATGTATTATCTTTCTCTATTAATATTACGTGAACTAACACGGAAATAATAAAAAATTCAATTTCTATATTTTTAATATTAGCAGAGCATATATCAATCTTACGTATATGTTGATCTTTAGAAAATAAAAACTTATGTTCGTCTAAAATATTATTGTCACTAATAATAATTTCTAAAAGAGATTTAATAAGCCAATTTAATTTGTTCTCAAATAAATATGTATCTATAAACTCTGCAACTTCCTCTACAAGTTCCCAACAATGATTAAAATATTTGTCTCTGAATGTAGCTATCGTACTTGCTTCTGTAAATGTAATTATAGATGTACTGTTTATATTGCATTTTTTGTACTCTGAAGTATCTTTTTTTAATGTAGCTGATGATGCTATAACTTCCTCACCTGTAACAAGTTTGATTAATCCTTTCAATATATCTGCATCAGATATTAAACTTTTTTTACCATTTAGTTTTTCCCTAGAACTAATTGCTGGTTTTTTAGCTTCAATTAGTAAATTTAATAAAATTCCACCACATAAATATGGATAGTGCTCATTAGACATCTTCATGCCCCCCCTTTTTATATAAAAATAGTAACGTTAGTAACCGTAGTAACGCTTGGTAACTATTGCAAGTAACCAAAGTAACGTTAAGATATATAGTATGAATAATAAAAAAATCTATATTTTAGAAAACGGTTGTTTATAGATATATTATATCACATTCGGAAAACCGTATAAAGATTAAATTTCAAATAATCTGTAAAATATACAGAATTTATTATTTAAATATAATTACTCAAAAAGTCATAGTGGCCACTAAGACGGTGAGATACAAATGAATTAAATAGATAAGTCCGAGATAACGATAAAGGTTATTTTGCTAACTTATTTAAAATTCTATGTGCTTTCCGTAATTTTAGTGTGCCATTTTTACACTAGAGAATTCTCATAGTAATAAAATTTTATTTGTGATCTCACCTGAGTGGAAATGAGGTCACTATGGTGATTATTAAAAAAACAAATAAAAGATTTATTCCACTACGTACTAGAAAAACTTATCAAGATGATAGAATGACTTATAGTTATCAGTTTGCAAATGGTGATAAATATACTTTAGAAATTGATAAAGATGGAATTACAGAAGCGGATATAAAATTACTTCATTCTTTAGACGATAGTGAGGTCTATAATAATTGTAAAAATGCTAGACCAGGAAGAACAAAAGAAGAAAAAGATATAATAAAAGTTTGGAGAGAAAATTTTATAGAAGATTTTAAAAATAATTATGGCTATGAACCTCAAAAATCAGATGTAGATTATTATGAAAATGAGGAATTTCCAAGAAATTATAATTTATCTCTAGATGCAGATTTAGTTAATTCTGATAAATCATCTATAGAGAATATGGTCGTAAAAAATACAGAATTTGAATGGTCAGATGAAATTTTAATGGCATTTGAAATACTGACTGATAATGAGAAACTAGTTATTGAAAAAATCTATCTAGAAAATATGAAGAAAATAGATATTGCAGCTGAAATGGAAATATCTAATGCGATGGTGACAAAGTATCATAAAAAAGCATTAGAAAAACTAAGAATGAAAATTTAATTAAAAAATGTAAGAAGGGGTTAAAAATACTCCTTCTTTTTTTGACTAAGATATGTAGGGGTTAACTTACAAATTATAAATAGGAGGGATACTGATGAAGCATAAGGTTATTATCAATGTATCAGATTCAAATCATAAAGAGATTCAAATTTTAAAAGCATCTCGAATAACGATACCAAGGAAAATTGTTCAGTGGTTATTTGGAGAATATACTCAAGTATACTTACTAAAACCTGGTCAGACAATTCATTCGGTAGATATTAAAGAAATTAAGAAAGGGGTGAATCTATATGAGTCAAACAAAACAATTGCTTAGTGTTATAGAGGATATAAGACGATTAGCAGATAGTCTTCAAAGTCTTTGTGAAGTAATAGCTGAGGAAAAATCAGAACAAACTTCTGTTGATAAAAAATCAAAAGTAGTTGAAGATGAGAGTACTGAATTATTAACTAACTCTACTAAAGAAGATCAAACTATTACTCTTGAAGAAGTACGTGGAGTACTAGCTAAAAAAGCCCAAGAAGGTAAGCAAGCGGAGGTAAGAGAGTTAATTAAAACTTATGGTGTAAGGAAGCTATCAGAAGTTGAAGCTAAACACTACGTTGAACTAATGAAGAAAGCTGAGGAACTTTAATATGGGAAAACATGCTTTGTTGAATGCATCAAGTGCTCATAGATGGCTTACTTGTCCACCGCTACCAAGATTAGAAAACTTCTTTGAAAAAGAAGTATCAGAAGTAGCAAATGAAGGTACTGATGCTCATAGACTATCTGAATATAAGCTAAGAAAAGTATTGGGTGAAAAAGTTAGAAAACCTAAGTTAAAATATTTTGATAAGGATATGGATAATTATACTGATGATTATGTTAATTATATAGTAGAAACAATAGAAAATATTAAGAAATCTACTAAAGATCCGATAGTTTTAATTGAACAAAGGTTAGATTTTTCAAACTATGTACCAGATGGCTTTGGAACAGGGGACTGTATAATAATTGCAGATAAGATACTTCATATTATTGACTTAAAATATGGACGTGGAGTAGAAGTAAGTGCTGAGGAAAACCCACAGATGATGTTATATGCACTGGGTGCATTAAATATTTATGATGCTTTATATGATATTGATGAGGTAGTTATGACTATTTTTCAACCGAGAAAGTATAATATTTCATCTAGCAAAAAATCAGTAGAAGAACTTAAAAATTGGGCGGATACTGTTCTTAAAGAAAAAGCAGAGTTAGCTTTTAATGGACTTGGGGTTGTGACTTATGGTCCATGGTGTCAGTTTTCTAATTGCAATGTTGTACTACGTGCTCGAAAAGATTATCATGATAAACTTATGAGGTTTCAACTTTGTTCACCTTATCTATTAAATGATGCTGAGATAGAAGAGGTACTAGAACATATTGATGATCTAGTGAAATGGGCTGGTGAAATAAAAGAATATGCAACTAAAATAACCTTAGAGAATGATAAAGAATGGTCGAATTATAAATTAGTAGAAGGTCGTTCTATTAGGAAAATTAAAGATGAAGAAAGAGTCGCAGAGATATTAAAAGAAAATGGATATAATGATATTTATAAAACAAGTTTAATAACATTAACAGAACTTCAAAAACTATTAGGAAGAGATAAGTTCAATGAACTTCTAGGAGATTATATAATAAAACCTGAAGGGAAACCAGTGCTTGTTTTAAAAAGTGATAAAAGAAAAGAAATAGTTAAACATGATGTAAACAAAGAATTTAAAGTAATGGAGGAAAAATAATCATGGCAATAAAAGATACAAAAGTAGTAACAGGAGTAAACACAAGATTTTCATATTTTAACGGATGGGAGCCAGTTTCAATTAATGGTAGTAAGGAAAGATACAGCGTATCGGTATTGATTCCAAAGTCTGATACTAAAACTATTAATGCTGTGCATAAAGCAGTGGATGCAGCAATTGAAGATGGATTAGCGAAGTTTGGAGGAAAAAAACCTAATAAAGCCACACTTAAATTACCACTACGTGATGGGGATATAGAAAGAGAAGATGAAGCATACAAAGGATATTATTTTATCAATGCTAATTCTACTACAGCACCTCAAATCGTAGATAATAATGTACAACCAATATTAGATCGCTCAGAAGTTTATAGTGGTTGTTATGGTAGGGTATCACTTAACTTTTATGCATTTAATTCTAATGGAAATAAAGGGATTGCTTGTGGGCTAGGAAATATTCAAAAACTTCGTGATGGTGAACCTCTAGGTGGACGTAGTAGTGCAAGTGATGATTTTACAACTGAAGAAGATGAAGAATTCTTAGCTTAGGAGGATGAAGAAATGAATATTTCGGAGATACTTAATCTATTGATTGTTTTACTTGCTGCGACCTATGTTGGTGAGTTTATAATAACAGAGTTAGTAGACTTGTATGTAAACATAAGGGAGAAACTAAGAAAATGAAGACTATAAATATTGATATTGAAACATTCTCTAGTATCAATATATCAAAGTCTGGGGTATATAAATATGTTGAGAGTGAGGACTTTGAAGCCCTCCTCTTTGCATATTCTATAGATGGAGGTAAAACTGAGATAGTTGATATAGCAAGTGGAGAAAAATTATCTGAAGATATAATACAAGCGTTATTAGATGATAATGTCATTAAGTGGGCATTTAATGCACAGTTTGAACGAATATGTTTATCCAGATTTTTAAAACTCACTAAAGGAACATATTTAAATCCAAAAAGCTGGAGATGTACAATGATATGGAGTGCATATATGGGGTTACCATTTTCTCTTGAAGGTGTAGGGAAAGTATTAGGACTTGAAAAGCAAAAATTAATTGAAGGTAAAGATCTGATAAAATATTTTTGTGTACCTTGTACTCCAACGAAATCAAATGGATTTAGAGATAGAAACTTTCCATATCACGATAAAATAAAATGGGAGTCTTTTAAAACCTATAATATTCGTGATGTTGATACAGAAAAAGAAATACAATGTAAACTTATGAAGTTTCCAGTACCCGATTTTATATGGGAAGAGTACCATTTAGATCAAGAAATAAATGATAGAGGAATTAAAGTAGACTTAGATTTTGTAGAGAGAGTGATAGCCCTAGATGACAAAGTAAGAACGAAGTTAATGAGTGAATTACAAATTTTGACAGAGTTAGAAAATCCAAACTCAGTAGTTCAGCTAAAAGGTTGGTTGAGTGAACAAGGTGTTGAAACTGAAAGTTTAGATAAAAAATCAGTTAAAGAACTTGTTAAGGTTACCAAAGGAGAAGTATCAAAAGCGTTGGCTTTGAGAATGCAGTTATCAAAATCATCTATAAAGAAATATCAAGCTATGAAAGATGTAGCTTGTGAGGATAATAGATGTAGAGGAATGTTTCAATTTTTAGGTGCTAATAGGACTGGGAGATTTTCTGGGCGTAATGTACAATTGCAAAATCTACCAAGGAATACTATGAAAGAACTCTTTGAGGTTAGATCAATAATAAAAAATAGAAATGGAGATATTCTTGAATTATTATATGATAATGTACCAGATATTCTTTCACAACTTATAAGAACAGCTTTTGTTCCAAAAGAAAATATGAAGTTTTATGTAGCTGATTTTTCATCAATAGAAGCAAGAGTAATTGCATGGCTTGCGGGAGAAACTTGGCGAGAGGAACTGTTTAAAAAAGGTGGAGATATTTATTGTATGTCAGCTTCACAGATGTTTGGTGTTCCTGTTGTTAAACATGGCATAAATGGTGACTTAAGACAAAAAGGCAAGATAGCAGAGTTAGCGTGTGGTTATGGCGGATCAGTAGGAGCACTAACTGCAATGGGTGCTCTTGACATGGGACTTAAAGAAGATGAATTAAAGCCACTTGTTTTATCATGGCGAGAAGCAAATCAGAATATAGTAGCACTTTGGTGGACGGTAGATAAAGCTATAAAAGATACAATAGCTATGAAAGGTGTGACTAAAACACACGGAATAGAATTTGAATGTAGGAGTGGATTACTTAGAATAAGATTACCAAGTGGAAGAAAACTAACATATATTAAACCCAAAATTGAAATTAATAAATTTGGATGTGAATCAGTCACTTATGAAGGTATAGGTGTAGCTAAAAAATGGGAGAGAATAGAGAGTTATGGACCTAAGTTTGTAGAGAATATAGTACAAGCTATTTCTAGAGATATACTAATATATGCTTTACAAAATTTAAGTGATTATAATATTGTAGCCCATGTTCATGATGAAATAATTATAGAGGCGCCAGAGAATACAAAATTAGAAGATATTTGTGGAACTATGAGTCAAGCACCTTATTGGGCAAAGGGATTGATACTTACTGCAGATGGATATACGTGTGATTTTTATATGAAAGATTAAAAATTTGAGTGAGAGGTTAAATTCTCACTCTTTTTTATTGCCT